>JAURVK010000060.1 GCA_030655535.1 Methylobacter sp. | reverse complement strand
GTGAAACCCAGCTGGAAACCGACCGGCGCTTATTGGGTTTGCGCATCAAACAGATTCAACAGCGTTTGGATAAAGTCGACAAACAACGGCATCAAGGCCGCAGTAAGCGGAGAAAAGCCGAAGTGCCCTCGGTTTCTCTGGTCGGCTACACCAACGCCGGTAAATCAACCTTGTTTAATACCCTGACCGGTGCCGACATTTACGTCGCCGATCAGTTGTTTGCTACCTTGGATCCGACCTTGCGCAACTGCCACTTGCCCAATAATAGCGAGATTGTGTTGGCCGACACCGTAGGTTTTATACGGCATTTGCCGCATGAGCTGGTGGCGGCGTTTAAATCCACGTTGCAGGAAGCCAGCGAAGCGGATTTATTGTTGCATGTCATCGATGCCAGTAGCGATGACCGGGCAGAGACCATTTATCAGGTCAACCAGGTGCTTGAAGACATTGATGCCAATGAAGTCAGGCAGCTTGAAGTTTTCAATAAAATCGATTTATTGGATGACATCCAGCCGCGTATTGAACGGGATGATGTCGGCAATCCGGTGCGGGTATGGTTGTCCGCCGAAACCGGAGCCGGTGTAGACCTGCTTTATCAGGCATTGGCCGAAATATTTTCAAATACCAAAATCAAAAGAAAATGTTATTTGCAGCCTGATCAAGGCGAAATAAGGGCAAAATTATTTGCCTGCGCCAAAATAATCAGTGAGAAGACCGATGATTTCGGCGGCTGCGAGTTAGTCATTGAAATTGATACCAAGTATTCGGGTTTGCTGAAATCTATTGAAGTCGAGGAGATACTTTAAATAAAAGTACAAGGCGAAAGCCCTAGGTTTTAGCCTTGTACCTTAGTCTAGTTCCGGCAAAGCCGGGAAGTAAAAGTTGTGTATGCCGGATTGAAATTTAAATTGCTACTCGCATAAATAGCACCACCCAAAATATTGGGGTTCGCAAAGCTCCCCCCAACACATTTTCTTTTTAAACCTTACCCCTTTAACGCCTTCAATACCGCTTGCATAGTCGCATTGGCATCGCCAAACAACATACGGGTATTTTCCAGTACGAATAACGGATTGCCTACGCCGGCATAGCCCGATGCCATGCTGCGTTTAAGTACGATGGTCGTTTCGCCTTTCCAGCATTCCAGTACCGGCATACCGGCAATCGGGCTGTTGGGATCATCCAGCGCGGACGGATTGACAATGTCGTTGGCGCCGATGACGATGGACACGTCAACATGCGCCCAATCTTCATTGATTTCGTCCATTTCATAAACGATGTCGTAAGGTACTTTGGCCTCGGCTAACAGCACGTTCATGTGGCCGGGCATTCTTCCTGCAACCGGATGGATGCCGAAACCGACTTTCTTGCCTTTATCCCGCAATAGCTTGGTAATTTCATTAACGGTGTGTTGAGCCTGTGCGACCGCCATACCGTAGCCTGGAATAATGACGATATTTTTTGCAGCCAGCAATAATTGCGCTGTTTCGTCCGCATCGATAGGCTGTACTTCGCCTTCAACGACTGCGGCCTCGCCACCCGAGCCGGTGCCAAAACCTCCGGCAATAACGCTGATAAAGTTGCGGTTCATCGCACGGCACATGATGTAACTCAAGATCGCGCCGCTGCTGCCGACCAATGCGCCGGTCACAATCAACAAGTCGTTGTTTAACATAAAACCGGTTGCTGCGGCCGCCCATCCCGAATAGCTGTTGAGCATGGACACCACCACCGGCATGTCAGCGCCGCCGATCGCCATAACCATGTGTATGCCGAACGCCAGCGCAATTACCGTCATCAGCAATAAAGGGAAGGTACCGCCGCCGGTTTCGGCTTGTTGCAGGAACAGCCGACCCAAGAAGATAGCGGCAACCAGTAAACCTAAATTTAACCAATGACGACCCGGCAGTAATAGCGGTTTGCCGCTGATACGTTCGCTGAGTTTGCCGAAAGCAATTACCGAACCTGAAAAGGTCACGGCCCCGATAAGGATGCCGATGTAAATTTCTACTTCGTGAATATTTTTTTCTACGCCGCTTAAGCTCAAAGAACTGTCCATGAAATTGGCATAACCTACCAATACAGCAGCCATACCCACCAAGCTGTGCATGATGGCAACCAATTCCGGCATTTGCGTCATTTCAACTTTTAATGCAGCTTTAGCGCCAATAGCGCCGCCGATTAACAACGCAATGATTAAAACAACGTAGGAGGTAACCGATGCGCTTAATGCGGTGGCGATAATGGCAATCGCCATGCCTAACATGCCGTAATAATTGCCTCGACGGGCGGTTTCCTGATTACTTAAACCACTTAAACTGAAAATAAACAGAATGGTGGCGACGATGTAAGACATCGTGACTAAACTTTGGGACATCATATTCTCCGGTTATTTTCTGAACATTTCTAACATACGACGAGTGACTAAAAAGCCGCCGGCAATATTGATAGATGCAATGAGTATCGCCAATCCGGCAAGGAAGCTGATAACAAAGCCTGGCGCGGAAATTTGCACGACAGCCCCGATAACAATAATGCCGCTGATAGCATTGGTTACACTCATTAACGGGGTGTGTAGCGATGCAGAGACATTCCAGATCACCTGATAACCGATGAAACACGTCAGCACAAACACGGTAAAGTGCGACATGAACGATGCAGGGGTAACCGAACCGATTCCGAACAGCGCCAAGCCGCCAATAATTAACGGTATAAACTGCTTAATCGATTCAGGAATGATGGATTTTTTTTGTTGCTCCTTAACCGATGCATAAGCAGGCGCTTCGGTTTGCGGGGCAGGGGCGGCGGATAGTTTTGGCGGTGGCGGCGGCCAGGTGATTTTGCCTTCTTTAATGACCGTAGTGCCGCGTATCACCTCATCGTCCATATTGACGTTGATCGTGCCGTTTTTTTCAGGGCAAAGTTCCGTTAATAAATGCCTGAGGTTGGTCGCATAAAGCTGACTCGATTGATTAGCCAAACGACTGGGTAAATTGCTGTAACCGATAATCGTCACGCCGTGTTTTACCACTACCTGATCTTTCTCGGTCAACGCGCAATTGCCGCCTTGTTCGGCCGCCAGATCGACAATAATACTGCCCGGTTTCATGGATTTAACCATGCCTTCGGTGATCAACTTGGGTGCCGGTTTGCCGGGAATCAGCGCGGTGGTGACAATGATGTCCACTTCCATTGCCTGTCTGGCAAACAAGGCCATTTCAGCTTCAATGAATTCCTTGGACATGGTCTTGGCGTAACCGCCTAAGCCTGCGCCTTCTTCTTTAAAGTCCAGCAGCAAAAACTCGGCATCCATGCTTTCGATTTGTTCTTTGACTTCAGGACGGGTATCGAAAGCCCTGACGATTGCGCCCATGCTTTTTGCCGTGCCGATTGCGGCAAGACCGGCAACACCTGCGCCGATAACCAGCACTTTAGCGGGGGGAACTTTACCGGCAGCGGTAATCTGTCCGGTAAAAAACCGGCCGAAATGCTGTGCGGCTTCAATGACAGCACGATAACCGGCAATATTGGCCATGGAACTGAGCGCATCGAGCTTTTGTGCTCTGGATATGCGCGGTACACTGTCCATAGCCAGTACCGTCGCATCTTTGGCTGCCAATTGCTGCATTAACTCTTCATTTTGCGCAGGCCAGATAAAGCTGATTAAGTGACCGCCTTTGGATAGCAGGGCGATTTCATCCAGTGCCAGTTCGGGGTGACATTCGGGTGCGCGAACCTTCATGACAATATCCGCTTTTTTCCATAGCGTCTTGGCATTGGTAACAATTTCGACCCCCACTTCCTTGTAGGCTTCATCGGAAATATTCGCAGCAAGTCCTGCACCTTTTTCGAGCAGTACGGAAAAACCCAGTTTTATAATTTGTTCTGCGGCCTCAGGCGTAGTGGCCACACGTTTTTCACCCGGGTGAATCTCTTTAGGTATACCAATCTTCATACAATCTCCAAGGGGAGTAGTTTAGAATATAGTGAGCAAAGGTTTTAACCTTCAGTCAAAACCTCAAGGTGGAGGATAGGAGATTAAGCCATGTTTTTCAATAAAAAACATAAAGCGGGCGAGTGAGTGTCGGTTTTGTAAGGGATAGGTAAGAATAACTGGGGTAGAATAAACTCAAGTCGTTTATTCGCTTTTTTCTTCAGACAGCCAACAGGTTTCCCCCTTTTTTTTGCGCTTATAGCCAATCTTAAGTTTGCTCTGACCCTCCAATACTGTTCTCCGGAGTTGAATTCGCCGTTTAACGCAATGGCGGTATTTGCTCTTTGTTGTACTGGCTGTGTTGCTGCCGGTTTACGGTTTATGGAAGTTTTTGTTTTTAACCTTTTTCTTGCCGATACTCTGGGTACTGGCTTTCTTAAGCTTTTCCTTATTACTCGCCTTGATTTTGGTTTTTATCCGGCCAGTATTTTTGCTTTCGGAATTATGCTTGATGCGACTCGATGTCGGTTTTGAATGGGTAACGGCTCCATTGCCGCAGTCAAGTTGGTAGGGCGGGGTGCCGGCTGATTTTGTAGACATGGTGATGATGTTTCTTGCTGGATAGCCGTTAGTTTGATAAGCGAACCCCGCATCCATTTTTTGCATCATTAACTGGTAGCGTTCTTTGCTGCTCGTGCCGCCCATGACCACACCGATCAGATGTTTGCCGTTTTGATGGGCCGCACCGATCAGGTTGAAACCGGAACCGCAGGTGAATCCGGTTTTCATGCCTTCGGCGCCGGGATAGTTGGCTGTGAATTTGTTGATGCTGCGCAGTACTGTGCCTTTGTAATTAAAGCTATGCGCAGAAAAATAGTGATAATATTCGGGGAAATTGCGCTGAGTTTTCCATGCCAGAACGGCCATATCTCTGGATGTGGTTACTTGCCAGTTGTTGGGAAGGCCGGTTGCGTTCTTGAACTGGGTGTTGTACATGCCCAATGAATGTGATTTTTTTGTCATTTTAACGGCAAAATTCTCTTCCGTATCGCCCAGATGTTCTGCAAGAACAACTGACGCGTCATTCGCGGAACGGGTAATTGTGGCTAAAATGGCATCTTCGACGGTCAAATGTTCGCCGCGTCTTAAGCCTAGTTTACTATTGGGCTGCTGTGATGCATGAGTTGATACGGTTAAGGTGTCGTGCAGATGAATTTGACCGGCTTTTAATGCGTCAAATGTCATGTACAGTGTCATTAGTTTGGTTAGCGAGGCTGGATACCATGACTGAGTCGCTTCTACTTCATGTAAAACGTCGCCGTTATTTGCGTCAATGATGATGGCTGTATAACGGCCATAGCTGACCTCGGACACTGCAAATAACCATACAACATTTAGAATAAATAGCGTTAATTTAACTTTAGTCATTTAAAAACCGTTCTCAAAAAAATGAATAATTAAAGGCACGAGTGCGCTTTCATTGGTGCTTTGCTTTATTTTCCAAGCACAAGGTTAAAACCACCGGCTTCAGCCGGTCAGCTTGCTTCGCAATCTTTAAAAGATCCTTATGTTGCTTTGACCTTAATTTACACACTCAGAAGCCCATATGGCACATTGTCAATGGTGTTCGTGTATCGTTAAGCAAAACTCGATAGGGCGCCAGTCTGAGGGGGACTAAGACGCGTCGTAAAGCCGACGCGTATCCGGACTTTCAGTCCGTAACTCAAACCCACCAGCTTTTAGCTGGCGGTTGTTTAGTTAAAGTGCCCTAGCAACACGGCCACGCCACATCCTAAGTGCTGTAAATTTTAAAAAAGCGATGATTATAAATTGCGATGAGCGTAATGAGTAATTGGATTTTAGTTTTTAGTAAAAAGAGCCGAAAAATGTGCTGTATATTGATGCATTACACGGCGTTCAGCACATGCTGCATCTTAGGAATGATGGCCAAATAGCCTGGATAAAATAGATTTATTGATGGGGCGAGTAAAGCCGCCTCGCACAAATACGTTTTTAGATCTAAAAACTCATGCAAGTATAAGGCGGCTCCCCTTTGCATATTCCCCAAAAACTGCCGAAGTCACCTTCTGCGCTAGGCTTCCAGTTCTCTGAAAATGCTTCGAATACCACGCCGTCCCAGCCTTTTTCCGCCAGTTTTTTGAAGGTGGACTTAACGACCAGCGCTTGGTTTTTTATGCCTGAAATACCACAATGCTGTTTGGTCAGTTTATTGATTTCAGTACCGCCTTCGGGGCCATTCGGCCAGCCGAATTCAGTTAAGGTTGCAGCTTTACCGGGATAAGTCCGGTGTATATCCTCAAGTCGGGCAATATGAAAATCAGCTGCTTTTTTTGCCGGAATACAGGGAAAAACCCCGGAATATTTGTTTTCCCACCAGGGAAAAACGTTGATTCCTATCCAATCGACTTGCGCGCCAAAATTGGTTTGATGACAAGGTGTAGTGCGATTACACCACTCCCACCAGGTATCTATGGTGGTGATGGGTTGGGATACGCCCGCTTTGCGCAGACTGTCTATGCAACGGGTGATCTCCCCATCGAAGGCATAGTCGTGGCGGGTTCTGACTTCGGAACCGCAGCTCAATTTTATGATGGTTTTGGGATAGGCTTTGGCGACCTCAATGCCGCTGGTTATGGAGCGCGAATTGACGGCGATGTCGTCATCCAGCCAGATGATGGCAATGACTTTAAGGTTTCGGGCCTCGGCGGCGGCAAAAGTATATTCCAGTCCATCCATGACCCCGTAAGTCATGATGCAGCGGAAAGAGGTTTCCTTAATCAATTTATCCAGCAGCTGATCGATTAATTCTTTGGACGGATGAACGCCATAATCGGGGTTAAGCTTGCCGACATAGGGGCTAAAGGCGGCGCATTGCAATGCGCCGCCTTTAGTGGTTTTAGTGGTTTTTTCGCGTGCCGATGCGTTCTGGCAAACAACTAATATTATGGAAATCGCAATGAATGACAGCAATTGTTTCATAAGGCTCTCTATGATAATGCTAGTTTAGCGGATATTGGTTTACAACGCTCTTCAGCGCAGACGGGTCGGTTTTTTTAACCTTGCGTCTTTTGCCCTTGGCCTGACTTCCATGATGGTGGACAATGAAAAATTAGACTTTATTTCTTATGACAAAAAATGGGACAACACAGCCTATCAATACACAAACAATCAACACTGCCCAGGCGGTTTGGTTCCAGTCTATCGGATAAATATCGGCTTTGATAGGCGAACTGATGCCGGGAATGCTGGGCAAATCGCCATCGCCGCCGTCGACTTTTAATTGCGCCTTCATGCCTTTTTCCATGTGTTGCGCCAGTTCGCAATGCACGAGGTAGGTTTTTTTTTGGCTGGGCACAATCAGCGAGGCCTTTAATTCGCCGGGGCCGTAAAGTTCCAGATGAAACATGCCCTGCGGATACAAGTAGCCGGGCAGGCCGTGAATCATGAGTTGATGGCGTATCTGGTCGTCATTGATAAAGGTGATGTTGATCCGGGAGCAGGGCGCAACATCCCATTCCTGATGGTCGAAGGCAAACATTTTACCGGGAAATTTCAGCGCGTGTTTCTGCCCGGCATGGATGGTGATATTGACGTCTCCGGAAATTTTCGGGCAGTCCTTGGGCGGATTGTCGCTGTTGGCATTCATGATCATGCTTTTCTCATCCATCATCATGCTGCCGTGATGCATCATGGCCATGGTTTCATCCCCAAGCGCAGCGTGGCTATGCAGGCCCAGTATTATTAACAGTGCCATTAATAGTTTGAAACAAGCAAAGCTAGCTTTGGACTCCAGAAAATGTGGATATCGGAGTTCAAAGCTAGCTTTGAAACTGACGATTCTAAACAGCACGGCTTGTGACGTGAAGGAACGAGCGCCGGCTAGGGTGAGTCGTTTCAAAAATTTCATAGCTTTTTCTTCCGCTTATAAACCAGCACCATAAAAATAATCAGCCCTAAGCTTAAACCTGCCGCCAAGCCGAACACGATGATGCGGACATAGTCGGGCGCAATCAATCCGGCTTCGCCGAGCAGCGGCGCAAAATCGCCCTCACCCCAGACAGCCTGTTTTTTGGCGTAGTAATCTTTGTTAAACACCTGATCAAGGAAAGCATCATGCATTTTCGGCATGCCTTGTTCATCAAGTAACGACTTATAGGCAAGGATAGCCATGTTGCCGCCCGGTTCCATGCCATCGGTGGTAGTGCCGGTCGGTACATGGTCATGAAACATCCACAAGCCTGGGCCGTAACTGTCCAAGCCGTTGTTTCGGGTGCGCAGCCGCAGATTAAGCCGCTGCGCCGGAGCGATGTCAACAACATCCCGCGTTATCTGCGATCCGGTTGGTTGTTCAACGCCGTCATAAGCGGTAATGGCGACCTTATGCCCGTGGATATGCAGCGCTACCAAAGAGCGCTGGGCGTTGGCGACATGCAGTTTGATGTCTTCATTGTCATTGGCGATAATCACCGCATCCCTGAGCGTGTAGGGGAAGGAATGGCCGTTCAGCATGAAATAGTTTTCAAACGATTCGGTCATGTTGTATTCGCGGCTCATCCGGTGCGCGATCAGCCTTGGGTCATTGGCATCCTGTATGATTTTTGCCAGTTTTTTATCGACGGACTGATAATGTAAATCATATTCCCGACTGTAGGATTCCTTCACCGCAACGGCTGGGTGACGGACTTGCCCCGCGCCGATATTAAAGGTCTGCACCCGGTTATTGGGACGGTTTTCTTCCACAATAAATAGGCCGTTCAAACCCATCATGGTGTGCTGGGCGGTTTGCACATGGCAATGATAAAGCATGGTGCCGGCATGTCTGGGCTGTATTTCATAGGTATGGCTTTTGCCGGGAAAGACCGGATGTTCTTCCATGCCGTCATTATCGTCACCGGCAGCAGTTTCCCAGGAATGGTCAACACCATGAAGATGGATGGTGTGGGGTAAATAATGGGTGTTTTCCAGCGTGATATAAACTTTGTCGCCTTGCTCAACTCGAATCACCGGCGATGGTGCGCGCAGCAACGGATTGGCGACTAGCGAGTTGAAGTTTTTAACGGCCATGCCGCTGGATTTGGGCGCGAACACCCAAAGCCCAGGCTGGATGCCGGGGGCAATGTCGAAGGTGTTAATCAGGAAGTCGCCGTCGGGGCTTGCACCGTTAAGTTCCACGATCTCCAGCTTGATGCGGATGATGTCGGGATCGCCATCGCCGTCCAGGTCGTCGGTCATGGTCAGGGTATCCTGGGACAAATGCGATTGCATCAAGGTATTCATCGACACATTGTTGGCGCCTTTGACCGCAACCGCAATGTCGTAGGGGTTATCAGGCTCGCATGACAGCGCTTCATCGATTTTTACGCCATCGATAACCTGCGCCTGTCGCCATTCGGGATGTTCATTAGAGCAAGGCTTTTCTACCGCAACGGTTTCTCCCGAGCGGTTGAAAACGGTTGCAGGCGGTGTAATGCCGGCTTTTTGTGACGGGGTCGGGACAAAATAAACGGCAATAGCGACTAATGCCGGGATAAGCAGCATTGTTAAAATGATGAGGGATCTTTTAGGCATATAACGACAGAAAATTTCTACAAAGTAGAGCTATTGTAAATGGCTGCCAAGTTAAAACCTAGACGCATTTTTAAATGCGGAAAACGGCGATAATATGCCGAAGTTACATGCTTTGGAAGTTCGGCATTATTTTAAATAACACCGCCGCGCATTATACTTGTTATAATTTCATTAAGTTTCATGTTCACTAGGGTGGGCTGTTGCTAAAAGAACAGTCCACCTTTTCAGTCTTTAATTTGTACAAATCTTTACTTGGTATTAATGCATGTCTAATTCGAACTCGAACTCGAACTCGTACGATCCT
>JAURVK010000034.1 GCA_030655535.1 Methylobacter sp. | reverse complement strand
TCGCGCCCACAACGTCTCTACGACATAGTTGAGTTATTGGAATAGCACATGCAAAACAGTTTCCCGCTTTGGAAAAATCTCTTGGTTCTGATCGTTTTTGCGGTCGGAATCATTTATGCGTTGCCGAATTTGTACGGCGATAATCCTTCCGTTCAGGTGTCATCGACACGTCCGGCTAAACTGACGCAGGAGCAGGCTAATCGAATCGAGTCTGCGATTAAGGCGGCAGGATTTACTGCAAAGGCCTTCGAGTTTACAGACGGTCTTGTTTTAGCCCGGCTCAACAGTGCCGATGATCAGCTTAAAGTGGCGGATTTACTCAGAGATCAAATGGGCGACGATTATAACGTTGCGTTAAACCTGGCGGCTACCACACCTGCATGGTTAAGATCTTTGGGTGCGGAGGCTATGTATTTGGGTCTGGACTTGCGCGGCGGGGTGCATTTTCTGCTGGAAGTGGACATGGATGCTGCCGTTAAGCAGGCTGAAGAGCGTTACAACGATGATGTGCGCCTGGCCTTAAGAAATGAAAAAATCCGTTATCAATCGGTGTCTAAAGACAGCGGATTCATTAAGGTTAAGCTGAACTCGGCGGATGACAAGTCGGCAGTGTTGACGCTGCTGGGTAAAGATTTTCGCACTCTGGATGTTACCGAGCCCGAAGAGCAGGATCAAATCTGGTTGAAGCTTTCCGAAAAAGAAGTACGGGACATCAAAAAGTTTGCCGTCGCGCAAAACATGACCACTTTGCGTAATCGTGTCAACGAATTGGGTGTTGCCGAGCCGGTGATTCAGCAGCAAGGTGAAAACCGTATCGTGGTTCAGTTGCCGGGAGTGCAGGACACCACACGCGCCAAGGAAATTTTGGGTACCACGGCGACGCTGGAATATCGCCTGGTTGATGTGGAACACGACGTGCAAAGAGCGGTTGAAGGTCATGTTCCGGTTGGCAGTCGCTTGTATTATGAAAGAAACGGCAACCCTATCCTGCTGGATCGTCGGGTTATTGTCACCGGCGACCAAATCGTCGACGCTTCTTCCGGCGTTGATCAGGACGGCAGACCTTCGGTGAATATTTCCCTGAACGGCGTCGGCGCAAGCAAAATGGGTAAACTGACCCAGGCCAATGTCGGCAAGCCGATGGCGGTGGTGTTCATCGAATATAAGGTCGAAACCAAGTCGGTAAACGGTCAAAAAGTCCGTCATAAACAGAAAGTTGAAAAAGTCATTAATGTGGCGACCATTCAGGGCGTTTTTAGCAATCGATTCCAGACCACCGGATTAGACAGTCCTCAGGAAGCGCGCAATCTGTCGTTATTGCTAAGAGCCGGAGCGCTTGCGGCACCGGTTGATATTGTCGAAGAACGTACCGTAGGGCCAAGTTTGGGTCAAGACAATATCAATAAAGGCATGTTGTCTTTTGTGGTGGGTTTTGCTTTAGTCGCGCTGTTTATGATGGTGTACTACCGGCTTTGCGGCGTATTTGCCAACATTGCGCTGGTGTTTAACGTATTCATTATTCTAGCGGTTTTGTCGATGCTGCAGGCGACGCTGACCTTGCCCGGCATTGCCGGGATCATCCTGACCGTGGGTATGTCGGTTGATGCCAACGTATTGATTTTCGAACGGATTAAAGAAGAAACCCGCAATGGCAACACGCCGCAATCGGCTATCTACATAGGTTTTGAAAAAGCCTTTGCGACGATTCTCGATTCCAATATCACCACGCTGTTAGTGGCGGTCATGTTATTCGGTTTTGGTGCAGGTTCTGTTAAAGGTTTTGCGGTGACGCTGATTATAGGTATTTTGTCGTCGATGTTTACCGCCATTACCGGCACACGGATGATTATGAACTGGGCATACGGTAACCGCAGGGTTGAGAAGTTATCTATTTAGCACTTTATAGAAGATTAAATCATGTTAAAAAACAATATAAATTTTATAGGTAACCGGAACATAGCGTTGATATTTTCCGCTGTGTTGATGCTTATTTCGATAGGATCGCTGGCTATACGCGGTTTGCCGATGGGGATTGATTTTACTGGCGGGACGCTGATTGAAGTCGGCTATCAACAATCTGCCGATTTGACGGAGTTGCGCAGCACATTGAGCGCTGAAGGCTTTAGCGATGCTACGGTGCAGAATTTCGGCACCACAAAAGATGTGTTGATTCGCTTGAAGCCTCATGAAGGCGTGAGTAGCGCCGATTTAAGCGACAAGGTGCTTGATGCGATTAACAAGACGACTAAAGAGCCGGCAATTATTCATCGTGTTGAATTTGTCGGTCCTCAGGTGGGTGATGACCTGGCTGAGGATGGTTTTTTGGCGCTGTTGTATTCAACGATAGGCATTCTGATTTATGTGGCCTGGCGTTTTGAGTGGAAATTTTCTGTCGGCGCCATCATAGCGACATTTCATGATGTGATTGTCACGTTGGGATTGTTCTCTGTGTTAGGACTGGAGTTCGACCTGACGGTATTGGCGGCGATTCTTGCGCTGATCGGTTATTCGTTGAACGATACCATTGTGGTTTATGACCGTATCCGCGAAAATTTCAGGCAATTAAGAAACAAATCGACCGAAGATATTATGAATGTTGCGGTTAATGTGACCTTAAGTCGAACCATTATTACTTCGCTGACGGTATTTTTGGCGCTGGTTTCGTTGTTTTTTCTAGGCGGACAGGTGATTCATAATTTTTCTATTGCCCTGTTGTTCGGCGTAGTTTTTGGCACCTATTCTTCTATTTTTATCGCCAGTCCTATGGTTTTGCTGTTGGGTATTAGCGCAGAGGATTTGATAATTCCGGTAAAGGAAGGCGCAGAACTAATGGATGACAGGCCTTAAGCACATCAGGTATTTTCAAAATACAGCGGTTGATCAGGTATAATTAGCCGCTTAAGTAAGGGACCTAAAGTTTTTTAACAAATTGAAAAAACTATTTACCACGGAGAACGCGAAGAAAAATAATTACCTTCGTGTTCTCCGTGCTCTCCGTGGTGAACAAAAATGTTAAAAAACTTTTGAACGACTACTTAACAACATTTATTCTTAATTTGGAGTTTTAAAAAAATGGCGATAGAACGCACTTTCTCAATCATTAAACCTGACGCGGTAGCAAAAAACGTTATCGGCGAAATTTACAGTCGTTTTGAAAAGAACGATTTAAAGATCGTTGCCGCAAAAATGCTGCATTTAACCAAAGAACAAGCCGAAGGTTTTTACGCAGAACACAGCGAGCGCGGTTTCTTTAATGATTTAGTGGCTTTTATGATTTCAGGCCCTGTGATTATGCAAGTGTTGGAAGGCGAAAACGCGGTTCTTAAGCATCGCGACATCATGGGCGCTACCAACCCTAAAGAAGCGGCTGCAGGCACTATACGCGCTGATTTTGCCGACAGTATCGACGAAAATGCTGTACACGGATCGGATGCAGTTGAAACGGCTCAAAGGGAAATTGCTTACTTTTTCTCAAACAATGAAATCTGTGCTAGAACCCGTTAACACCAAAACCATCAATTTGCTCGATTTCGACAGAAAAGGCCTTGCAGCCTTTTTTGTCGGCTTAGGCGAAAAACCGTTCCGGGCGACCCAATTGCTCAAATGGATTTATCAGGAAGAGGTCGAAGACTTCGACCTGATGACCAATTTGAGCAAGTCGTTGCGTGCGTATTTAACCGAGAATTGCATTATTGCAACGCCGGAAATTGTGCTTGAAAAAATTGCCACAGACGGTACCCGTAAATGGGTGATTCAAACCGGTTGCGGCAACCGGATAGAAACGGTTTTTATTCCTGAAGAAGGGCGAGGCACTTTATGCGTATCCTCGCAAATCGGTTGTGCATTGGCTTGCACTTTTTGCTCCACCGCCCAGCAGGGCTTTAATCGTAATCTGACCACCGCAGAAATTATCGGCCAGTTAGTGGTTGCGCAAAAACGTTTGGGCGCAGAAAAGCGCATTACCAATGTCGTGATGATGGGCATGGGCGAACCGCTGCTTAATTTTGACAATGCCGTCGCGGCCATGAACCTGATGATGGATGATTTCACTTTCGGATTGTCCAAGCGCCGGGTGACCGTCAGCACCTCGGGCGTAGTCCCGGCCATGTACCGATTAACCCAGGTCTGCGATGTCAGTCTTGCGGTGTCGTTACATGCAGTGACCGATGAATTAAGGGATGAACTGGTTCCTGTCAATAAAAAATATCCATTGAAGGAGTTAATGGAGGCGTGCCGGGATAACGCCAAGATAGCGCCGCGCCGCACCGTTACTTTTGAATACGTGATGCTGGATGGCATTAATGACTCGCTGCAGGATGCGCGGGGATTGATCAAGCTGTTAAAAACGGTGCCGTCAAAAGTCAATTTGATACCGTTTAACCCGTTTCCCTCGTCGTCTTACCGCTGTTCAAACAGTGAAACGATCGACCGATTTAAAACGCTGTTAACTGACGCCGGCATAATCACCACAGTCAGAAAGACGCGCGGCGAAGATATTGATGCGGCCTGCGGTCAGTTGGTAGGGCAAGTTCAGGATAAAAGTCGCAGACACTTAAAACTCCATGCGGCAGATTCTGAACGTGCAGCGTGATGCAGCAAAAAAGATGAATCGATTTTTACTGGTCCTGCTTGCTGCGACCTTGGTTGCTTGCGGTTCAGCGAGTAACGCTAAGCATGATGATGCCGGCGATATACATTTGCAGTTGGGGGTGCGCTATCTCAGCATGAATAAGCTGGAGCTGGCTAAGGAAAACTTGCAGCGGGCATTAAAAAATAACTCGGATAATGCGCAGGCGCATAATGCCCTGGCTTTTTTGTATGAAAAATTAAATCAACCCGATAAAGCCAAAGACCATTATGAGACGGCCCTGGATTTGACGCCTGACGATTTGGCGGTGAAAAATAATTTGGGTCGTTTTCTCTGTGAACATGGCGAGCTTGAAGACGGCATGGCGTTATTGTCCGAGGCGGGTTCAAATCCGCTAAACGATAGACAATGGTTGGCATTAACAAATGCCGGACGCTGCCAACTGGGCATGGGGCAAAAACAGCAAGCCGAGAATTATTTCAGGCAAGCATTGCAATTTAATAAAGCCTATGCGCCTGCATTATCGGAAATGCAGAAAATAGCTTATGAAAAAAGCGATTTTTGGGCGGCAAAAGGTTTTTTGCAGCGCTATCTTGGCGTTGCCGGCCACACTTCGGAAACCTTATGGTTTGCCGCACAAACTGAACGGGCGCTGGGCAATAAAGAGCTGGCCAAGCAATATAAAAACTTGTTACTGGAAAAATTTCCGCTTTCAACTGAAGCAAAAAAAATCGTAGCGCTTAACGGTTTTTAATTAAAAGACGAAGGGCGAAAGGCAAAGGGCGAAGGCTGTGGTTTTTTTGCCTTTCGTCCTTTGCCTCGTTTTGTTTTTTGTAGGTTTACCCCTATTAATGAGAGGTTATTTAAATCCGTGACATCAACCCTATTTAAATATGGCCAATAATATTCAAGCAATTCGCGGGATGCACGATGTGCTTCCCGAACAGACACCGCTCTGGCAATATGCAGAACTTTGTATCAGAGACGTACTCGGCGCTTATGGTTACAGTGAAATACGGCTGCCCATCGTCGAAAAAACCGAACTTTTCAAACGGTCTATCGGCGAAGTAACCGACATTGTCGAAAAAGAAATGTATACGTTTGACGACCGGAACGGCGACTCCTTAACCTTGCGTCCCGAAGGTACGGCCGGTTGTCTTAGGGCCTGTCTTGAACATGGCTTGTTACACAATCAGGTACACCGCTTATGGTATTACGGGCCGATGTATCGACATGAACGCCCGCAAAAAGGCCGTTATCGCCAGTTTTTTCAACTGGGCGTCGAAACCTACGGCATGGCAGGCCCCGATATTGATGCAGAATTGATTTTGCTGATGGATCGGCTGTGGAAAAAACTGGGTATCCGCGATAAGGTGCGTCTGCAGCTTAATTCTCTGGGTACTATGCCTGAGCGCATGGTGTATCGCGAAACTCTGGTCAACTATTTTCAAGACCATCTGGAGCAATTGGACGAAGACAGTTTGCGTCGGCTAAAGACTAATCCGCTGCGAATCTTGGATACCAAAAATCCGGCGATGCGGGAAGTTGTCGCCAATGCACCGGAATTGACGGATTATCTGGGCGATGAGAGTCGCCGGCATTTTAACGCGATCACCGCGATATTGGATGATTTGGGCATAGGCTACGAGCTTAACTCCCGATTAGTACGCGGCCTGGATTATTACAGCAAGACTGTTTTCGAATGGGTCACCGACGAACTGGGATCGCAAGGCACTGTCTGCGCCGGCGGGCGTTACGACGGACTGATAGAACAGCTGGGCGGCAAGCCGAATCATGCGGTCGGTTTTGCGATGGGCATAGAGCGCTTGTTGGCTTTGATGGAAACGTTGGCTAATGTGCAGCTTGCAAGCCCCGTCGATGTGTATATGATCCGTGTCGGCGAAGCAGCGGAACAAGAAGGCATGCGTTTTGCCGAGACCATCAGGAATGAAATACCCGGCTTGAAATTACAGGTGAATTGCGGCGGCGGCAGTTTTAAAAGTCAGTTTAAAAAAGCCGACAAAAGCGGTGCCGAATTTGCGATTATTCTGGGCGACGATGAAGTCAGTCGTGGTGAGGTCAGCGTCAAACCGCTACGTAATAATGAGCTGGAACAGCAGAATATGACTCAGCAGCAGGCGATTAAATTTATGGTTGAACACGGATAACATGGGTTTAAAAGGCGAAAGGCAAAGGGCGAAGGGCAAAAAAAATTGCACCTTTCACAGCTTTCGCCTTTCGCCTTTCGCCTTTTTTAAACATCAAACAAGAGAAAAACAAGTGGAAATGTACGATACAGAAGAAGAACAGGTTGAAGCCTTAAAAAGATGGTGGAAAGAAAACTCAACCTCTACCATCGTCGGTTTAGTCATGGGTATTGTCATTATTCTGGGTTGGAATTATTGGCAGGATCATAAGAAAGAGCAGGCGGCGCAAGCTTCCGCAGCTTATAGTCAATTACTAAAAGCGCTGGACGATGGTAAAAAAGACACAGTGGATAAGCTGGCTGAACGCATGCGGGAGCAATTTAAAGGTTCCGAATATGAGGCATTCAGTAGTTTATTGCAGGCCAAATTAAAGTCCGAGCAAGGTGATTTCGCCGCAGCAAAACAAATTTTGACAACGGTTGCCGCAGAGTCGAATAAACATCTGAGTAATATCGCCAAGATAAGACTGGTACGTCTAATGCTTGCTACCGGTGAATATGAACAGGGTTTACAGATAATTAACGATGTCGATGCCAAAACGGCAGCCAGCTATTCAGCTAATTACGATGAATTGGTCGGCGATTTGTACGTAGCACTGGACCGTTCGGATGAGGCGCGCACTTCGTATCAGAATGCCTTGAGAGCCGGCCAACAGTCACCGTTGTTACAGTTCAAAATCGATGATCTGACCGCTCAAGAAAAGCTAGACACTCAAAAATAATGAGTAACTATTCAAACTATATGAGTCAGGCGCAAGGCGAAAGGCGCACGGCTAAAGGTTTTTTCGCCTTTTGCCTTTTGCCCTGTGCCTTCTTTGCTATCACCTTATTAACCGGCTGTACGGCTATCGATACCCTTGGCGAATCTGTTTCCGGCATTACCGAGTACTTTAGCGGCGGCGAAGATAATGCCGATCCTCCGAGCGTCTTGGCGGAGTATGCCCCTGAAATTCAGGTTGATGTCATCTGGAAGGAATCGGTGGGGGTAGGTGCTGACGAGCAAACCTTAAAATTGATACCGGTCATCGGCAGCGGAAAAATACTGGCGGCGGATCGCGAGGGCGTGGTGCAAGCCAGAAGCCTGACGACCGGTAATCTGATTTGGGAGACTGAAACCGAGGTACCTTTTTCCGGTGGGCCGGGGCTGGGCGAAGGCACCGTGATTTTGGGTTCCAGCGATGCCGAAGTCATGGCCTTAAATATGGAAACCGGAGCGGTATTGTGGAAAGTCGCCGTATCCAGCGAAGTGCTTTCGGTGCCGGTTGTCGCCAAGCATATTGTTGTCGTGCGCACTACGGATGGCGCGGTGATCGCTGTTGATGAAAAGGCCGGTGGCAAGCTTTGGAGTTATGAGCGCACCGTACCTGCCTTAAGTGTGCGCGGAACCGGATCGCCGTTGATTGTTGAGGATAACGTGATCGGCGGTTACGACAACGGAAAACTCATGGCCTTGCGCCTGGTTGACGGCAAATATGTGTGGGAAACCAGCATTGCCATTCCCAAGGGGCGCTCTGAGATTGAACGGCTGGTTGATCTGGATGTCGATCCTATCGCCATTAACGGGGTGATTTATGTTGCCAGTTATCAGGGCGGCATAGCGGCTATTTCGGAAGTGGATGGCGATGTATTGTGGCGCAATGAAACCATTTCGTCGCATTCCGGTTTGAGTAACGACTATCGGTACTTGTACCTGGCAGATTCCCAAAGCCATGTCATACAACTGGATCAGCGTAGCGGCGCGTCCTTGTGGAAGCAACAGGATTTGCAGCAAAGAAAATTAACCGCTCCCGCCGTCTATGAAAATTATGTGGTGGTAGGCGATCTTGAAGGCTACGTGCATTGGTTGTCCAGTACCGATGGCAGGCAACTGGGTCGTGTACAAGTGACGAGCGGCCCCATTGATGCCCAGCCAATCGTGGTAGATAATATCGTTTATGTTTATGCAAAAGACGGCACACTTGCCGCTTTAAAAGTCCGATAAAAAGTAACTGCCTTGTCATCAAATACAATGGAACGCAGATGACGCAGATGACGCAGATGAATACGATTAACGCAGATAATTCAAAAAGATCTTATTTGATCATAACTATCAGCGTCATCAGCGTTCCATTTTTCTAATTACCGAGTCGATATGTTACCTGTAATAGCCCTAGTAGGGCGACCCAATGTGGGCAAGTCCACATTATTCAATTATTTAACGCGCAGCCGCGATGCTCTGGTTGCGGATTTTTCAGGATTAACCCGAGACAGACAATACGGTCGGGTAAAGCTGGGCGATCGTCCCTGCCTGGTCGTCGATACCGGCGGTATAGCCGATGACGCCGAAGGCATAGAAAGCTTTGCCAGAAAACAGGTGCAGGTAGCATTAGAAGAGGCGGACATCGTATTCTTTATGGTTGACGCGCGAGAAGGCCTGAGCGCTTCCGACAAGGTAATCGCCGATACCCTGAGAAAACTGCAAAAGCCGATCATATTGGTCACCAACAAGGTTGACGGTCTTGATGCCAGTCTCGCTAGCACCGATTTTTATTCGCTGGCGTTGGGCGAGCCGGTGCAAATCGCCGCTTCCCATGGCAGAGGCGTACCTGAATTACTGCAAAAAGTTAACGAACTGTTGCCGCCGGACGATGGTGACGAGGGAGAGCAACATGGCGGAATCGGTATCGCTGTGGTCGGACGGCCCAATGTCGGCAAATCAACCCTGGTGAACCGCTTGTTGGGCGAAGAACGGGTTATCGTCTATGATGAGCCGGGCACGACGCGCGACAGCATCTACATTCCTTTTGAGCGTAATGGCAAGAAATTCACGCTGATCGATACCGCCGGAATGCGCAGGAAATCCAAAATATCCGAGACTATTGAAAAATTCAGCGTCATTAAATCGTTACAGGCGATTGAAAAATCCAATGTCGTTATTTACCTGATTGATGCGCAAGAAGGCATTACCGATCAGGACGCGCATTTATTAGGTTTGGTATTGGAAGCAGGAAGAGCCTTGATTATCGGCTTGAACAAATGGGACGGCATCACTGCCGACCAAAAAGTAACTATTAACCGGCAACTCGATATCAAATTGTCTTTTCTTGAGTTTGCGGAAAAACACCCGATTTCTGCGCTGCATGGCAGCGGCGTCGGCAAAATGTTCGATGTCGTACAGCAATTGTACGCAGCGGCAATGCTCGACATGTCCACGCCGGTGTTGACCCGAATCTTAAAAGAAGCCACCACCGCGCATCAACCGCCGATAGTGAATACGCGTCGTATTAAATTGAAATACGCGCATCAGGGCGGCAGAAATCCGCCTGTTGTGGTTATTCACGGCGTACAAACCGATGCACTGCCGGAGTCTTACAAGCGGTATTTAATGAACTACTACCGTGACAAAATGAGCCTGGTCGGAACGCCGATACGCTTAGTGTTCAAGTCGCCGGCCAATCCATTTCACGGGCAAAAGAGAAAAATGACCGAATGGCAGGTAAAGAAGCGTGAGCGCTTGATGAAACGGGTAAAAAGTAAGAAGAAGGATTAATAAGGCGCAAGGTAAAAGGCGAAAGATTGCTGCCGATAAGGGCGTAGGCCGGAATAAGGCTAGCAAGCGTCGCGCGAGGTAGCGTTTCCGGCGAATTAGGATTAAATAGCGTGTATAAATTCGTAGGGGCGACCGGTCGCCCGCCTATTACGCAAAAGGTATTAAACCAACACTATAGGAAATCACCATGGCTACAATTACATTTCAAGGCAAACCCCTAAATACATCCGGCGAATTACCCGCAGTAGGCGGCGATGCACCGGCATTCTCCCTGACCAGTCGCGAGTTAGTGGATGTCACCCTGGCAACCTACGCCGGAAAAAGAAAAGTACTGAATATTGTCCCCAGTCTGGACACGCCAACCTGCGCCGCATCAACGCGCAAATTCAACCAGAAAGCCTCGCATCTGGACAACACTGTGGTGTTAGCCGTTTCCGCCGATCTGCCTTTTGCCCAAAGCCGTTTTTGCGAATCGGAAGGCTTGAAAGACGTTATCCCCTTGTCTACCTTCCGCTCCAGTTTCGCCGATGATTACGGCGTAACCATCGTTGATACCTTTCTACGCGGCTTGACTGCCCGTGCCATCGTCATTATCGATGAGCATGACAAAGTGATATACACGCAATTGGTCGGTGAAATCGCTAACGAGCCGGATTATGAAAGCGCATTGGCGGTATTGTAAAACGGATTTTCGCTGGGCCGCGCGGAACCTGTTCATCAGTCAGCAGTTAGAAGACGGAACCATGGATTGAAACGGTTGGCCGAATTTTCGCCAAGTATTAATCAACAGTCCAGTGCACTAGGCCGCTGTATGACGTGGCAATAACAATCAAGCCAAAGGCTATACGGTACCAGGCAAAAATAATGAAATCATGATGGCTGATGTAGTGTAATAACGCCTTGATGGCCAATAGCGCACTGAGGAATGCGGTGATCAGGCCAGCGATAAAATAGGGTGCGTCGACTGTCAATTCTAATAAATCGCGATGTTTATACAAATCATAAATGCTGGCCGCAACCAGCGTGGGAATCGCTAAAAAAAACGAAAATTCAGTTGCGGCTTTGCGCGACAGACCGAATAACAAGCCGCCGATAATGGTTGAGCCGGATCGTGACGCTCCCGGAATCAGAGCGAAAGCCTGCGCGACACCGAGTTTTAACGCATCCAGTGAGCTCAAATCTTCGACTTCGTGAATGCGGATTTTATGTTCCCGTTTCTCTGCCCAGATAATCACGAAAGCGCCGATGATAAACGCCAGAGCCACCGGAATGGGCTTGAACAATACGGCTTTGATGTATTTGCCGAACAGTAAGCCCAGGATCGCTAACGGCATGAACGCAATTATCAGGTTAGCGACGAATTTTCGCGCCTGCGTCGAGTCGGGCAAACCCATAATAACGGTAGCGATTTTGGCGCGATATTCCCAGCATACGGCCAGGATGGCGCCGACCTGAATAACAATTGAAAACAACTTGCCCTTGTCATCATTAAAATCCAGCAAGTCGCCAACCAGGATTAAATGTCCGGTACTGGAAATCGGTAAAAATTCGGTCAGGCCTTCAACAATGCCGAGAATGATAGCTTTAAGCGTTAATATTAAGTCCATGTTTTATCAGTAAGATGAGTGTTGGTGGGTGAAGAATTCGTCTGCCCTGATCTTAGGGTAACTTGGTCTATGATAAACCGTCATGTCGTAAAAAAACAAACATCCGACCTGCGAAACTCGAATGGGTCAGCCTGTTTCAGTATCGAAATGACTAAAACGGGTGCATTGCCCCCCCTGCATTGTTTATACTGTGTGCAATAAATGGAGCGGTTCTGGCCTTATTTTTACTATTTCAGTAAAATATTGGGTTACTTTACGTTCTTGCGCCCTTTGGGTAAAACTAACTCGCAATTTTTAATCCATGCATACCCGTCGTAACAGGATCAATCAATGACTAACAGTTTAATCTCAAAAATCACCGGACAAAATGACATCGATCCAGCAGAAACAAGGGAGTGGGTTGAAGCGTTGCAAGCCGTACTGGAACACGACGGCAGCGAGCGCGTACACTTCCTGATTGAGCGGTTGGTTGAGGTTACTCGACATGCGGGCTTCGATATCCCTTTCAGCGCCAATACCGCCTATATCAATACGATTCCTGTTGCACAACAGGCGCAGTTTCCCGGCGACGTTAATATAGAACACAAAATTCGCGCTTATGTGCGCTGGAATGCGATGATGATGGTGTTAAGGGCGAATAAGCACACCAACGTTGGCGGCCACATTGCCAGTTTTGCCTCGGCGGCTACTTTATATGACGTAGGTTACAACCATTTCTGGCATGCGCCTTCAGATCAACATGGCGGCGATTTAATTTTTACTCAAGGTCACTTAACGCCGGGCGATTATGCCCGTGCGTTTCTGCTGGGGCGATTATCGCTGGAACAGATGGATAATTTTCGCCAGGAAGTGAACGGCAACGGTTTGCCGTCTTATCCTCATCCCTGGCTGATGCCGGATTTCTGGCAATTTCCCACGGTTTCTATGGGTCTTGGCCCGATTATGGCTATTTATCAGGCGCGATTTATGCGCTATTTGCAGGATCGCGGTTTTACCGATACTTCAGAGCGTAAGGTCTGGAGCTTTCTGGGTGACGGAGAAACCGATGAGCCGGAATCATTAGGCGCCATCGGTATGGCCGGACGGGAAAAGCTGGATAATCTTATTTTTGTGATTAACTGCAATCTGCAGCGTCTGGATGGACCGGTGCGCGGTAATGGCAAGATTATTCAGGAACTGGAAAGCGAGTTTCGCGGCGCCGGTTGGAACGTGATCAAACTGGTTTGGGGGCAGCGCTGGGATGCGTTACTGGCTCGCGATAAAGACGGGTTGCTGGCGGCGCGTATGATGTCCTGCGTCGATGGCGATTATCAAACCTTTAAGGCTAAAGACGGCGCCTATGTGCGCGAACATTTCTTTAATACCCCGGAATTAAAAGCCATGGTTTCCGACTGGTCGGATCGCGACATCTATGAGCTTAATCGCGGCGGACATGATCCGGTTAAAGTTTTTGCGGCTTTCCATACGGCGGTAAACCATAAAGGCCAACCCACCGTTATTCTGGCTAAAACCATTAAAGGTTATGGTATGGGCGAATCGGGAGAAGCTCAGAATATCTCTCATCAACAGAAAAAAATGAGTCCCAGTTCGTTAAGTAACTTCCGGAGCCGTTATGCGTTGCCGGTGACTGATGAAGAGCTGCGTGAGTTGCCTTATCTGAGCTTTGCCGAAGGCTCAAAAGAACTGGCCTACATGAAGAAACGCCGCAACGAACTGGGCGGTCATTTGCCCGCGAGAAGAGCCAAATCCTATGCCTTGGACGTGCCGGTATTGAGCGATTTCAAACCGCTGTTGGAAGCCAGCGGCGAAGGCCGCGAAACTTCCACGACCATGGCTTTCGTGCGCCTGCTTAACATTCTGACCAAAGATAACAATATCGGCAAACGCGTCGTGCCGATAGTTCCCGACGAATCCAGAACTTTCGGTATGGAAGGCATGTTCCGGCAGTTGGGCATCTGGTCGCAGGTCGGTCAGCTGTACACTCCGCAAGATGCCGATCAGCTGATGTTCTACAAGGAAGACAAACACGGGCAGGTATTGCAGGAAGGCATCAATGAAGCGGGCGGTTTGTGCGACTGGATTGCGGCGGGTACCTCGTATTCGACCCATAACGTGCCGATGATTCCGTTCTTTATTTATTATTCGATGTTCGGCTTTCAACGGGTTGGCGATTTAATTTGGGCGGCTGCCGACCAACGCACCCGTGGTTTTTTAATGGGCGGCACAGCGGGCAGAACCACGCTGAACGGCGAAGGTTTGCAACATGAAGACGGCCACAGTCATTTGATGGCGGCAACCGTACCCAACTGCGTGTCCTACGATCCGACTTATGCCTACGAACTGGCGGTCATTATCCAGGACGGTTTACGGCGCATGTATGTCGATCAGGAAGATGTTTTTTATTACATCACGGTCATGAACGAAAATTATGCCCATCCGGCGATGCCTAAAGGCGTGGAACAGGACATACTCAAAGGTATGTATAGCTTTAAGAAAGGCGCTAATGCCGCAGCTGTTCCCGACAGCTCAGCGGCATACACGCCATCCCTGGAGATAAAGAAATCCCCTAGAGTTCAATTGCTGGGCTCAGGCACGATTTTCCGCGAAGTTGAAGCGGCGGCTGAATTATTAAGCAATGACTGGGGCGTGGAAGCCGACTTATGGAGTTGCACCAGCTTTACCGAACTGGCCAGAAACGGCCAAACCTGCGAGCGTTGGAACCGCCTGCATCCCACCGAAACGCCCAAGCAACCGCATGTCACGTATTGTCTTGCCAATGCGCAAGGCCCGGTAATCGCAGCCAGCGATTACACTCGCGCCTTTGCCGAACAGATTCGCAGCCTTATTTCAGCGCCTTATACGGTGCTGGGTACCGATGGTTTCGGCCGCTCCGATACGCGCGAAAATCTGCGCCGGTTTTTTGAAGTAGACCGTTACCATGTCACCATTGCGGCATTAAAAAGCTTGGCAGACCTGGGGCGGTTCGATGCAGCCAAAGTGGATGTGGCTATTGCCAAATACGGCATAAACCCTGATGTAACATCTCCCTGGCTAATTTAACGGAAGAACAAAAATGGCTTTTTTAATTGAAATTAAGGTTCCCGATGTCGGCAATGTCGCGGATATTGATGTCGTCGACGTATTGGTTAAGCCGGGCGACACGGTAAAACTGGAACAAACCCTGGCGGTACTTGAAACCGACAAGGCCAGCATGGATTTACCGGCCAGCGCGGCGGGTATTGTGCAGGAACTGTTTATCAAGCCCGGCGATAAAGTCTCCGAAGGGACGCTGGTGGTGACGCTATTGCCAAGTACCGAAGCGGTTACCCAGAGTGTAGTCGAAGAAGGGGTTAGCATGGCGGCACAGGCACAGCCGGTACAGCAAGCAGTTGCAGCTGCACCGGTGGAAGCGGTCAGTGTAGCGGTCGATGTTAAAACTGAATCCTTGGTTGACATAGATTCTGCCAGAGCGGCTCACGCCACACCGGCGGTTCGGCTTTTTGCCCGTGAACTGGGCGTCGATGTACAAAAAATAACCACCGGCAGCGGCCGCAAAGGACGCATCTTAAAAGAGGATGTGAAAAATTTCGTCAAGAAGGTCATGACCGAAGGCGCAGCACAAGGCGGCAGTGGAATTCCTGCCATGCCGAGTATCGATTTCTCCCAGTTCGGCGAAACGGAAGAGCAACAACTTAGCAAAATCAAACGGCTAACCGGGAAAAATTTGAGTCGTGTGTGGCTGAACCTGCCGATGGTCACCTACCACGACGAAGCGGATATTACCGAAATGGAAGCGTTCCGCGTTGCGCTGAATGCCGAAAAATCCAAGGATGATATTAAAATCACCGGCCTGCTATTTATCGTCAAGGCGCTGGTGGCTGCTATCGAACAGTTTCCGCAATTTAACTCATCATTGTCTGCCGATGGCGAAAAACTGATATTCAAGAAATATTTAAATGTCGGTATCGCGGTCGATACGCCCAACGGTTTGGTGGTTCCGGTGTTACGCGATGTCAACCGTAAAGGCATCAACGAATTGTCCGCCGAATTGGCTGAGAAAAGTAACAAAGCCCGATTGGGCAAACTGATGCCTGCCGATATGCAGGGCGGTTGCATCACTATTTCCAGTCTTGGCGGTATCGGCGGTACCGCTTTTACGCCCATCGTCAATGCGCCGGAAGTGGCGATACTCGGTGTTACCCGCGCCAAAATGCAACCTGTCTGGAATGGCAAGGAATTTGTGCCGCGCCTGATGTTGCCGCTCGACCTGACTTACGACCATCGCGTGATTGACGGTGCAGAAGGCGCGCGTTTCATGGCCGCCGTCAAACAGTATTTGGGCGATATTCGCCGTTTATTACTTTAAGTTTTTAATCAGGGGAATAATATGGATGCTAATCCAGCGGTTAATGAGTCGGTGCTACATGCTGAAGTTCTGGTATTGGGCGGCGGTCCAGGCGGTTATACGGCAGCATTTCGGGCTGCCGATTTAGGCAAGCAAGTGGTATTGATCGAGCGTTATCCGGTTCTTGGCGGCGTGTGTCTTAACGTCGGCTGCATTCCGTCCAAAGCCCTGTTGCATACGGCACAGGTCATTCATGAAGCGGATGAATTCGAACAACACGGCGTCAGTTTCGGCAAACCAGCGCTCGATATAGATAAGATTCGTGCCTGGAAACAAAGCGTTAGCGCAGGCTTGAATGACGGGCTTGCCCGTTTGGTGAAACAGCGCAAAATAACGTTAGTTCAGGGTACGGGCAGTTTTATTTCATCGAATACGGTAGAGGTGCAAACCGAAACGGGCGTAACCACCGTCAGTTTTGATCAGGCGGTTATTGCGGCAGGATCGCATCCCACTAAAATCCCGGTTTTCCCGAACGACGATCCGCGTTTATGGGATTCGACCGACGCGCTGGAATTAAAAGAAATCCCCCAAAAACTGTTGATCGTCGGCGGCGGCATCATAGGACTGGAAATGGCCACGGTTTATCATGCATTGGGCTCGGAAATCAGCGTGGTCGAACTGATGGATCAGATCATTCCCGGTTGCGATAACGACCTGGTGACGCCGCTGTACCGACGCATTAAAAAGCAATATAAAAACATCTGGCTGGAAACGCGAGTTACTTCGATTGAAGCCGACAACAAAGGCTTGAAAGTCACATTCGACCGTGCCGAGGCGGCTGACGGGACTAGCGATAAAGGCAAAGGCGCACCGGAATCGGAATTGTTCGATGCGGTTTTAGTTGCCGTAGGGCGCAGACCCAACGGCAAGCTGATCGGTGCGGAGTTGGCAGGGGTTAATGTCGATGAACTCGGTTTTATTGCAGTCGACAAGCAGCAACGCACCAATGTGCCGCATATCTTTGCGATAGGCGATATAGTCGGTAACCCGATGCTGGCTCACAAAGCTACTCACGAAGGCAAGGTTGCTGCCGAAGTGGCGGCCGGATTAAAAGCCGGGTTCGACGCCTTAACCATTCCTTCTGTCGCTTATACCGATCCTGAAGTAACCTGGATGGGTTTGACTGAAAATCAGGCCAAACAGCAGGGCATAGACTATGACAAAGCGGCTTTCCCGTGGGCGGCCAGCGGACGCTCATTGAGTATTGGCCGCAAGGAAGGCTTGACCAAAATACTCTGTGAAAAGGAAACCGGCAGGATACTCGGCGCAGGCATGGTCGGACCCAATGCAGGCGAATTAATTGCCGAAGCGGTACTGGCGCTGGAAATGGGGGCCGATGCCGAAGACATCGGTTTGACTATCCATCCGCATCCGACGCTGTCAGAGACCTTTGGCTTTGCTGCGGAAATGATTACCGGATCGATTACCGACCTTTATATAAAAAAATAAGCTAACTGCCTACGGTATCCAGGCTTTTTTGTAGGTCGGGCTTCAGCCCGACATGTCGGCATGAATGCCGACCTACAAAATGATTATGTGTTTATCTACAGAGAGACAGGAGGCCGGAGAGCAGGGCTTTCCTCACGAACCGAACAATTTTTACCCTTTCAATCAACCCAATATTTTTTCTCAGTCCAGCAGACTACTCGAGCAACTACATGAAAACCAAGATAGTTACCGTCATTGCACTCGCACTACTCGTCTTCATTAACTTCAGCATTTGGAGTTATGTTAACAACCCCTTGCAATTGCAACCCTGGACTAAAACTACGATGGGCGTCACTTTCGACCCCATGAGAAAGCAGGACACACAAACAAGCAATACCTTTCCAAGCGAGACCGATATTGACCATGATTTAAGCTTGCTAGCCAACAAAGTCCACGCCGTCCGTACCTACAGCGTACTTAAAGGTCTGGACAAGATTCCTGAGCTGGCCGCCAAGCATAATCTGAATACCACAGTGGGCGCCTGGATTGATGGCAATCTTGAAAAGAATCGACAAGAAATCGAAACCTTAATCAATGTCAGTCGACAGAATAATCCTAACATCGTTCGTGTTATGGTGGGCAACGAGGTTTTACTCCGTGGCGATATGACTGCAGAACAACTGATCGAATATATCCGTGAAGTCAAACGAAACACCTGGCGACCGGTGAGTACATCCGAAACATGGGATATATGGCTTAAACATCCTGAACTGGTTGCGGAAGTCGATTTTATAGCCGTCCATATCCTGCCTTATTGGGAAGGTATTGCGGCCGATGATGCTGTCGATTATGTTTTCGACCGTTATCATGCCGTGCAACAAGCTTATCCTAATAAACCTATTGTCATTACCGAGGTCGGTTGGCCTTCAGACGGTCAACCGTTTAAACATGCGACTGCATCGGTCTCTAATCAGGCAAAATTTCTGCGCGACTTCCTTAACCGGGCTGATGTTGAAAAAGTCACTTATTATATTGTAGAGGCATTCGATCAGCCTTGGAAAATGTCATTGGAAGGCTCGGCGGGAGCTTATTGGGGTATTTTTAATGCGGATCGGCAGCCCAAATATCCCATGGATAGCGATGTTATTGCGATGCCTAACTGGGAACACTGGGCAACCGGCGCGGCTGTTTTCAGCGTTGTTTTGATGGGGTTGTTTTTATTTACCCGCAGCAGCTTAAAATTACCCGGTTTACTGTTTTTCGGTTTGATTGCCAATCTTGCCGCATCAACAATTTTCTGGTCTGTGTCGATTGGCGCCCAGCAATACCAAACCAACATTACCATGGTCTTTTGGGGCATCCTTATCTTGATGCAGGTCATGGCGGCAGTCATCTTATTAATAGAAAGTCTGGAAATAGCCGAAGTCGTCTGGCATCGAAAAACGGCCAGGACTTTTCAGCCGCTTAAGCCGTCACCTGAGTTTAAATATCCCAAGGTATCGTTGCATTTGCCGATCCATAATGAGCCGCCCGACATGGTTCGTATGACCTTGGAGGCTCTGGACAAGGTGGATTATCCCAATATGGAAGTGTTGGTGATGGACAACAATACCAAAGATCCGGCGGTCTGGGAGCCGGTGCGTGACGATTGCGAACGCCTGGGGCCGAAGTTTAGATTCTTCCATCTGGAAAACTGGCCGGGCTTTAAAGCGGGCGCGATCAATCATGCGCTTGAACAAACGGCCCCCGATGCCGAGATCATTGCCGTTATCGATAGCGATTACATTCTGTCGCCTGACTGGCTTAACTGCATGGTGCCATATTTCGATAATGAAAATGTCGGATTTATCCAATCGCCTCAGGATTACCGCGACCGCGACCAAAGCGCCTTTAAATCTTTTTGTTACTGGGAATATGCCGGATTTTTTAATATCGGCATGGTGCAAAGAAACGAATACAACGCCATTATCCAGCACGGCACCATGACTATGATCAGGAAGTCTGCGTTGCTGGAAGTGGGTAAATGGTCGGAATGGTGTATCTGTGAAGACAGCGAGTTGGGTTTGCGTCTGTATGAGGCGGGCTATGATTCGGTTTACGTCAAAAATTCATTTGGAAAAGGCGTTATGCCCGACACCATGTCCGGCTATATGACCCAACGTTATCGCTGGGTTTATGGCGCGATGCAAATCATCAAGGCGCATTGGCGCAGCTTTTTACCGGCTAAAAATCCCACGCTGACGTCTGCCCAGAAGTATTATTTTATTGCCGGTTGGCTGCCGTGGTTTTCGGATGCGCTGGCGTTATTATTTACCATCACCAGTTTGATCTTAACTGCAGTGATTCTTTACGATCCGATACACAGCGAGCTTCCGGCCAATGCCTTTTTATTGCCGACGGTGGGTATATTCAGCTTTAAAATTATCCGTGGCTTATGGCTGTATCAGGCCCGTGTTCCGTGTTCCGTGTGGCAATCGTTAGGTGCGTCGCTGTCAGGATTGGCCTTAACTCATACCGTCGCCAAAGGTACGGTGCAGGGTTTGTTTACATCGGGCAAACCGTTTATGCGCACCCCCAAGTTTGAACAACACAGCCCTTTATTCGTCGGCTTAGTTACCATACGGCAGGAGTTGTTTTTGTTGATATTGTTGAGCGTGGCTATCGGGATGATGGCGTCTCTGGAGCATTTTGACAATTTCAGCGGCAAACTATGGATAGCCATCCTTTCGGTACAGGCAGTTCCCTATGTTGCGGCCTTGTTGACATTATTGATCAGCATCGCTCCGGATTATAAGTCTTATAAACCCGATTTGATTGCCGAAACGCCGGCTGCCAAATCTAAGTCCAAGAAGAAAAAGTAGGCTGGAAAGATCGTCCACGAAAAAACACGAAAATCACGAAAAAAGCAGTCAGAATAATCGTGTTGCAGGCTTTCGTGCCTTTCGTGGACAATTGTTTGGGTAAACTCATTATTGGAAATTACCTAAAGTCTATCTTAAACAACTTTCATCGTTATGCAGCGGATTGTTGACCCGTGTGCTGATCGGAGTAACCAGCATGCTGCGGTAGGCATCGGCGGCTAAAAAATCGGCCATCTCGACAGTTGCGGTTTTTTTGGCCAGCCAGCGATGGTAATCGCCGGGTGCGATAATAACCGGCATTCGCTGATGAATGGGCGTTATTTTGTCGTTGGCAACGGTGGTAATAATCGTGCATGAATAAACCGTTTCCTGGTCGTGTTCCCAATGCTCCCAAATGCCAGCCATAGCGAACAATACATGATCCGGTTGGTGTATATGGTAGGGTCGTTTACCGGCATCGGTGGTCTGCCACTCAAAAAAACCGGTAGCTGGAATCAAGCAACGTTGATACCGGTAAGCATGTTTAAATGACGGTTTTTCAGTCAGGGTTTCCGCTCTGGCATTAATTAAATGACTGGAAATTGCTCGGTCCTTTGACCATGATGGAATTAATCCCCAGTGCAAATTAACGGCTCTGTTGCTGCCGTCTTCCAGTTGCACGATGGCGATAATTTTTTGCCCCGGCGGAATGTTGTAGTCAGGACGGTGCGGGGGTAAACTCAGCAGATTGAAATAATCCATAATCTGCTGCCCGGTTGCGATTAAGTTATAACGTCCACACATACATGCACCCCGAACTGATAAAGTTGGAAAAAACTTTCAAGCCATCGATTCTAACAAAGATTGATGATCCGATGCTTGCGCAATATCAAATCGGGTTATGGATGAAACGTGACGATTTGCTGCATCCGGTGATTTCCGGTAACAAATGGCGCAAACTTAAATACAGCCTTGATCATGCCTTGTCGTTAGGTGCGGATACTATCATCAGCATGGGCGGCGCTTATTCCAATCATTTGCATGCTTTGGCTTATGTGGGTAAGGTGTTAGGATTAAAAACTATCGGGCTTGTTCGCGGTGAGCAACCGGCAACATTGACGCCGACATTATTGGACATCAAAGAGTGGGGTATGGAACTGAGGTTCGTATCGCGCGCCGATTACCGATTGCTCAGGAAATACAAAAGTCCTCATGCATTACCCGGGTTAAAGCCCGGGCAATACTGGTTGACAGAGGGCGGGGCGCAAGCATTGGCGTTGAAAGGCGTGGCGGAACTGGTTAACGAAATAGAAATTCCATACGACACACTTTGCGTACCTTGCGGAACCGGGACGACTTTGGCGGGTATTATTGATGCAGCTCAGGAACAAGTGTCGGTGTTGGGGTTTGCGGCATTAAAAAACGCGGGTTTTTTAATGGGGGAGGTTGAGGGTATGTTGTCACAATCACGCAATAACTGGCAGATAAACCTGGATTATCATTTTGGCGGTTTTGCCAAAATCAATGCGGAATTAAGCGCATTTACCGATGGCTTTGAGTTGAAAACCGCCATTCTTCTTGAGCCTGTCTATACCGGAAAAATGATGTACGCGGTCTACGATTTAATCAGAAAACACTACTTCAAGCCTGGTGAGCGTATTATTGCGTTACATACCGGTGGCTTGCAGGGAAAAAGGCACTAGGTTAAATGTTAAAGACGACAGGCGAAGGGCGAAGGGCGAAAAAAGCTTGCATCGAGGTTTAAGAGTTTTTTTCAATTTTTAGCCTTTAGCCTAAAACAATACCAACCGATTTTAAATCTGAGCGCAACATGGACATAAACGAAATAGAAGAAATAATCGATCTTCAAAAACCGGAACTTTATATTAATCGGGAATTGAGCTTACTGGAGTTCAATAAGCGGGTTTTGGCGCAGGCGAAAGATGAAAAAGTGCCGTTGCTTGAACGGCTTAATTATTTGTGCATCTCTTGTTCCAATCTTGACGAGTTTTTCGAGGTTCGTGTGGCCAGTGTTATCCAGATGGCGGCTATCAACCCTAAAGCTATCGGTCAGGATGGCTTAACACCTAATGAACAGCTGGAGCTGATTGCCGTTCATGCCCACCAACTGGTTGACGAGCAATATAAAGTCCTCAATGAGATTTTGATTCCAAAGCTGGCTGAGGAAAACATTCGCTTTGTTCGCCGTAAGGAATGGAGCGAAGCGCAGCATAAATGGCTGGAAGCCTATTTTAATGATGAGTTGCTGCCGATTCTAACGCCGGTTGGGCTGGATTCTGCTCATCCATTTCCGCGTATACTCAACAAGAGTTTGAATTTTATTATTTCTTTAACGGGGAAAGATGCCTTCGGCAGAAATAGCGGTCGGGCAATTTTACAAGCGCCAAGAGCCTTGCCGCGCATTATTCAATTACCTGCCGAGGGAACGGGTAGCGGAGCGGCAAATTTCGTATTTTTATCATCGATTATTCATGCGTTTGTCGATCAGTTATTTAACGGTATGAATGTTAAAGGTTGCTATCAATTCAGGGTTACCCGGAATAGTGATTTTTTTGTCGATGACGATGCTATTGACGATTTATTGCTTGCCGTGGAAGGTGAGCTGGCTATGCGTAATTACGGCGATGAAGTTCGTCTGGAGATTGACGCCAAATGCCCGGATGAAACGGTCACCTTTTTGCTGGATCGTTTTGAAATGACCAGGGATCATTTGTTTTTGGTTAATGGGCCGGTCAATCTCAACAGGATTCAGGAAATTAATGATCTGATCGGTCGGCCTGACCTTAAATTCCCCCCCTTTAAACCCGCTTTACCGCAACAACTGGAACGCAGCAAAGACATCTTTGCGGCGATTAAACGCCACGATATTTTGCTGCATCACCCGTTTGAGTCCTTTTCACCGGTCGTTGAGTTTATTCGTCAGGCGGCGGTTTCCGCTGACGTGTTGGCTATCAAGCAAACGCTGTATCGAACCGGAGCCGATTCGCCTATTGTTAGCGCCTTAATCAAGGCGGCGAGAGCCGGCAAGGTGGTGACGGTGGTTATCGAATTAAGGGCGCGATTCGATGAAAAAGCCAATATCGATTTGGCCTCCAAATTACAAGAAGCCGCCGTGCATGTGGTTTATGGCGTGGTGGGCTATAAAACCCACGCCAAAATGTGTCTGGTGTTAAGACGGGAAGGCAAGCAATTGCGTAATTATGTACATTTGGGTACCGGAAACTATCATCCGAAAACGGCACAGCTTTACACCGATTATGGCTTGTTTTCCTGCGATAAGGAATTAGGCGAGGATGTCCGGCGGGTATTTGCCCAATTGACCAGTTTGGGTAAAGTAACTCGATTGAATAAGCTGTTGCAGTCGCCGTTTACGTTGCATAGCGGCTTAATAGATAAAATTGAACGGGAAATCCGTCATGCCAAAAACGGCAAGTCGGCAAAAATAATTATTCAAGTGAATGCTGTTGTTGAAGAACAGTCTATTCAGGCTCTTTACCGCGCGTCACAGGCCGGGGTTGAGGTTAAATTGATTGTCAGAGGGGTATGCTGCTTAAAACCCGGTGTTTCAGGCGTGTCTGAAAATATCGAGGTGCGTTCCATTATCGGGCGATTTTTGGAGCATGCGCGGGTTTATGCGTTTGCAAACGGCGGCGACTGGGAGGTCTACGCGTCCAGTGCTGATTTAATGAATCGCAATATGTTCCGGCGTGTTGAAATTTGTTTTCCGGTTGAAAATAAAAAATTGCAAAGCCGAATTTTGCAGGATCTGAATTTGTATTTAAACGATAATACTCAAGCCTGGATATTACAGTCCGACGGCAGCTATCAACAGTTGCAAAAAGCCGGCAATGAAGAACCGATTCAGGCACAGGCCGTGCTTATGCATGAACTGCAATGATTAGGGTGTGTGAGATTGCCCAGTTAGGCGATCAGGTGCTCAGACAAAAAGCCCAAATCATTTCCGATGTGCATGATGGTGAAATTTTACAGATCATCAAGGCGATGCAGACTACCTTGGCGGCGACTTCAGGCGTAGGTATTGCAGCGCCGCAGATCAGTCAATCAAAACAGATTATCATTATGGCCTCGCGACCTACGCCTCGTTATCCATCTGCTCCGCTGATGGAACCGACGGTGATGATTAATCCTGGTTTTGATGCCTTGTCGGAAATACAAGAAAAGGACTGGGAGGGTTGTTTGAGTATTCCGGGAATACGCGCCTTAGTGCCGAGGTATAGGGACATAATGATCCGCTATACAGATCGACAGGGCGGCTTGGTGGAGGCTAAGCTCAGCGGGTTTGCGGCAAGAATATTTCAACATGAAGTTGACCACTTGGAGGGTAAAACCTATCTGGATAGGGTGGAGAATAATGCAGATATTTTTGCAGAAAGTGAATTTGTTAAGTTGATAAATGGCAACTCTTGCGGACGGCCTTCCTCCCTATAGTGGGTCGGCGTTGTTGCCGGTTCGTCTTTGACTGTATGTTCGTGTTCGTTCATAGCGTATATTCCTTTCCCGGTTAATTATTTATTTAGGTGATTTCCAATAATGGATCTACCAAAAGAATCGTCCACGAGAAGCACGAATTAACTTCGCCACACGATTCTTTCGACTGTTTTTTTCGTGTCGCCTACTTTGGGCTTTCGCGGATCAACCGTTATGCTTAGCAATCAGCGCTGCCACAGGATGTGAGAAACTTCCAATGGGATCGCAACACCGTCGCAGTGCGGTATTATTCGCGCCGTATAATCGTTTGCGGGGCGAGTTACTGACACTGCCGCACTGTAAATGTAGCTGCCCTGCGCATCGTCCGGTTCTCGTACGCGCTTCATATCTACTCGCTCCGCTGCGTTATCGCCGACGCCATCAGCATAAAGTTCAATCCGCACGGCCTCCGGATTAAGGTCGCCGAGATATACTTGAACTTCAAATAAGTGTTGCTCGCCGTCAGTCTCTACCTCGACTTCTACGAAGTGTAGCGCGGCCCATTTCTGTTCCAGACTCCGCTGCCATTCGATCATTTGCATGCCGATTGCGCCTTTATTGGCAATGCGCAATTGATAGGCGGCCGCAGCCGGGAGATAATGTTGCTCGGTGTATTCGCGTACCGTGCGGTTGTCGGAGAAACGCGGGGTCAATTGCGCCATGCTTTCTCTCATTCGCGCCACCCAGCCTGTGGGAATACCTCGTTCATCGACGCTGTAGAATTCGGGGATCACCTCGTGTTCAAGCAAGTCGTAGAGTGCGTCGGCTTCGACCGCGTCCCAGGCAGGATCGTGGTCATGCTCCTGGCCGTCCCCCAACGCCCAACCCACCTCAGGTGTGTAGGCTTCCGCCCACCAGCCGTCCAACTCCGATAGATTGATGCCGCCATTGACCAGCACCTTCATGCCGCTGGTTCCGCAGGCTTCCCAGGGCCGCCTGGGCGTGTTGATCCAGACATCCACGCCCTGCACCAACTGCTCAGTCAAATGCATGTCATAGTCGCTCAGGAAAATGATATGAGGGCGTGCCTCGGGGCGTCGGATGAAACGAGTCCACTGCTGAATCAGGGCCTGCCCCTCCAAGTCTGCCGGATGAGCCTTGCCGGCAAGGATGAGTTGCACCGGTCGCTCGGCATTGGATAACAGACGGAGCAGTCGCTCCGGGTTGTGCAGCAGCAGGTTCGGTCTCTTGTAGGTTGCGAAGCGGCGCGCAAAACCCAGGGTCAATGCGGTAGGATTAAATAGATGTTTCGCTTCCTCCACCGCCTCGGGAGACTCGCCGGAAGCGGCCAGTTGCCGGGATAATCGCTCGCGGGCGTATTCAACCAAAGACTTACCGGCGTCGGCACGAAATTGCCAGAGCCTGATGTCTGAAATACGGCGGATATCTTGATCCATGGTTTCCGTCGGCCTCAGCCAGCGGTCTTTTCCGCAGGCTTCCGTCCACAGCTCATCGGCCGGGGCCGAGTCCCAGGTCGGCATGTGCACGCCGTTGGTTACGTGTCCGACGGGCACTTCGTTCACCGGCCAGTGGGGAAAAAGAGGCGCAAACAGGTGTCGACTGACTTTGCCATGTAAGCGACTTACCCCATTTACCGCCCCGCTGCCGCGGATTGCCAGATAGGCCATATTGAATTTTTCCGACGCGTCGTCCGGGTTCTGGCGGCCTAAGGCCAGCAAATCATGGAATGTCAGTCCGAGATCCTTGGCATAACCGCCGAGGTATTGTTCGATAAGGGGCGGATCGAAACGGTCGAATCCGGCGGCTACTGCCGTGTGGGTGGTGAACAGGTTTCCGGCTCGGGTGATGGCCAGAGCGTCATGGAAGGACAGCGCAGTCTCTTTCATGAAACTGCGGGCGCGCTCCAACACCGCGAAGGCTGCATGGCCTTCATTCAGGTGACAGACTTCAGGATGAATATCCAGCGCACCCAGCAGCCGCCAGCCGCCAATCCCGAGCAACAGTTCCTGCTTGATGCGCAGCTCCGGCCCGCCGCCATACAGTTCGCTGGTAATCCCCCGATGAGCGGGGAAGTTTGCCGCATCATTGCTGTCCAGCAGGTAAAGTTTTACTCTGCCGACCTGAGCCTGCCAGACCCGTAGCCAGACCGAGTAACCGGGCAAGGCTATTTCCAGCCGCAACCACTCGCCGTCGGCTTGGCGCAACGGTGTTATCGGCAACTGTCCGGGGTCGTTATACGGGAACAGGGCCTGTTGTGCTCCGTTCTTGTCGATCACTTGGCGAAAATAGCCTTGTTGGTAAAGCAGTCCCACGCCGACTACCGGTACGCCAAGATCGCTGGCGGCTTTAAGCTGATCGCCGGCCACATTGCCGAGACCGCCTGAATAAATGGGCAGCGCTTCGCTCAACATGAATTCCATGCTGAAATAGGCAACGCAGGTTAACGGAACCTGCGGATAATGTTGCTGAAACCAGGCGGGCGTTTCCATAGCTTGCCGTCTGGTCTGTACCAGATCATCAACGACCTTGCGAAAAACGGGATCGGCCAACACATGCTCTATTTGGTCGCGAGACACTGTCTGTAGAACTACCCAGGGATTCTGCGTGAGTTTCCATAGTTCTGGATCAAGTTGCTGCCATACCTGGTCGGTGGCATGACTCCACGACCAGCGCATATCCAGCGCCAGCTCCGCCAGAGCATCGAAGCCCTCAACTTCGGTGGGAAGAAGACTGTATATCGGGTGACTGGTGCGCGTTTGTTTGCTCATATTTTCTCCTTTATGACCGGAAAATACTTTAGCGGCAAAACTTAACTGTAGTCGGTACGGTAGAGCACATACAGGCAGGAAGGTTATCATTCAGGACATCGCGCTTAAAACCTTCAATACCCGCTATCGCTTGGGTCAATACAAAACACCGGATGGCAGCTACGGCGTACATGGAGCAACATGAAATCAAAGTACTAATTAAAAACACCCTACAAGATTTTTGATGGTGCTTGGAAAATGGCGTGATGCGTACCTATATAACTTTCGCCCCCCTCTCAACTCAAATCACCGCTCAGATTCTTTCTTAGCCACCTTATCCCGCAAATAAACCGGCATGGCCTGTTCGACGGCAACGGCCAAGCCTTGTTCGAAGCCTCGCGCGCCTAATCGCACAATCGCACCGGCTCTGGGCAGCCTGTCGGCTTCATAGCGACTAACGAGTCCAGCCAGGCGAGTCGTTAATTCCTGATGATAAACGCCCCAGCCTGAACCGATACCTACGCCGGTCAGATCGGGGAACTCAACCGCGTCAGCCGGAGTCACGGTCTCAAAGCCGATCAGTTCGGCATAGCCTAGTGCATCGCGTCGATAAACGCCCCAGAAAATCTCCTCCATGCGCGCATCCATCGCGACAAAGGCGACATTATCCTCATTGTGATCGAAAAAGTCCTGGGCAATAGCCGCCAAGGTGGACACGGGGACTACCGGCAAATCTGCGCCCAAGGCGATGCCCTGGATCACGCCGGTAGCGATACGTACGCCGGTAAACGAGCCGGGACCGCGACTGAACGCCAGCGCATCAAGTTGTTGCGGCTTTAAGCCCGCTTCGACCATTAATGAATCGATCATCGGCAAAATCAGCCTGGTATGTACTTTGGGTGCCAGTTCATAACGTTCAAACACCTCGCCATCAATAAACAGCGCTGCCGAGCAGGCTTCGGTCGATGTTTCTACTGCCAGTAATTTCATTGTTCGGTCTCTTCTTGGTAATTTCTCAGCAGATGCTGATTTTATCAGTATAAGGATGACACTGATGCGTAGGAGGTGCCATGCATGTCTTATCCGTGGCTATCGGAGTGCAGGCTTCGCCTGCAAGTACAAGCACCAAAAGTAGGCGCTTTAGGCGAAGCTTGCACTCCTTCTGTTTTGCCTAAACCTAATAACTTCATCGATAATTTTTTTATCCGCGCCCATCTGCCAAATCCGCGTTCTATTTCTTTAACGACTCGTCCTGAAAAAATGCCCGTACCTCTTCTATATCGCGGGTGCGTTTCATGGCCGGTACGCTGTCTAAAAATATCTGCCCGTATGATTTCTTTAACAATCTAGGATCGCAGACCATCAACACCCCCCGATCCGTTACGTCGCGGATCAAACGGCCTATGCCCTGCCTTAACGCAATCACGGCGGTGGGCAGCTGGTATTCGAAAAACGAGTTTCGCCCCTGCTTGGTCATCGCATCTAATCTGGCTTTTAATACCGGATCGCCCGGGGACGCAAAAGGCAGTTTGTCGATAATGACGCAGGATAAGGCTTCGCCCCTGACATCCACGCCTTCCCAAAAACTCGATGTGCCCAGCAACACGGCATTGCCCGCTTCTTTAAACTGCTCCAGCAATAAAGCTTTGGGTCGACTGCCCTGAATCAGCAGCGGAAAATCGATTTTTTTCTCCAGCAATTCAGCCGCCTGTTTCAGCGCGCGATGACTGGTAAACAGAAAAAACGCCCTGCCTTTGCTGGCCTGCAACACCGGCACCGCAAACTCGACAATGGTCGGGATAAATTCGGGATCATTAGGCTGCGGCAAGCCTTTGGGATGATAAAACAGCGATTGATGGGCAAAATCGAAAGGACTGCCCCAACTTTCGCCGGTCGCATTGCTAAGCCCCAGGTTATTGGCGAAATGATCGAACTTGTTGGCCACGCTTAAGGTCGCCGAGGTAAAAATCCACGCCGCCTGATGTTGCTGCATAAAAGAGCGGAATTCTGCTGCTATATCCAGCGGCGTCCGGCTCAAGGTAAAGGTGTTTTTATAAGTTTCATACCAGCGTATCCATTTGCCGCTGTTGTCTTCGAGAATAATCTTTAGCTGCTGCACCAGTTCGTCGGCGCGTTTAAAACACGAGTCCAGGCCTTTGGTTTTAACCGAGGCCAACTCCAGTTGATCGGCCAAGCGCTGTAGCTGTTCTTTAACCGCAGTCAAGTTCGCCGCTATTTTCGGATTGTTTTCGATGTCCTGCCAATCGCCGCGTTTAAGCTCGATGCCGAACGCCAGCCTTAAATCTTTAACCTCATGTTCCAGGTCTTCACAGGCGGTACGCAAGGCAGGTATATCGGTGGCATCTTTAAAATATTCCATCAACGCGTCTTTCGCCAGATCATTCAGCTGTTTGGCGCTGATACTAATGCCTAAAAAATTGGACGCCGTATCGGCCAATTGATGCGCCTCGTCGATAATCACCACCTCGGCATTGGGCAATAACTCGCCGAAACCGCTGTCGCGTATCGACCAGTCGGCGCACAGCAAATGATGATTAACCACCAGAATTTCGCTTTCCTGCGCTTTTTTTCTGGCCTTGACCAGAAAACAGTCGGCGTAATCCGGGCAATCCTGCCCCAGGCAATTATCGATTGACGAAGTCGCCTGATACCAGACCGGATCGGCCTCGGCCACCTCGGACATTTCCGAGGTATCGCCGGTAAGGGTGCGTTTCGACCAGGATTGGATTCTTGCCAGGGCCACGGCATCTTCCTTGCTAAAACCCAGTGTAGACGTTAACGCGTTTTTCAGCCGATAGGTACATAGATAATTGCTGCGGCCTTTTAACAGCGCAGCAATAAACGGTGTTTTGATCGCCTTGCGGATAATCGGCAAATCTTTGTTAAACAGCTGATCCTGAAGATTTTTAGTGCCGGTCGAAATAATGACTTTTTTGCCGGATAAAATAGCGGGTACCAAATAGGCAAAAGTCTTGCCGGTTCCGGTTCCGGCTTCGGCAATTAAATGCTGATTGGCTTCGATAGCATGAGCAATCGCCTCGGCCATTTCAACTTGAGCCGCTCGTGGCTGATAGCCTGGGATTACCTCGGATAAGCCGCCGTCACTGCTGAAAAATTTTTCTAATTTCGTCAATTGAGTCTCTTGCTCTATATTTGTATTTACTATGTTAATTCAACCGACAAGCGCAGTTCATTGTTTAACTGGATTGAAAAAGCCGACAAAGCAATAAAGATACCAGATTGAGATTTTAAAGATAGTGGATTGGATATCTAAATTTACGCTAATCAAGCGGCTCGATAATACACATGAAAAAGGGCATCGAAGACACCTTGGATGCGGCTGTTAAGTGTTTACACCGATTTAACAAACGGCGTGTTTCCTATATCCTTAACATTTAATAAAAGGATTCGTCCCTTTATGGGATTTTCTTACACCAGCAACCAGCTAATCAACACCCTAGAAAGCCACGCAATTTCGATTAACACACCTTGCGTAAAGTATGTTACAAAGCAGTATATTACAATATGCTAATATCAATTAAATCGAGGTAAGTCCAGATGAAAACGACAACTGATTTGCAACGCCGAAAACTATTAAAATATGCCGCACTGGGTATCGTCGGAGCAGCCTCTTACCCGAGTTGGGCGCAGACTGGCGGATTTGTCAGCGTCAACGCGCCGTCCGCCGATTTTCTTCCCGACGTTGAAATTGAACTGACCATGAATACGGCCGATGTAGCCATTCTAAGCGGCAATAAGACCCACGTCTGGAAGGTCACCGGCAAGATCATCAAAGGCTCTTCCGACGTGCTTGATAATAATGAAGGCACTTATCTGGCCCCTACCCTGCGCTTAAAAAAAGGCCAAAAAGTCAGGCTGATTCTGAATAACAACTTACCGGCACAATCGATTTTGCATTGGCACGGTCTGCATGTTCCGGCCAACATGGACGGCAATCCCATGTATGCCGTCAATCATGGCGAAACCTATATCTACGAATTCGAGATATTGAACCGGGCAGGCACCTATTGGTATCACGCCCATACCCACAGCGTCACCGCCAGACAGGTCTATTCCGGCTTGGCAGGTCTGTTTATCGTCAGCGATGATCAGGAACAGGCGCTGAAGTTACCGCATGGCGACCAGGATGTGGCGCTGGTGATTCAGGATCGCAGTTTCGACAGCCAAAACCAACTGGCTTATTCGGCTCACATGATGCGGCGTATGCAGGGCTTTCTGGGCGAGCAGATTCTGGTCAACGGTCGACCTGATTTTGTGTTGCCGGTGGCAACGCGCGCTTACCGGCTCCGGTTGTTGAACGGTTCCAATTCCCGTATTTATAAACTCGCCTGGGATGACGGCACCCCGCTCACCGTCATAGGCGTTGACGGCGGCTTGCTGGAACGCCCCGAGCAACATGCTTATGTGATGCTGGCTCCGGGAGAAAGACTGGAATTATGGATGGACTTTAGCGAACGGGCGCTAGGCTCTGAGCCGACCTTGCGCAGCCTCCAGTTTGATGTTGCCTCGCATGGCGGCATGGGTATGATGGGCGGAGGCATGATGGGAGGCGGACATCGGGGCATGATGGGCAGAGGCATGATGGGTGGCGGCATGATGTCAGTCAGTGCCTTGCCTTCAGGCTCCGACTACCCGATCTTAAAAATCCGGGTCGCCAAAAAGGAGCAAGGCAACAACACCTTGCCCAAGGTTCTAACCCCTATTACCGCATTACGTATCAAAGATGCTGCCAATGCAGGCAACCCCAAAACCATCGCCTTATCCATGCGGCACATGTCAGCCCTGCTTAACGGCCGTTCCTATAAAATGAACGACATTCAGCCGGATGAGATGATTCCGCTTAACAGCCTGCAATTAATCGAGTTCGATAATGGTTTTGACGGCGGCATGCACGGCATGATGATGGACATGCCGCATCCGATGCATTTGCATGGCGAGCAGTTTCAGGTCGTCAAACGGGAAATGAGTTCGCGTTCTGGCGATAGCTATGCTACCGTTTCCTCAGGGTTTATAGACGGCGGCTGGAAAGATACGGTTCTGGTGATGCCGGGCGAAAAAGTCACCATATTAAAACCGTTTAACGATTTTAAAGGTCTGTTCATGTACCACTGCCACAATCTGGAACACGAAGATATGGGCATGATGCGGGATTTTCTAATCAAATAAACCCCAAATCGCGCCACGGACGGCGCTCCCCCTGGGCATGCAGTTAGCACAACCTACAAAGTCTTGGCCTTGCCCCAACCGCGCTTTAGCGACATAATCGATTTATGAAAAAGCCCTCCATAGGGCTTTTTAAGTTTTTAGCATTCCGGAAATATTTTGCCGCAGGTAAAAAATGAGCGATAAAACAATGCATCAGCTTTCCAGCTATGCGCAATTAAAAAAATTACGCACCGTGTTGGCAATCGCCCAAGGGATTAAGTTGTTATCCATACTGCAAAAGGAAGTCGAAGAAACGGTTTCACATGATCAAGCTAAACGCGTCACTTATATGACGGAATTGTTTTCCCGTATTCACCGCGAAATGTTTCGCGATTGGAAAGAACAGGCCACCGTCAGTCATCGGCCGGGCGTGATGACCGATCCGGTCAAACGCAAAGCCTTTCGCGAAGCTATCGAATGCCTGGTATTGAATGATGTTTCAATCCACACCCGACCTCATCCATCGAATGACACCATCCGACGGATAGAGGCCGGTGGATTGAACCTCCCCGTGAACGAGGAGGTTACTAAAGAGAATAACGATGCGGGTGCATCGCTGTCAAACTTCAATAATCCTCCTGAAGGAAGAGGTTTCAGATCAGCAAAGAAATTTGATGAAACCAATGTCGACAGCGCCATTTTCGACAACAATGGTTTTGTCATGCGCACCGACAATATCGCCGAACGCTTGGCGCAGTTTTATCAACAAATGCGCCGTATTCGTCCGTTTTCCTACGGCAATCGCTTGACCCTGGATTTTTTCATGACCGCATTGGGCAATTTGCCTGCCTTTAAAAGCGTCTACGAGCAAAGCATCGATTTTAGACGCCTGGAGTCAACTGACGCCATCGCGCTTCATCAGACTCAATGCCCGCATGAGGCGGTCACCCTGGCTTTCCAGCATGCGCTTGATCCCACCCGCACCCAAAGCTTAGACAATATCGCCAATGGTTACGGTCAATGGCCCGAAAACAAAAAATTTATTTTCGGCATTCCGTTTTTATCGCAAAATACCGCCGATGGCATTGAATGCTTGGTTTCCGTTAATGGCGGCTTGGTGCCGTTCGCCGGCATTCAAAAAGAATTATTTCTTGCCGGCCGGCATTTGGCCGATTATCCCCGCAGCGAGATCGATAATATCATCGGTTATTTGCCTAACACCGAAGCCTTACGCGCACCGGACAAACACGATATTGACGGTATCGATATCAAGGCAGACGGCGCTGCCCCGTTATTTTGCCTGGATATTAACTTGTTGACCGGCTTGCGCTCACCCGCGCACACCGAACTGATGGAATTATTGCGCCGCTGTCTAGGCAATAATGCCAGTATTTTTGATCTGGTGACCCAGTATGGTTTAAAAGACAAAATGATACTGGCCTCCGATGGCGATGAACGCTTGGCGCGGGCAGTGGAGATTGCCTATGATCGCCTGATCATCATCGTCGAAAAACTGGAGCAGGCGAAACAAACGATTTTTGCCGGTAAAACGCCCGATCCCCAGCCCAAGTTATTCATGTCCATGGGCGGTGCCGGATCAGGAAAAACCGCAGTAGAAGAAATTGCTGGGGCGCAATGCGGCGATAATTTTGTGATTACATCATTGGATGAATTTCGAAAAATCAGCGACTTATATCAAGTTTTGACTGCAGCCAGCCATCACAGCGACGATTATGTTTATGTCGAACCGTTCGCCAATCGCCTGCGTAGCTTGGTGGCGGAACATGCCAAAGCGCACGGCTTCAACATTCTTTATGACGGCACCGGCATTCCGTACAAACCGCGCTATGCCGCTATCGTCGAACAATTCAAAGCCGCTGGCTTTCAAACGCAAATTACCGCAGTGGATGCATTTTTGGTAAAACCCGAAGGACGTGAAGATGAATTGCCGCGTTCCGCCGTGGTGAGCAGCGTCAAACAACGCTTTGAACAAACCGGGCGGGCGCTGCCGTGGGTGGTCACCGTCGATAAACACATACGTGCGCCCGATTCTTTTCTTACCGCGTTACAACACACGGCCTTAGAAAAAATAGCGTTATTTGCCAATGACGGCGAACGCGACAAGCATTATTTAGTCGCCGAGAGCTTTGATTTAACCGATGAGGATATTCGCGCGTTGCAACGCAATCAATTATCAAATAGCTTAAGCGACCATTTTAAAACCATTATCAACCGGCATTCCCAGTCCGTTTTAAAGCAACTGGCCGATCATGATGCCGATAACATCGAACAATGGCTAAAGCGCAATCCTGCATTTAAAGAGAGTAATGTCGGCTATCAAATTTATCCCGCTCAAAATCATTATCGGGGATTATTGATTTATAACGTGCGCCGCATGGCGGATTTTATTGAAAAGCGTCAGCTTAACCCTAATGCTTCGGGCGAAGAAGGCTTGTTGCATAAGTCGGGAAATCTTGCCTTTCACGTTGACCCATATGCCAAGGAAGCCTGGATTACCCGCTTACAGGATGCTCCTATGCCTTAATGATGGAGATAACTTCCCTTTGGCTGAATCTGGAAAACATATGAGTGATAAAAATTTGGTGGCGGTTATAGCCGACGCCTTCACTGACATATCGTGCAGCTTAAGTACTTTGTAAAAACTTGATGATCAAATTTAATCTATACGAACCTCAAGATTTTTACCCAAAGAACTGGCAAATTTTTCAAGTGTTGAAAGTTTTACATCTTCAGCATGGTTTTCTATTCTTGAGATAGCTGATTTTTTGTACTTAAACGTATTGCCAGTTCCTCCTGAGTTATCCCAGCGTTTTCTCTTGTTTTTTTAGTATAAGTCCAATTTTAAAGGCTTGATAGCCTTCATCAAAATTTAAAGAAAAACTTTCATCACGTTTTTTCCTTATCAGCCGGCACGGCAACGGAATGGCTGGAAGCGCCGATGTCAATACCGGCGGCGTTAGGGTAAGTCAGTTCAAAGGTTTTTTTGGATTTGCTCATGCCGCCGTGGAAACGTCTTAAAAGTCACTCTCTCAAACGGGATAGGCCAGGAAACCATATCACTGACGTAATCCTAAGCCATGCTAACGTACGGGTGCAACCACACCATTGGCATATCGGTCTTTGGCGATAAGTGCCTAGAAAAAAGTCGACACGCATTTTGTATTTTCCGAACCTTGAGGTCTGAGTGCTCTAGGCAGAAAACACACACGGATTTATTTCCAAGCACTTAGTTCTATTGAATCATGTTGAATATTTGATGCAGCGGAAGGAGGGGGCAGCTAATGCCAACGGCTTTACTCTTCCAATACTTGCCGTTGTCGCAATTTGGCTACACGTTTTTGCACAAGCGTCTTGGCGGCATCTGCACCGATATGGGCTTCACCGCGCTTTTTGGCTAATTCCATTTGCTTTTCACGCTCCATGAACCGGGTTTTCTGCGCGGGGGTGATTTTATTGTAACAATGAGGACAGCTTACCCCTTGCAGATATTTGTCGCCGGCTTTATCGGCTTCGGTGATAGGTAGGCGGCAGGCGTTACATTGGTCGTAAATGCCTTTTTCAAGCTGGAGATTAACCGTTACCCGGTCGTCAAAGACAAAGCATTCGCCTTCCCAAAGCGTTTCCTGTGCGGGGACTTCTTCCAGATATTTTAATATTCCGCCTTTAAGATGATAAACCTCGTCGAAACCCTGTTCTTTCAAGAAAGCCGTGGATTTTTCACAACGAATGCCGCCGGTGCAAAACATCGCCACTTTTTTGTGTTTTTCGGGATCGAGATTTTCTTTGATGTACCGGGGAAACTCGCGAAAGCTGGTGGTATTCGGGTTAATGGCGTTTTTAAAGGTGCCGACTTTATATTCGTAGTCGTTGCGGGTGTCCACCAGTATCACGTCAGGATCGGAGATCAGTTTGTTCCAATCTTTAGGGCTGACATAAGTGCCCACCACGCGCTTGGGATCGATGCCTTCCACGCCCATCGTCACTATCTCTTTTTTGAGTTTAACTTTGGCGCGGTTGAAGGGCAGGCTGTCGGTCAGCGATTCTTTACGATCTATATCGGTCAGACGCGGGTCGCTGCGCAACCAGTCCAGCACATTATCGATGGCCTGACGCGATCCGGCTATCGTGCCGTTGATACCCTCGTCGGCCAGCAGCAAGGTGCCGCGAACCTGATGGGCTTCCATCACCTGATGCAGGGGTTGACGCAAAGCCTGATAATTTTCCAGGGCGACGAATTTGTACAGAGCACAAACGACTATGTGAGACATGATGATTCCTTGTTGCTAGCCGGAACGTAAATCCAGTGCAGAAAAAACTATTGATTCTCAGGGGATTGATTTCCTGAAAGTAAAAGGCTTTTTTGAAACGGTGCTTGTTTGGGTTGAGAAAAAGCCCTCAAAAGAGCGCATGAATGATAACACGATATTCAACCTCAATAATAAAACGACTGCTATTGAGGTAAGCTCGGATGGATAGTGGGTCAAACCTGTAACTTGGCATGAATATCGACGCCAAATACATCGATAACGTTGTGTCCCTTGCTCTGTGCGGCCGGACTTGGTAATTTGGTTGATGCCACACTCGGGGCAGACGATTTCTTGATAGCATGTCATGCGGCTAATAATACAACAAACTACAGATTTAACCCATTACCAAAAATCCATAGGTTTCACCTGAGCAGATGTAAGAAAGCTTAGACACTGCGTGAATGATAATGTATTATAAGAAATAATACCTATTGCTTATTATATGTCTTTGTAACTAACTAATGCATTCTAAATTCGGTTTTTTAAGTTACGAAATCAGCCACATCATTCGCCAGCGCTTCAACAAGGAAGCGGAAAATATCGGACTGACCCATGCTCAATGGCGAGCTCTGGTACATCTGTCCAACAATGAAAACTGCCGCCAAATCGATCTGGCCGAAATCCTCGAAATCAAACCGATTACACTGGTAAGACAGATCGACTTGCTGGAAGAGGCGGGCTTGGTTCGCCGCAATAAAGACAGTGAAGATCGGCGTGCTTACCGTTTGGAAATTACGGCTAAAGCGCTGCCCATCATGCAGGAACTCTGGGAAATTGCCGATGCGGTGGAAGCGGAGGTACTTAAAACCTTAACGCAACAAGAACGAGAACAAATGACCGCGCTGCTGGAGCGCATTAAAATCAGCCTGGGTGAAACTATCTGAATTAATGGGATTGGGCATTGAAAAGCATGCATAAACCTAAGCGGATAATCC
>JAURVK010000025.1 GCA_030655535.1 Methylobacter sp. | reverse complement strand
CGAATTTATTCGCGCATTTGGCTGTCACTGCGCGAATAAATTCGCGCCCACAATGTTCGATCATCACTGTCTTTTCAGTCTAACTTAATGGCAGTGCCACGGGGGAGCGAATAACTTGTGTAGATAGCTATGCGGTAAAGGGCGAAGCTTTGCCTACAGGGATGTAGGCAAGGGGCGTGAGCTTCGACTGCATGGATGCAGGAGGTAGAGCAATGCAGGAGCAATTGCCGAGGAAGCGGAAGCTTTAAACTTCACAACGCCATGCTGTATACTGGCCGACTATTTTTATTACTGAGATTGAAACTATGGAACAGCATTTTGCCAGGATTATCGAAGCAGTCGGTGAAGATTTAAATCGCGAAGGTCTGATCGATACGCCAAAACGCGCAGCCAAGGCTTTCAAGTTTTTAAACAACGGCTACGAAAAAACCCTGGAAGAAGTACTGAACGGCGCTATTTTTAACGCCGACACCGAAGACATGGTTATTGTGAAGGATATTGAACTGTATTCTTTATGCGAACACCATTTACTGCCGTTTATCGGCAAATGTCATGTCGGTTATCTGCCGCAAGGTAAGGTGATGGGCTTGTCCAAAGTAGCTCGCGTTATCGATATGTATGCTCGTCGCCTGCAAATTCAGGAAAAACTGACCAAGCAAATAGCCGATGCGATAGAACTTGCGACCGGCGCCCGAGGTGTGGCGGTGGTTATTGAAGCAAAACATTTGTGCATGATGATGCGCGGCGTTGAAAAGCAAAACTCGGTCATGACGACTTCAGTGATGACCGGAATTTTCCGTAAGGAAATCAGCACTCGTTCGGAATTTTTAAATCTGATCAACCGGTAAGATTTCCGATGACCGCAAAAAAAACCGGCGTTTTACTGGCAAACCTGGGTTCGCCTACCGCACCGACAACATCAGCGGTCAGACAGTTCCTTAAAGAGTTTCTTTGGGATCCGCGCGTCGTCAACCTGCCCAGGCCGTTGTGGTGGGTGATACTGCATTTTTTTGTGCTGCCTTTTCGTCCCCGCAAATCGGCCTTAGCCTATCGTAAAATCTGGGATGAGAAAGGTTCGCCGTTAATTTTTCTGACTTGGCAATTGGCCGAACGGGTTGCCGACAAGCTGAATGCCAAGGGCGTAACAACCCGGCATGCGATGCGCTACGGCGAACCGTCCATCGCGAAACAGTTAAAAGCCTTCAAAAAGGCAGGTATCGATAACTTGATCGTCCTGCCGTTGTACCCGCAATATTCCTCGACAACCACCGCATCCGTCTATGATGCCGTGATTAAGGAACTCAATCAGTGGCGGCATCTGCCCAACATCCAATTTATCAGCGATTATCACCAGCACAGTCACTATATTGCTGCGGTTGCAGAATCCATCGAGCAGAGCTGGCGGGATCACGGCAAAAACGAGCTGTTAGTGATGTCGTTTCACGGTTTGCCCGAGCAACTGACTCAATGGGGCGATCCTTATTTCCAGCAGTGCCATAAAACCGCAGCCTTGATTGCCGAGAAATTGGGCATTGACGAAAAACAATGGATGATTGTATTCCAATCGCGGTTCGGCAAGGCGCAATGGCTAAAACCTTATTGTGTGGACACCTTAAAGAGCCTTCCTGGACAAGGCATTAAGACCATAGATATTGTCTGTCCCGGGTTTGCGGTGGATTGCCTGGAAACGCTGGAAGAAATAGCGATGGAAAACAAGGCTATTTTTATGGCGTCCGGCGGTGAAGACTATCGTTATATCGCGGCGCTGAATGATTCAGAAATTCATATTGATGCTATAGTTAATCTGATTGAGCAGAAGCTTTAACCACTGGAGTGCAGGCTCCGCCTGCAAGTACAAGCAAAGCTTGCACTCCCGTTGCAATAAAACTTAGCGTAGGGCGTGCCGCGCGCTAGATAAGAAGTTAAGTTAAGCGTCTATTTATCCCAAGCTTACGGAGAAGGCGCGAGCGGCACGCCCTACCCTATCTGATTAATTATGATGGCATGTTGTGGGCGCGAATTTATTCGCGCGGTA
>JAURVK010000022.1 GCA_030655535.1 Methylobacter sp. | reverse complement strand
GGTTTTAAAGTGTACGGTTTCTGACTCAGATGGGAGTAATGTAAAGCGATTAAAGCAAGGATTAAAAAACTTTGTTTTATGAATCGTCTCAATATCACGCATGAACTCAATACAGCAATATCTTCAAGTCCTTCAAGTCCTTCATGGTAAAAATAAATGACATTTTTTGGAATCAGCACCCGAATTAATTGCCGAAACATAAGCAGTAACGTAAGCGGATTAATAAATCACCAAGGACACAAAAAACAGCCTGTAAAAACTTTGCGTTCTTCAAGGTAAAAATTGCGCACCTCACTCTGCATACCCTCAAGCGGTACAGACGGGTGCCAAATAGTAGTGTTTGCTGTTAAATAAAAGCTCAATTAAACTAGCTGGGCTGGAGAATAAAAATTAGACAAGTTGGTATGGGCCGGTAAACTGCATGTACCCGGTACAAAGAATATGCGGTTATTGCTGGATTCGCATATGTGACATTTTTCATAAGGCGTGCTTTTGCACTATCCATAAGGAGAATTACCATGGCACAAGAAAAAAATTATTTAAGGGATCCGTTCGGCAATGCCGTTTCTGAGATTCTCAAAGGCATAGATCGCGATGTGGAGCGGGGTGAAGATGCTCTGATGTTGGGGCTTGGCATAGTCATGCTGTCTTCCACTTTTGCGCCGGTGGCGCCGCCGAGTATTCTGTTGCCTCTGGTAGCGCTTACTTTTGCTGTTTCTGCGGGCTTTGCGAGGAAGAATTATCACAGCATGGAGCGAAAACTTCTGCAATCGATGGCGCAGCTGGACGGGCATGATAAAACCATCCTGAACCCGATTGTCGCTGTTTTTTCCGAAAATCCTATGCACTCTTTGGCAGAGTCGTTTAATCCGTTAAAAAATGTGAAACGAACCTGGAAAAGTGCGCTGGGCGGTCTGTTGATTAATCCGCTATGGATGCCCATTTTTTATGTGATGGGCATGCAAATCATCGAAGAAAAAAACCTGGGTATTTTGAACCGTGCCATTCTCGGTGTGGAGCAGAAAATTTGTTCTTTGTCTTCTGTCGTTTAGTGGCGCTGGAGCCGCATCAACTCAACGTGCCGTACTTTATATAATTAGGCGCGATGTCTCGGGTTTAAAAAATTGTTAATGACCCACGCCGCATAATCTCGTAAAATTACCCGCAGTTTTGTTTTTTTACAACGGGATGAGTCCTTAAGGGAGCATCCCGTTTTGCACATTTGAGGTGACGTGTTTGACTAGGTCTGCTTTATTGGTTTTGGAAGATGGGACGGTATTTAACGGTGTGGCTATAGGTGCAGACGGCTGTTCCGTGGGTGAGGTCGTTTTTAATACGGCTATGACCGGGTATCAGGAAATTCTCAGTGATCCATCTTATGCACGGCAAATTGTGACATTAACTTATCCTCATATTGGTAATGTCGGGACAACTAGCGAAGATAATGAGTCTGTCGGCGTTTTTGCCAGTGGTTTGGTGATTAGAGATCTGCCGTTGTTGGCCAGCAACTGGCGCAGTGAAAAGACTTTGCAGCAATATTTGATTGATAATAACGTCGTGGCAATTGCCGATATTGATACCCGTAAATTAACCCGGCTTTTGCGTGACAAAGGTGCGCAACGCGGCTGTATTATGGCGGGTGAATCGGTTGATGTGGAGGTTGCAAAAAAGGCAATTGAAGGCTTTCCAGGGTTGAAAGGCATGGATCTGGCTAAGGAAGTCACCGTTGCCGAATCTTACGAATGGACTGAAAATATCTGGCATTTGCAGCATGGACACAAGCCAGCCGAAAATCTGACCAAACACGTTGTGGCTTATGACTTCGGCATTAAACGTAATATTCTTAGATTATTAGCTAATCGCGGTTGCCGTGTTACCGTTGTTCCTGCAACAACGCCCGCTGAAACGGTATTGGCGATGAATCCTGACGGCGTTTTTCTGTCTAATGGCCCCGGCGACCCCGAGCCGTGTACTTATGCGATAGAGGCTATTAAAACGATACTGGAACGGAAAGTTCCGGTATTCGGGATTTGTCTGGGGCATCAGTTATTGGCTTTGGCCAGCGGCGCAAAAACCGAAAAAATGAAATTCGGCCATCATGGCGCCAATCATCCGGTTCAGGAAATAGCAACGGGCCGGGTCATGATCAGCAGTCAGAATCATGGCTTTGCGGCCAATGAAGACAGTCTTCCTGATAATTTAATAGCGACTTATCGATCATTGTTTGACGGTAGCTTGCAGGGTGTTAAGCGGACGGATTGTCCGGCCATGAGTTTTCAAGGTCACCCTGAAGCAAGTCCGGGTCCTCACGATGTGGAGTCTTTATTCGATGATTTCATCGAGATGATGGAACAAGCATTGTAGGGGCGAATTCATTCGCCTTGGGCGACTAAAGTCGCCCCTACATGGATGCAGGAGCAGCGTAGCGTAACCCGACAACCGTAGGTTACGCCACCCAGCCTGCATAACTAACAGCAACATAAATGGTAACGCAGACAAAATGCCAAAAAGAACCGACATAAAATCGATTTTATTACTGGGGGCGGGCCCCATTGTTATTGGTCAAGCCTGCGAGTTTGATTATTCAGGCACGCAAGCCTGTAAGGCGCTGCGGGAAGAAGGTTATCGCGTTATTCTGGTCAATTCCAATCCGGCAACGATTATGACCGACCCGGATATGGCCGATGCGACCTATATCGAGCCTATCGACTGGCAAACCGTAGAAAAAATCATCGCCAAAGAGCGCCCCGATGCGATATTGCCGACCATGGGCGGACAAACTGCGTTGAACTGCGCGCTGGATCTTGATGCCCACGGCGTTTTGGAAAAATACGGCGTCGAGATGATCGGAGCCACCAAAGAGGCGATTCACAAAGCCGAAGACCGTGCGTTGTTCAATCAGGCGATGCGGAAAATCGGTTATGAAGTGGCAAAATCGAAAACCGCGCATTCGATGGAAGAAGCGCTGGCGGCACAGCAGGAAGTGGGCTATCCGACCGTTATCCGTCCTTCATTTACCATGGGCGGCAGCGGCGGCGGTATCGCTTACAACAAGGAAGAGTTTGTCGAAATCTGCGAGCGTGGCCTGTATCTATCGCCGACCAACGAGTTATTGATTGAAGAATCGGTGTTGGGCTGGAAAGAATACGAAATGGAAGTGGTGCGCGATTCCAAAGACAATTGCATCATCGTCTGTTCCATTGAAAACTTCGACCCGATGGGCGTGCATACCGGCGATTCGATCACCGTAGCGCCGGCGCAAACGCTGACCGATAAAGAATATCAGATTCTGCGTAATGTCTCCCTGGCGGTATTGCGCGAAATTGGCGTCGATACCGGCGGTTCCAATGTACAGGTCGCCATTAACCCGAAAGACGGTCGGATGATCGTTATCGAGATGAATCCGCGCGTATCGCGTTCGTCGGCTTTGGCGTCCAAGGCAACCGGTTTCCCGATTGCCAAGGTGGCGGCGAAGCTGGCGGTAGGCTACACGCTGGATGAATTGAAAAACGAGATTACCGGTGGCGCAACACCGGCGTCGTTTGAGCCGACCATCGATTATGTGGTCACCAAGATTCCACGGTTTACCTTTGAAAAATTTCCGCAAGCGGATGACCGTTTGACTACGCAGATGAAGTCTGTCGGCGAAGTCATGGCGATTGGTCGTACTTTTCAGGAATCACTGCAAAAAGCCTTGCGCGGATTGGAAATCGGCATCAGCGGTCTCGATGAAATTATCGACTTGAACCGGGAAGATGCTCAGGAAAAAATGCAGCGTGAAATGCGCCATCCGGGGCCGGATCGTTTGCTCTATGTCGCCGATGCGTTCCGTAGCGGTATGAGCCTGGACGACGTCCATGAGGTCAGTAAAATCGATCCCTGGTTTTTGGCGCAGGTTGAAGATTTGGTTATTACTGAAAAATCATTATCGACAAAAACTTTGTCGACCTTGAAAGCAGGGGAGCTGTATAAATTAAAGCGCAAAGGTTTTTCCGATATACGCTTGGCCAAGTTGTTGGACACCTCCGAGTCTGAAGTGCGCAATGTACGGCATAAACAAAATATTCGTCCGGTCTATAAACGCATAGATTCCTGCGCCGCCGAGTTTTCGTCCGACACGGCTTATTTGTATTCAACGTATGAGGAAGAGTGCGAAGCGCGGGTCTCCGATAGGGAAAAAATCATTATTCTCGGCGGCGGGCCTAACCGTATCGGCCAAGGCATCGAGTTCGATTACTGCTGCGTGCATGCGGCGTTGGCATTGCGTGAAGATGGTTATGAAACCATCATGATCAATTGCAATCCTGAAACGGTTTCTACCGATTTCGATACCTCGGATCGTTTGTATTTCGAGTCGTTAACGCTGGAAGATGTGCTGGAAATTGTGCATATTGAAAAACCCAAAGGCGTGATTGTGCAATACGGCGGTCAGACGCCGTTGAAACTGGCGCGTGCATTGGAAGCGGCCGGTGTGCCCATTATCGGTACATCGCCGGACTCGATTGATTTGGCTGAAGACCGTGAGCGTTTTCAGAAGCTACTGGAACGACTGGATTTGAAACAGCCGCCCAACGCCACGGCTCGTTCTGTCGAGCAGGCGATTAATGCGGCAAAAATACTGGGCTATCCTCTGGTTGTTCGGCCTTCATACGTCTTAGGCGGCCGGGCGATGGAAATCGTCTTCAATGAAGAGGGTTTGCAGCGTTATATGAAAGAAGCGGTCAGCGTTTCCAACGATTCGCCGGTATTGCTCGACCGTTTCCTTGACGATGCGGTCGAAATGGATGTCGATGCCATTTATGACGGGGAACAGGTATTGATCGGCGGTTTGATGGAGCATATCGAACAGGCGGGTGTGCATTCCGGAGACTCGGCGTGTTCGCTGCCTCCTTATGAATTAGCGCGGCATCTTCAGGATAAATTACGCGAACAGGTCGCCAAAATGGCGGAAGCTCTGGGTGTTGTGGGTTTGATGAATACCCAGTTTGCTATCCAGGGCGAAGATATCTTTGTGCTTGAAGTCAATCCAAGAGCTTCGCGTACGGCGCCTTTTGTATCCAAGGCAACCGGTTACCCGTTGGCCAAAATTGCGGCGCGCTGCATGGTCGGACAAACCTTGGAGCAACAAGGCATTACCAAAGAGCGCATTCCCGGTTACTATTCGGTTAAAGAAGCTGTGTTCCCGTTTGTCAAATTTCCCGGCGTTGATCCCTTGTTGGGCCCTGAAATGAAGTCAACCGGCGAAGTGATGGGCGTGGGTAAAACCTTCGGCGAGGCTTTTGCCAAATCCCAGCGAGCTGCCGGTGTCAACCTGAATCACAGCGGTAAAGTGCTGATCAGCATTCGCGATGCCGATAAAGTTAAGTTGCCCGATATTGCCAGAATGCTGGTCGATAAAAAATATGAAATTGTTGCCACCGGCGGTACTGCAAAGTTTCTTAAAGACGCGGGAATTCCTTGCGAAGTGGTTTATAAGGTTAATGAAGGGCGGCCTAATACGGTTGATATGATTAAAAACGATCAGATTCAATTGATTATTAATACGACGGAAGGCACAAAAGCTATTTCGGATTCATTTACCATGCGTCGCGAAGCCTTGCAGCACCGTGTAACGTATTACACGACAATGGCCGGTGCAAGAGCGGCCTGTTACGCGCTGGGTGAATTGGACGCAGGCGATGTGAATTGTTTGCAGGATCTGCATAAAAGCCTGACTTAATACAAAACGCTGTGGGGGCGACTTTAGTCGCCCCCACAGGCATGAAATTATTGGAGTTTTAAAAAAATGAATAAAGTACCACTCACCGTTAAAGGTGCGGAAAAATTACGCGCCGAATTGGAAGAATTAAAGTCGGTTGTGCGTCCGCGTATCATTGCGTCGATTGCCACGGCTAGAGCGCACGGTGATTTGAAGGAAAATGCCGAATATCATGCGGCGAAAGAACAGCAAAGCTTTGCCGAAGGGCGTATTTCCGAAATTGAAGGCAAGTTGTCTAATGCGCAAATTATCGACGTTACCAAGGTGGATGCCAATGGCAGGGTGGTGTTTGGTGCGACAGTGGAAATAGAAGATATTGAAGCCGAGAGAAAGGTCATCTATCAGATTGTTGGCGAAGATGAGGCCAATATCAAGGAAGGTCGTATTTCAATCGGCTCGCCGATTGCCAGAGCCCTGATCGGTAAAGAGGTTGAAGATGTTGTGACGGTTAAAGCGCCGGGCGGCAATGTCGATTATGAAATTATCTCGATTGAGTATATTTGAGGTTCAAGGTTCAAGGGGAGCAAGTCCTCGTACCTTCCCCTTTTATCTTGGCCCTACGTTATTTATCAGGATTTAATCGGTAAATAACTGCAATTTGTCCTATGTTCTGAATGAGCTCGGCCCCTGTGTCAGTGCAGATTTTCTCGCTGATCAGTTTGCGATCTTCTCTTTCAGCGCGTATTCGCACTTTAATCAGTTCGTGGCTGTTAAGTGCCAATTCAATCTCCGCCAATACGGCTGCGGTAAGTCCTGATTGGCCTATCATAATGACGGGCTTTAAGCTGTGCGCTTGAGCCCGGAGTTTTTTCTTGTCTGCAGAGTTCACTCTTTAATTCCTAAATCAAAAGCCTGAATTTTACACTAAAATAGAGTTATGGGACGAAGTAAAAGTAGCAGTCGTTGGATGCAAGAGCATTTCGATGACGAATACGTCAAAATGGCGCAAGCCCAGGGTTATCGTTCGCGTGCGGTTTTTAAATTGAAAGAAATTCAGGATAAAGACCGGCTTATTAAGCCGGGGATGAATATTATCGATTTGGGTGCTGCTCCTGGTGGGTGGTCGCAGTTTGCACGGCAGATTATCGGTAAAAAAGACAAGATTATTGCGTTGGATATTTTAGCGATGGAACCGCTAGAGGGTGTCGATTTTATACAGGGCGATTTTCGTGAGCAAGCCGTTCTTGACCGATTGTTTGCTGTACTTGACGGTGCTCCGGTCAATCTGGTGATGTCGGATATGGCGCCGAATATGAGCGGCAATAAGGGCGTAGATCAGCCCTGTTCTGTTTATTTGGGGGAGTTGGCATTGGAAACGGCCAAAGCTGTGTTGGCAACAGATGGGGCTTTTCTGGTTAAGTTATTTCATGGTGCAGGTTTTGAAGAGCTTCATAAGGAGATTCAGCAATCCTTCGCAAAAGTGGTTATCAGAAAGCCAAAGGCATCAAGACCGCGAAGTAATGAAGTTTATATTTTAGCTAAAGGCTTTAAATAACCTTTTGTGGCCCTAATAATAGCAGGACAAGGCGTGCAAAGTATGATGAAGTCGTATTTTTCATGTGTAGATGAGTTTCAAATAAATAACGACAGTCAGGAAAGTTAACTCCTGATATAATTAGTCAGTTTTTAAATCGAGAGCCGTTCAGGCCCAGGGTGTGTAAATTGAACGATATGATGAAAAATATAATCCTATGGGTCGTCATTGCAGTGGTATTGATGTCCGTCTTTAATAATTTTGGTCCGCAAAATGGCAGGGCTGATTCGTCGATGTCTTATTCGCAATTTATTGAGTCGGTTAAAGCAGGTCAGGTTCAACAGGTGATGATTGAAGATAACATCATCAAAGGCAAGATGCAGGGTGGTCAGATATTTAAAACCTATGCGCCTTCAGATCCCCATATGGTGGATGATTTACTGGCAAATGGTGTCGAAATTAAGGCGGTTCCGCCTGAGCAACCTTCTATGTTGATGCAGTTGCTGGTTTCTTTTGGGCCGATGTTGCTGCTGATTGCAGTATGGGTTTTCTTCATGCGGCAAATGCAGGGCGGTGGCGGTGGCGGTCGCGGTGCAATGAATTTTGGTAAAAGCAAAGCCCGTATGCTTGAAGAAGATCAGATTAAAGTGACTTTTGCCGATGTAGCCGGTTGTGACGAGGCTAAAGAAGAAGTTGTTGAAATGGTCGATTTCCTTAAAGATCCGGCGAAATATCAGAAATTAGGTGGAAAAATTCCTCGCGGCGCGCTGATGATCGGCCCTCCGGGAACAGGTAAGACTTTGTTGGCCAGAGCTATTGCCGGTGAGGCCAAAGTGCCGTTCTTCACCATTTCCGGTTCGGATTTTGTTGAAATGTTTGTCGGTGTGGGCGCCTCCCGTGTGCGTGACATGTTTGAGCAAGCTAAAAAACATGCACCCTGCATTATTTTTATTGATGAAATCGATGCTGTAGGTCGTCAGCGCGGTGCCGGTTTGGGCGGTGGCAATGACGAGCGTGAGCAAACTTTAAACCAGTTACTGGTTGAAATGGATGGGTTTGAGGGTAACGAGGGTATTATTGTCATCGCCGCAACAAACCGTCCCGATATATTGGATAAGGCTTTGTTGCGTCCAGGTCGATTTGATCGTCAGGTAACGGTAGGTCTGCCGGATGTCAGAGGGCGCGAGCAGATTCTTGCGGTACATGTCAAAAAAGTGCCGATTGCTGATGATGTTGAGGTTAAGTATATAGCGCAAGGTACGCCGGGTTTTTCCGGAGCCGATTTGGCTAATTTGATCAATGAAGCCGCTTTATTCGCCGCCAGAATGAATAAGCGCGTGGTCAGTATGGCTGATTTGGAAAAAGCCAAGGATAAGTTGATCATGGGTGTTGAAAGAACCTCTATGGTGATGAACGAGAAAGAAAAGAAAATGACCGCTTATCATGAAGCAGGGCATGCGATAGTCGGCAAGCTGGTTCCTGAGCATGATCCTGTCTACAAAGTCAGCATTATGCCTAGAGGCCGTGCGCTGGGTGTTACCATGTTTTTGCCGGAAAGGGATCAGTACAGTGCCAGCAAGCAGAAATTGGACAGTATGATTTCCAGTTTGTACGGCGGTCGTATCGCCGAGGAAGTGGTTTTCGGCCGGGAGCAAGTAAGTACCGGTGCATCCAACGATATTGAGCGAGCCACTGAGTTGGCTAGAAATATGGTGACTAAATGGGGTTTTTCTCAGCGCCTGGGGCCATTGTCCTATAGTGAAGAAGAAGGCGAAGTTTTTCTGGGGCGTTCGGTGACGCAGCATAAAACGGTTGCCGAAGAGACGTCCCATACTATTGATGAAGAGATTCGCTCTTTCATTGATCGGAATTACGAACGTGCGGAAGTAATCCTGAAAGAGAATATGGATATTCTTCATGCGATGGCGGAGGCGTTGATGAAGTATGAGACCATCGACAAATTTCAAATTGAGGATTTGATGGCTCGTAAGCCGGTCAGAGATCCTCAAGGATGGGATGATAAGCCGCCTTCTCATGGTGAAGTAATAGCGGATGATGTTAAGAGTAAAGGCGATATAAAAACTGAGAAATTGTGTGGCGGCACCGCCGAGCAAAGCTAATAGAATCCTTGGCTGACATGAAAGGAGAGGCGTAATGCCTCTCCTTTTTTTGTATGTAATTTTAAAAGGCAAAAGACGTAAATAGTCGATTTTTGCCTTTAGTTTTTTACCTTTTTTAGGCTTTAGAATCATGACAAAAAAATATTTTGGAACGGATGGCATCAGGGGTCGGGTGGGGGAGCACCCAATAACAGCAGATTTTTTTCTGAAGTTAGGCTGGGCTGCTGGGCGGGTGTTTGCAAGCGAAGGGCATGGTTTTGTTCTGGTTGGTAAAGATACGCGTATTTCGGGTTATATGTTTGAGTCGGCATTGGAGGCAGGGTTAACAGCGGCAGGTGTTGATACTCGTTTGTTAGGACCCATGCCAACGCCGGGTATAGCTTACTTAACCCGCACCCTGAGGGCGCAGGCGGGCATTGTCATTAGCGCCTCCCACAATCCTTATTATGATAATGGAGTTAAGTTTTTCTCGGTGCAGGGAATGAAACTGCCTGATGAGATAGAGCAAAAAATAGAACGGCATCTTGACTCGCCGATGACTACGGTAGAGTCGGCAAAATTGGGCAAGGCGAAACGGTTGGATGATGCTGCCGGTCGATATATTGAATTTTGTAAAGCCAGTGTGCCGACGCGACTTGATTTTAGCGGCATGAGAATAATACTGGATTGTGCTCATGGAGCAACTTATCACATAGCTCCTCATGTGTTTAGTGAGGTGGGTGCTGAAGTTGTTACGATAGGTGCGGATCCTGACGGTCTTAATATTAATGACGAATGCGGTGCAACCAAGCCGGAGAGGCTGGCAGCAACAGTTTTAGCTTACCGAGCAGATTTCGGCATTGCTCTGGATGGCGATGGCGATCGATTGGTGATGGTTGATCACAAAGGTGAAATTGTTGATGGTGACGAGCTTATTTATATTATCGCTAAAGCTAGACTGGATGCAGGGCAGATGTCCGGGCCTGTCGTAGGCACGTTAATGACAAATCTGGGCATGGAGCACGGCTTGAAAAAGTTGGGGGTCAATCTGCTTAGAGCAAATGTCGGTGATCGCTATGTCATGGAAATGTTGACTGAGCATAAAGGAATTTTAGGCGGCGAAGGCTCCGGTCATATCATTTGTCTGGATAGAACAACAACGGGGGATGGTATTATTGCTGCCTTGCAGATCATGGCTGAAATGCAATATACAGGTAAAAATTTACATGAATTGAAATCCGGTATGCAAAAATATCCGCAAGTTTTGGTAAACGTAAAAACAAGCAAGAAAATAAATCCGGATCAGGATGATGGTATACAAAAAGCAGTGAAAGCCGTCGAGAAAAAGCTCGGGGATAGCGGTCGGGTGTTGCTTAGAGTTTCGGGAACAGAGCCATTAATTCGTGTAATGGTCGAGGGTCAACAGGAAGATTTGGTTAGGAATTACGCGCAACAAATAGCTGGTGAGGTTAAGAAAGCAATGGGGGCTTGAATTAGGCGCTATTAGTATATATTATAGGCGATTTGATTCTATGTGAGGAGTAGTGATGCGTCGGTCTCTAGTTGTAGGAAATTGGAAGATGAATGGAACTCTTGCCAGTGCCGAGTTACTTGTAAAAGGTATCATTGCCGGGTTAGGGGAAAATAGCGCGGATATTGCGGTATGTGTGCCTTATGTGCATTTACCGAAAGTAAGTGAATTGGTAAAAAATACTTCATTGGCATTGGGGGCGCAAAACGTTGCAGATAAATCTTCAGGCGCTTTTACCGGAGAAATTTCGGCGGCGATGTTAAGTGAGTTTTTGTGCAAGTATGTTCTCGTAGGGCATTCAGAAAGACGCAGCTATTACGGCGATACTGACGAATCGGTAGCCGCACGATTTTGTCAGGCACAAGAGCAAAATATCATTCCCGTTCTCTGCGTTGGCGAAACATTGGCGCAACGCGAACAAGATCAGACTTTTGCTGTGATTGATGCTCAGCTTGATGCTGTGATTAATTTGGCAGGTATTGCCGCTTTTAGTGCGGCAGTGATTGCTTATGAGCCTGTATGGGCCATAGGAACAGGAAAGACGGCGACTGATGATCAAGCTCAGGAAGTTCATCGGTACATAAGGCAGTACATTGCTGCTAAAGATCAAGCCATTGCCGATAAAATACAGATTCTATATGGCGGTAGTGCTAAACCGGATAATGCAAAAGGCTTGTTTGCCATGCCGGATATTGACGGCGGTTTAATCGGTGGGGCTTCGTTGGATGCGGAATCCTTTTTGAAGATTTATCATTCAATTTAGAGTAATTTGAACTTTATTATGTATCAGGTAATTATTGTTATTCATGTGCTGTTGGGTTTAGGGGTTGTTGGCTTGGTATTAATGCAACAAGGCAAAGGTGCTGATGCAGGCGCAGCTTTTGGCACGGGTTCTTCGGGTTCTGTTTTTGGGGCTCAGGGGGCAGCATCGTTCTTGTCTCGAGCTACAGCAATTCTGGCCACTTTATTTTTTATGACCAGTTTGGGGCTTGCGGTTTTGAACGGTAAGCAGGGCGCTGCTTATGACTTAATGAACGCCCCCAAGGTTGAGCAGGATACGCTTGGTATTCCTGATGTGGGTGGCGAAAAAGGTGTGGTCGGCGCCTCTCCGGTGCCTGACGCCGAATCTGAAGAAGTGCCTGTTGCAGTTCCTGCAACCGAGTAAGCAGTTAAAAATAGTAACAAATACTTTTTAAAATATAAGTAAAAACGCTGTGAAAATAATAAAATGATATGCGTTAGATAGTATTTTTTACGATCAAGTTTTAGCCGATGTGGTGAAATTGGTAGACACGCCATCTTGAGGGGGTGGTAACGAAAGTTGTGCCGGTTCAAATCCGGCCATCGGCACCAATATATACCCTGCTAGAGGTTTTCTTTAGTGGGGTGTTTTTTTGTTTGCTGCAACGAAAAATACATAAATTAAATTTCTAGAATAGAAGTGCGATACAGCAAAATAATTAAGCTATACTGAAAAAGTTATGCGTAGAGTGCTGTAATATTCGCACAGGGTTTTGCTTGGTAAATTAGAGATTAATGGAGAAAACAATGGCAAGTATTCTTGCAGTTGACGATTCAGCTTCAATGAGAAAAATGGTTTCATTTACTTTAAGAGCTGCTGGATACGAAGTCGAAGAGGCGGTGGATGGAGTCGATGCTTTAGAAAAAGCACAGGCTAGGAAATTTGATTGCGTAGTAACCGATGTCAATATGCCAAATAAAGACGGGATCACTTTAATTAGAGACTTGAGAGCACTTCCGGATTATAAATTTATTCCGATGCTGATGCTGACGACTGAGTCGGGCATCGAAAAAAAGCAAGAAGGTAAGGCAGCCGGCGCAACGGGATGGATGGTTAAGCCGTTCAACCCCGATCAATTATTAAAAACATTACTAAAAGTTTTAGGTTAATTAATACTGTCATACCTAAGTATGTTAATCGCATGCAGGAAAATCTATGTTTATTGGAATATTCTAGGCCTGTGCGGCTTTATTCTGAATGTTTAGATGAAGAGTCTAAGTATTTATCCAGGCAGGTATCAATAAATAAAATTTTTGGGTTGATTTTTAATCTTATTTAAATGAATTTAGGCGCATACAGGTAAGTCTATGTCTATTGATATGTCGCAATTCCATCAGGTCTTTTTTGAAGAATGTTTCGAAGGTCTTGAAGCAATGGAGTCAGGATTGTTAACTCTCGATATGGGGGCTATTGATTCGGAAATAATCAATACCATTTTCAGGGGAGCGCATTCGATAAAGGGCGGCAGTGGAACTTTTGGATTTACTATTGTCGCTGATTATACCCATATTATGGAAACCCTGCTCGATGAGATGCGGGATGGGCGTAGGCAGGTAACCCAGCCTGCAGTAGACGTTTTGCTTGGATCTGTTGACTGCCTTAGAGAGATGTTGACTGCGATACAAAATGAACGGGTTGTTGACGATGTCAGCGTAGCAAAGCACAAAACGGCTTTGGAAATTGTGCTTAATGGCGGTTCGATGGAGAAAGAATCCGTGTCTCCAGTTGAACCGGAATGGGCAAGTGTAGATGCTGTTGTCAATATTGCCCCTGACATTATTGAAGAAAAATCCGTTGAATTAGCAGAACAGGGCTGGAAAATAGCTTTTTGCCCCTATTTGGATTTACTTAAAACCGGGAATGATCCTGTAAGACTGTTTCGTGAATTGAATCAGCTAGGTGAATTAACAACTATTGCTAATATTCAAGATGTTCCCGGTTTTTATGAAATAGATCCAGAGGAATGTAATATTTCTTGGGATTTAAAGGTTTCCGGAGATATTTCCGAAGATGAAATTAGGGAGATATTCAATTGGGTTGAAGGCGATTGTGAAATGGACATTCAGTCGCTTGCCAAAGTCGTAAAGCCAGCCCCCGTTATAAAAAAAGTCGATCCTGAACCCTCCCCAGTAAGCACACCTAATAATCCAGTCCAAAAACTGGTTGAGGTCAAACCTAAGGTGGTTGCAGAAGCCAAAAAAGCGGATGCTCAAGATTCTGTCAATGAAACCGCAAAAACTACGGTAAAAGCCAGTTCGATTCGGGTCGATACGGACAAAATTGATACTTTAATCAATATGGTTGGCGAAGTTGTGATCACGCAATCCATGTTGGGATTAGTCGGTGAAAACTTTACCATGGATAAGGTGGGGCAGCTTAAAAGAGGGCTTGCCCAATTAGAACGGCATACTCGCGATCTACAACAAAGCGTCATGAATATTCGGATGCTACCTATCAGTTTTGTTTTTAGCCGATTTCCACGTTTAGTACATGATATCAGTAATAAATTAGATAAAAAAATTGTACTGAAACTGGTCGGAGAAAATACCGAGGTTGATAAAGCCGTCGTTGAGTTAATTAATGATCCGTTAGTTCATTTGATTAGGAATAGTCTTGATCACGGTATAGAAATGCCTGCAGATCGGGTCGCGGCAGGCAAATCGGAAACAGGAACCATTGAACTGAAGGCGTATCATCGCGGCGGTCATATTGTCATAGAGATTATCGATGATGGTCGCGGATTGGATAAAGATAAGTTTTTGGCGAAGGCTGTAGAAAAAGGCTTGATTGAAGAAAATAACCTCCTTACCGAAAAGCAGATATTTGAGCTCATCTTTATGCCGGGCTTTTCTACAGCTGAACAGCTCACTGATATTTCCGGTCGCGGTGTGGGTATGGATGTTGTTAGAAGAAACATTCAGTCACTCGGTGGCAATATAGAAATCATATCTGAGTTGGGTAAAGGGACAACAATCGCAATTCATTTGCCGTTAACGTTGGCAATCCTTGACGGTCAGTCTGTTGCGGTGGGGGATGAAACCTATATCGTGCCATTAATGTCAATTATTGAATCCATTAATATTACCGAAAGAATGTTAAATAAAGTTGCGGGTAAGGGAGAAACCTTTCGCTTACGTAATGAATATTTACCTGTAATTAGAATGCGCGGGATTTTTAATGTGCATTCAGGCAATCCGACAAAGCCAAAAGAGGGCGTGCTTGTTGTCGTTGAGGGCCAAGGGGAACTGTGTTGTTTGCTGGTAGATGAGTTATTGGGTCAACAACAGGTTGTTATTAAATCATTGGAAGCAAATTACCGACGGGTGGAAGGCGTTTCAGGTGCAACTATTTTGGGCGATGGTTCTGTTGCACTGATTCTTGATGTTCCAGGCTTGGTTCGTTTTTCAATTCGCTAATATATAGATAAAAGCAGATATGGTACAACAAGCTGAAAATAAAGATATTGACCAATATCACTACAGTAAAAATCTGGATAATGCCGTGCAATATCTGAGTTTCGCCTTAGGTCAAGAAGAATATGGGGTTGATATTCTTCGGGTACAGGAAATACGAAGCTGGGAGCCCGTTTCCAGAATACCTAATGTTCCCTGCTATGAAAAAGGTGTGGTTAATTTACGCGGTTCTATTGTGCCGATTCTCGATTTGAGAGAAAGGTTTAATTTAAGTAAAGCCGAATACACCCCGTTGACGGTAGTTGTGGTGTTGCAAACGGGCGATAACAACAAGACACGCATAATGGGCGTTGTTGTCGACTCGGTTTCTGATGTAATTAGTGTGGATAAGACTGAAATTCAAGGCGCTCCAGACTTTGGGGCTAAAGTCAGTAATGAATTCATTAACGGACTGGTATCGGTTAATGAACGCATGGTGATGCTGCTTGATGTAGATAAATTACTGAAACTAGAGGAATTGGATCAGGATGAAAGCTAAAGCCTGCCGTATCCCGATCACGCTTCGTACCTACATCCTTTTAGGCAATAATATTAATGTATCTGGCAAGGTTTGTGAGATTTTAAGAGGTAGCGTAGCGTGAAAATTAATATGCCGATAACGAATAATGAGGTCATTCTGAAAAAAGGATCAATCCTGGTTTCAAGAACCGACTTGATGGGACGTATTACCTACGTCAATGACGCATTTGTTGAAATCAGCGGTTTTACCCGAGATGAACTGATGGGCGAGGAGCATAATATCGTCCGTCATCCTGATATGCCGGCAGCGGCTTATGAAGACTTATGGCTAACCTTAAAACAGCTTAGACCCTGGCAAGGCATGGTGAAAAACAGGTGTAAAAACGGCGATCATTATTGGGTCGAGGCCAATGCCATGCCGTTATTTAAAAATGGCCAAGTCTATGAGTACCTTTCTGTTAGGCATCCCCCAAAGCGTGAACTGATTCCGGCTACGGAGCAGTTGTACAAAAAAATTAGCGCCGATGAAGTAAAATTAAGACCGAGCGGTTTAGCGGTGATGTCTAAATCTATTAGCGAAATTGCAATAGCGAAAAAAAATGCTTTTGTAGTAGCGGCTTTTTTAGCGCCTATATTTTTCCTGATGTATCGATTGTTCTTGACGCAGGAATACGTCTTGTTAACAGGTGTTGCTTTGTTAGCCATGATGGCATCGGCACTCAGTATCAATATGACCCGGGTCATAACCGATACGCTGGAAACGGCAATCACGATTTGTTACCGGCTGAGCAGTGGTGGTTTCGGCAATAAGGTGAACTTGAAACGAGAAGATCAGCTGGGCGATTTTCTGCGTGGCTTGTATTGTATGGAAGTCAAACTGGGTGTGGACCTGGCTGATTTTAAGCAAGGCCTCGCTGAATCCAAACGGATTACTCAAGCGCTGGATAATGTTAAATCCGGTGTCATGGTAGCGAATAAGAGTTTTGAAATTATTTATATGAACGATAGCGTTCAGAAAATATTCAAGGCAGCAGAAAGTGATATTCGTAAACAGATACCTAATTTTTCCGTCGATAAATTGATGGGTTCCAGTATTGATCTGTATCACAAGAATCCTGCTGTTCAACGCGATATATTGGAAAAATCACAAGAATCGTTCATGTCGAAAATGGTTATTGCCGGTCATCATCTGACTGTTATCGCAAGTCCCGTTAATGGCGATGTCGGCGAACGTATCGGTTATGTTGCCGAATGGCAAGATAGAACCCATGAGGTTTTAATTGAGCAAGAAATTAATCAACTGGTACAAGGTGTTAAAGCCGGTGACTTGAGTGCTCGCATAATAATAGATGAGAAAGAGGGGTACGATAAAGTATTGTCTGCCGGCATTAATGAATTAACCGATGTCATTGAAAGTGTATTTAGTGACATTAACCGAGTGATGGAAAATATGGCTGAGGGCGATTTAACCACAGCTATTACCAATGAATATCAAGGTGTTTACGCTGAATGCAAGAATAATATTAATGCTACCTTGGCAAAGCTCAGTAACTTTATCATTCAAATCAGAGATGCCGCTGATTTTATAGACAGTTCATCACAGGAAATGGCCGGCGGTAATAACAACCTGTCACATCGAGCCGAACAGCAGGCGGCTAATCTTGAAGAAACGGCTGCCAGTATGGAAGAGCTAGCCAGTACCGTAAAAAATAATGCACAGAATACGATTCAGGCAACAGAGGTTGTTAATTCAGCCAGTCAATTGGCCCAAAAAGGGGGCGGAGTAGTGAAGTCTGCTATCGCTGCAATGCAGGAAATTAATGAAAGCAGCAATAAAATTGCCGAGATTATCGGCGTAATTGACGAGATTGCTTTCCAAACCAATCTGTTGGCATTAAATGCATCGGTAGAAGCGGCCAGGGCAGGAGAGCAGGGGCGCGGCTTCTCTGTTGTGGCGACAGAAGTGCGCAATCTGGCGCAACGCAGTGCAACCGCCGCACAGCAAAGTAATGAACTGATCCAGAATAGTGTGCAGAAAGTTCGTGCCGGAACGGCATTCGTTAATGAAACCGGTGCCGCGTTAACTGAAATTGTCGAAAGCGTTGCCAAAGTGGGCGACATTGTTGCGCATATTGCCAGCGCCAGCTCAGAACAATCGGCGGGTATCGAGCAAGTCAATCAAGCGGTTTCCCAAATGGACGATATTACTCAGCAAAATGCGGCTTTGGCGGAACAGGCTGCCGCAGGCAGTATTGCCATGAGCGAACAATCTACCCATATGACCCAGTTGCTTAGCTTCTTTAGGGTTAACTCAAAAAACGGATCGGCAGCGGCCAGATCGGTTGCGCATAGTAGTAGGGCCCCAGCAGCGCCGGTAAGGGCGCCGACAAAAAAAGCTGCGGCTCCTGTTGCTTTGCCAGCGAGTAAGCCAAAAATAGATAGTAACGATGAATGGGAAGAGTTTTAATCAAGGTGTAAGGTGTAAGGTGCGAGGCGTAAGGCAGGGTTTTTAAATTGCAAGCCTTGAATCTTTGCCTTTGACCTCATCTAACCCTATAGCCGACAGGAAGCTATAACAATGACAACAGATGTGCAGTCAAATAATAGTCGGGTAGAACAATTTCTCACCTTTCAACTTGCCGATGAAGCGTATGGCGTTGAGATTTTAAAAGTGCAAGAGATTCGAGGCTGGGAAGTTGTTCGCGTGATACCGAATACGCCTGATTTTGTTAAAGGCGTATTGAATTTACGCGGTTCCGTGGTGCCTATCATAGATTTACGGGAACGGTTTTCTCTGGAGCGCTGCGAATATTCTCCAAAAACGGTCGTTATTGTCCTTTGTGTTGAACACGGCCCAAACCAGTTTGTCATGGGCATAGTCGCTGATGCAGTTTCTGATGTACTGGATATTAATTTGGCAGACATCAAAAAAGCCCCAAACTTCGGCTCAAAAATTGATACGCGCTACATGAGAGGTATGCATGTGTATAAGAAAAAGATGATTATGCTCTTAGACGTTGATAAATTGCTCAATCCCGATGAGGTTGATGGTATTGACAGTTTGGTATGACAGGTGAGAATTGTTGCAATAATTAATCAGAAAGGTGGTGTTGGCAAGACCACAACTACTGCAAATTTATGTCATGCCATTGCAGAGTCGGGGTTAAAAGTTACCGCAATTGATCTTGATCCGCAAGGTCATTTAGCCGTTTCTTTTGGTGTTACAGGCCAGAATAATGGCGGTATTGATGAAGTCATGCTTAAACAGAAAGGGATTCAGCAGCAGCTTATTTCCGTCAGGGATAATCTGCAATTAATTACATCAGGATCAAGGCTTAAGGATATTGAGCAGCTGGCCGACAACAACTCGCCTCGCGGTGTTTTATTAAAAAATGCCTTGAATGGATGTCTTAACGATCAGGACTTTGTTTTTATTGATTGTCCGCCGTCTTCAGGATTGCTGGTTGCGAACGCATTAATTGCAGCTGACGAAATTTTGATTCCTATGTCCAGTGATTTTCTAGCGTTGCAAGGGTTATCTCATCTAATGAGTACGATTAAGAGATTTGAAAAAGCTTTGAAGAGAAATTATAAAACATTATTGGTGATGTCGCGCTATTCGCCAGACAGACGAATATCGAGTCAGGTGCTGAATATTTTGCTTACGCATTTTCCCGAGCAAATATTAGCAACAGTCATTAGAGAAACGGCATTGCTTGCAGAATGTCCCAGCTTTGGTAAAACAATTTTAGAGTATAGTCCGAAAAGTCGTTCGGCAAGGGATTTTCGTAGCCTTGCTCTTGATTTTCTTGAAGACAAGGTGATGTATGGCAATAAGTGAAGAAAACAATTTAATCGGGTACGATCCTTTAGCATGGATGGAAGGCAATACCGATAAAAATGATGATACAAGCAATAACGAATTTTGTGACAGCGGTAGTAAACCGGAAGAGCGGCAATTAATTGATGATTCAAATAATTCGACAGTAAGCTCTGAAGAAATTGCAGTTTTAGCGGGGACTAAAGAAGACGCATTAGTTATAGATGAAATTGAGAGCGAAAACAATAGCGTTTTGGTAGCAGAAATGGCTGACGACTACATCGATGAAAGTGGTGCAGCGACGCAAGGAATAGTTGCCGACGACTGCATGGATGCAGGAGGTAGAGCAACGCAGGGAGCAGTTGCCGACGACTGCATGGATGCAGGAGGTAGAGCAACGCAGGGAGCAGTTGCCGACGAGCTTGTATCAGCGGGAACGGATGAGGGCATGTGTGATTTAGACGCTACCCTGACTATTCAGCATGTCGTCAAGTTGCACGAACAGCTGAAGAATATCTTGGTTGTACATGATGAAATCGAAATAAATGCGTCTGACGTATCGTCAATAGATACAGCCACTTTGCAGCTACTGGCTTCATTGAAAAAAGATGCAGATAAGCTGCAAAAGAAAGTAACTATTATTTATCCATCCCCACGATTTGTTGAGTCTGCCCGGTTGCTGGGTTTGCTGGACGTACTCGACGTTCATGACGCGTGATTTTTGACGGACGGGAAATAGTTTAAAGATGGCCATTGTTGAGAAGGATCGCGAATTTAAATTCACTGCGGATGACTTTAATTTTTTAAGAAAACTGTCCAATGAGCATTCAGGTATCCAGGTTCCTGATGAAAGGTTTGATATGTTCTATTCCAGACTCTCCAAGCGGGTAAGGAAACTTGGGTTGGCAAATTTTAAGGAATATTGTCAGTATCTTAAAGACCATCCGGATAACGAGTTTACAGAGTTTATTAACGCGATAACAACCAATCTAACTGCCTTTTTTAGGGAAAAACATCATTTCGATTATGTCCGCGATGTTGTTATTCCGGAAGTCTTAATCAGGAATAAAACCTCCAGGCAAATCAGAGTGTGGTCCGCTGGCTGCTCTACGGGTGAAGAGCCTTACTCTATAGCGATTACCTTGTTGGAAAATGTACCCAGTGACTGGGATGTTAAGATTTTAGCAACTGATTTGGACACCAATGTTTTACAAACAGCATCGAATGGTATCTACACAGAAGATCGTGTTAGCGATTTATCAGAAGATATGCTTAAACAATGGTTTATGCGGGGTAAATCATCGCAGTCGGGTCAGGTGAAAGTAAGGTCTCAATTACAACAAATTATTCAGTTTAAAAAATTAAATTTAATGCAAGATTGGCCGATGAAGTGCCATTTTGACTTTATTTTTTGTCGTAATGTTCTTATATACTTTGATCGTGAAACCAAGACCTTGCTCGCGAAAAGATACGCTCAAATGTTGTCTAGTCGGTCATGGTTATTTATCGGGCATTCAGAATCATTAAATCAGCTTTCAAATGAGTTTGAGTTAGTCGCATGTACCAGTTACCGGAAAAATACATAAATATTCATGAGTGCTAACAATGATATTGGGCCACCCTCCATCAACGGTTTTGAACATATTAACCGATATGTGGATAAAGATCGTGGCGTGATTGCCGCAAAGATTTTGCCCGGTGAATACTATGTAACTCAGGAAGATGAATTAATTACAACGGTATTAGGTTCTTGTATATCTGCATGTATTCGAGACAAGGTGTTGGGTTTGGGTGGAATGAATCATTTCATGTTGCCGGAAACTACAGCCGATAAACTAAAGCAAGGTAATGATGCGGTGGTCGGTAATGCAACTCGCTATGGTAATTTTGCGATGGAACATTTAATTAATACTATTCTCAGTAATGGTGGTAAAAGAAAAAATCTGGAAGTTAAAGTATTTGGAGGCGGTAAAATCATTCCAACCTTGACCGATGTAGGCCTTAAAAATATTGACTTTATCTTGGAGTATATCGATACGGAAGGGCTGGCTCTGTTATCTCAGGACTTGGGTGATATTTATCCCAGGAAAATAATTTATTTCCCTAAAACAGGTAGGGTCGGAATGAAGAAAATTGAGTACTTACATAATGATACAATTATAAGAAGAGAGCAGCAGTATTTTAACAATATTAAAAATGCACCTGTTGAAGGGGAGGTCGAGCTCTTTTAAGAGTATACAATGAGTAAAATTCGTGTATTGATTATTGATGATTCATTGTTAATCAGAAAGGTACTGACTGAGATTTTAAATTCGTCTCCAGATATTGAGGTAGTTGGCGCTGCCGAAGATCCTCTTATTGCCAGAGAGATGATTA
>JAURVK010000017.1 GCA_030655535.1 Methylobacter sp. | reverse complement strand
GTGAAAGTATTATCCAAATCGAGCTGAAAAAATTATTTACCACAGAGAACACGAAGGGCACGGAGAAAATAACCGCATTAATTCAATGCATCAAAAACTTCGTGCTCTCGGCTAAAGGCTAAAGACCGGTCGTGTTGAAGCCTGGTTTTTTCGCCCTTCGCCTTTCGTCTATAGACAATTACATCATCGGAGTTATTACGATTCAGCTTTTTGCTCCCGAGCCAACAAGTTTTGTACGGCCGCCAGCGGGGCTAAGCCTTCATATAAAACCTTGTAGGTTTGTTCGGTAATAGGCATGTCTATGCCGTATTTTTTAGCGAGTAAATAGGTTTCTTTTGCTGCCGAAATGCCTTCTATTTCCTGGCCGATTTCCTGTGCAGCGGCTAGGGTGTCTTTGCCTTGTCCCAAGGCCAAACCAAAACGTCGGTTTCTGGATTGGTTGTCGGTACAGGTCAGGATCAGGTCGCCTAGGCCTGCGAGTCCCATAAAGGTTTCCTGTTTACCGCCGAGTTTAACGCCCAGACGAATGATTTCGTTTAGTCCACGGGTAATTAACGCCGCTCGGGTGTTGGCTCCAAAGCCGAGACCGTCGGCAATACCGGCGGCTATCGCCATGACGTTTTTTACTGCGCCGCCGACTTCTACGCCAATCAAATCCGAGTTGGTATAGGTTCGAAAACGCTCGCTATGCAGGATGTCGGACAGAAGGCCTGCAAAATCGGGCTGGGATGACGCAATAGTGATGGCTGTCGGTAGCTCGGCCGCTACTTCTTTTGCAAAACTGGGGCCTGAAAGCAAGGCCGCCGGGGTTTGCGCAGAAAAAATGTCGGCGACGACTTCGTGCAGCAGGGAGCCGTCATCAGGATTAAAGCCTTTGGTTGCCCAGGCTATTTGTACGTCATTAGTTAAATGCGCCTTGAGTTTAAGCAAGGTATCTTTAAATGCGTGACTGGGTACGGAAACCAGCATCAGGCTGGAAAAAGCGGCAACCTCAGCCAAGTCCGAAGTAATGCTGAGATTTTCAGGAAAAACCAGTCCGGGTAAATACCGTTGGTTTTGGCGATCTTGTGCAAGCAAGGCCATGTGCTCCGGATTATGACCCCATAACAGCGTCCGGCAACCATTTTTAGCTGCCAGAATTGCCAGAGCCGTTCCCCAAGAGCCTGCACCCAGAACGGCTATTTTTTTATTCATCACGCTAGAAAAATCATTTGATCCATGAAAAACACGAAAAGCATGGAAATATTCAAAGAGATACCAAATTGTAGAACGCCACCCGGAAGGTGAATGACTATGCAATATAACATATTGGTTTCGTTTGTGTATTTCGTGGACTAGCTGCGGTTTTTAAGATCAAGCGGATTAATTGATGGCGTCAGAGCCGGGCGCTTGTTGCAAATGTTGTGAGTATAAGGCGTCAAAGTTTACCGGGGCTAAAAGCATTTGCGGAAAGCCGCCTTTGGTGACGAGGTCGGAAATAGTTTCTCTTGCGTAAGGAAACAAAATATTGGGGCAGAAACTGCCAACCATCGGGCCCATTTCTGCATCGGTAAAACCGCCTAAAGAAAAAATACCTGCCTGATTGACTTCAACAAGATAGGCTGTTGCATCGCCATTTTTTACGGTGATGGTAACTGTGAGGGCGACTTCGTACATCGAATTTTCTAAGGGCAAAACATGGGTGCCCAGATTAAAGTCGACCGCAGGTTCCCATTTTTCGGTGAAGACTTTGGGCGAGTTCGGCGTCTCAAAAGACATATCTTTGGTATAAATTTTCTGGATAGAAAATTGTTTTTCTACTTCGTTGTTTTCTTCGCTCATGATAAATTTTTAAAGTTAGGGGTTAATGAATATGAGGGGCTACTCGGAACACTATTTAGCTTTTGTGCTTGCCGGTTGATTTGATCGGTAATTTGTAGTCCTTTTCCCAGGCTTGCATGCCGCCGGTAATAACGAAAACCTGCTCGAATCCTGCTTTAGTCAATATTTTTCCGGCTGAGGCAGAGCGCGTTCCGGTTTGGCAGGCAATAAGGACGGGTTTGTTTTTGTGAGTTTCCAGTTTTGGCAGGTGAGTGGGTAAGTTGCCCAGTGGGGTGCTGATCGAATTTTCGATATGACCTTTAAGAAACTCTTCCGGTTCGCGTACGTCGATAACAAGGGTATCGCTATCGTTCATTTTGGTTACAGCTAGTAATGGCGAAACGGCACCGAATTTTTTAAATGCGGTATCGAATAATTCCTGGATGAGTAAATAAGTAACGACTGCCAAAGCGAGAGATAATATGTAGTGATTTAAAATGAATTCTAGATAACGGTCCATGGATAGGTTTGTCAAGTTAAGTGAATGGAGAAAAGATAAGTTAGTCGTTGGAGCAAAAAACATCCTGCATCATTTTAATGAGCAGCAGCATCCGGGCATCGTCAATAAAGTAATAAACACGGTTGGCCTCTTTTTTAGAGCCGAGAATGTTTTTTTTTCTGAGTATGGCCAGATGTTGGGAAATGTTGCTCTGGCTGGTGCCAACCTGTTCGACAATTTGTTGCACACAGATTGCATCATTGCCCAGAATGCATAATATTTTTAAACGCAATGGGTGTGACATTGCCTTTAAGCAGTGAGCCGCTATGGCTATATTGGCATCGTCTGTGCTTGTGTGCTTGTGTTTAATTTTCATTGGCCTGCTTAATGTTTCTAGTTTATTGAATCCGATTAAAAACAACCCGCGAAGAATTATTTATACACAACTGTTGTCAACGTGTATTAATATAATGACTACGTGGTTACGTAACTGGCACAAGCCAAAATACAAGAAAACCAGTGAATCTGGCAAAATAATACATCACTACGACCATTTTGGGTAATGAAGAATCAAAATGGAGTACAAAGTGATTTATTTCGTATGTGAAATAGTGATGCGGATTTTTTTTAGTATCGGGAGATAAAGATAAAGATGTTTAATCGGCCAAAGCCTGTGGTATTGCTGATCCTTGACGGATTCGGTTACTCGTTGGACACAGAAAATAATGCCATTGCAATGGCTAATACACCTTGTTGGGACAAATTGCAGAAAGACTGTCCCATGACTCTGCTCAGTTGTTCCGGCGCTGTTGTAGGATTGCCCAGCGGACAAATGGGCAATTCGGAAGTGGGACATGTTCATATAGGCACGGGCCGTTATGTTCCTCAGGATTTCTCCAAAGTCAATGACGCAATAATTGACGGCGGTTTCTATTCCAATCCGGTTCTTTGTCGAGCCGTGGATCTTGCCAAAGAAAAAAACAAGGCCCTGCATATCATGGGATTGTTGTCGCCTGGCGGCGTACATAGTCATGAAGAACAGATTGCTGCGATGGTCGAGTTAGCCGCCAAGCGGGGTCTCGATAAAATTTATCTGCATGCCTTTCTGGACGGACGGGATGTTCCGCCCCAAAGCGCAATGGCATCCCTTGAATTGCTGCAGGCAAAATTTGCGGCGCTGGGTGTCGGTCGTATCGCCTCAATTGTTGGGCGTTTCTATGCAATGGACAGGGATAATCGCTGGGATCGGGTAAAGCTGGCCTATGGCCTGATTGCAAAAGGTGAGGCTGAGTTTAGCGCGGATTCTGCGCTACAGGGTTTGGCCGCGGCTTATGACCGAGGCGAAACGGATGAATTCGTTTTGCCGACCGCTATTTTGGATGCCGAGCATCGGACGCTCGCTCTTGATCCCGAAGACTCGGTGGTGTTTATGAATTTTCGGGCGGATCGCGCTCGCGAGATTTCTCTGGCATTAACGGCAACAACCTTCGATGCATTCGATAGAAACCGTGCGCCTCACGCAGGTTATTATTGTACGTTGACCGAATATCAGCAGGATTTCGATTATGATGTGGCCTATCCGCCCACTGATATAAAAAATTGTCTGGGCGAGTATTTGTCCAAGCTGGGCATGACTCAATTGCGGCTGGCGGAAACCGAAAAATATGCCCATGTGACGTTTTTTCTTAACGGCGGCATAGATGCTGCTTTTCCGGGAGAAGACCGGATATTGGTGCCGTCACCCAAGGTCAGAACCTATGATTTGCAGCCGGAAATGAATGCGGCAGAGGTTACGGATAATTTGGTCAATGCCATCACCGGCGGTCAATATGATGTCATTATCTGTAACTATGCTAATTGCGACATGGTCGGGCATACCGGCATAATTGATGCGGCGATTTTGGCTGTGGAAGCGGTCGACGCTTCATTACAACGCGTAGTTGACGCGTTAAAGTCGGTGGGCGGGCAAATGTTGATAACTGCCGATCATGGTAATATCGAGCAAATGGTGGATAAAAACAGCGGGCAGCCGTACACGGCTCATACTGTAAATCCAGTGCCTTTGGTTTATGTCGGTGGTGACCAGCCATTAGACGCGGGCGGTAGTTTGTCGGATTTAGCGCCAACAATCCTGGCAATGTTAGGGGTTGAACCGCCTGTTGAAATGACGGGTCGGTCGCTTATCAAGTTTGTTTAATCTGTGGATGAGAAAGAAACTGATTTGTTGTTTTTTATTGAGTGTATTTGTCCGCGAGGGGAGTGCGGAAGTCTCGATAAAAAACGAGGAACTCAATCAAGTTCAGTCGGGTATTAAAGCGGCCAGCGAAAATAGGCAACATATTCAGTTGCAAAAAAACAGGTTAAACATGCAGTTGGGTGAAGTCGAGACGCTCTATGGAAGGACGGCCGCTTTATTAAGGACATTGCAACAACAGGTTGAACAAAAACGCCAGAATTTGAGTAAAATTCAGCAGGAAATGCGTGAGTCTGAGAGTGAAGTTGATAGACAAAATAAAGAATTGGCGGGTCAAATCAAAGCGGCTTATGCAATGGGGAAAAAGGAAAAATTGAAGCTGCTGCTTAATCAGCAAGATCCTGCATTGTCCAGTCGGATGCTGGTGTATTACGATTATCTTAATAAGGCTCGTTTGACAAAACTGGCTGTTATTTCGGAGTCCATGCGGCATCTGGAAAGCTTGGACAAGCAACAACAGCATGAAACCGAGCTTTTAGAGAAAGATCTTGAGCAAAAAAAAACAGAGCAGATAGCCATAGACCATGTCAGAAAACGAAGGACTGGGTTATTAAATCAATTAAAAAAAGACTTTTCTTCAAATGAGCAACAAATAATTCACTTGAAAGAAAGCGAAAATAAGCTGAAAAATCTGGTATCTTCATTGCAGAGGTCAACCAACGATCTTGCTGTTGAGATTGAGCAAACAAGAAAAGCGCATCAGGCTGTTGAGGTTTCGTCCGAACCTGCCAAAGTTTTGCCGGATTCCGGGGATAACTTTTCTAAACTTAAGGGTGACTTTTCTACGCTTAAGGGCCAACTGCCTTGGCCTGTCAAGGGGCGATTGGCCAATAAGTTCGGCAGTGTTCGAGCCGAGAGTACTCAGACTATTTGGGATGGGGTGTTAATTGATGCCCGTGAGGGAACGGAAATACGGGCGATTACCGGCGGAAAAGTGGTGTTTTCCGATTGGCTGCGCGGTTATGGTTTGTTGATTATTATTGATCACGGTAAGGGCTACATGAGCCTTTATGCGTTTAATCAGAGTTTATATCGGCAGGTTGGTGAATGGGTGGATGTTGGCGACGTCATTGCTTCTGTTGGACAAAGCGGCGGTCGTAGCCATTCCGGGTTATATTTTGGAATACGCAACAAAGGTAAGCCGGTTGATCCGCTTGAGTGGTGCCGAAAGTAATCGAGATTGTAGGGGCGACCGGTTGGTCGTTCCCTGCTTGGTCATGTTTTAGAAAAAACAGTTTTTGGAGTTATCAGGTACATGTTAAAAAAGAAAAATATTTTCATTTTGTCCTTAGGGATTATGTTGGGTGTTTTTATGGGCATCTGCGCTAGCGTCTTTGCCGAGCAGGAAATTGTTGAGCCTATGGCGGATACGGAAGTCCTGCCTTATGAGGAATTGCGCACCTTCACAGAAATTTTTGGCCGAATTAAAAGGGATTATGTCGAGCCCGTTTCGGACAAAAAATTATTGGAGGATGCTATTCGCGGCATGTTGAGCGGACTTGATCCTCATTCCGCTTATTTGGTTGCCGATGAATATCAGCAATTAAAAGAAGGCACCACAGGGCAATTCGGCGGTTTAGGCATCGAAGTCACCATGGAAAACGGCTTTGTTAAAGTGGTTTCCCCTATTGATGATACTCCCGCGCAGAGAGCAGGCATTAAAACCGGAGACCTGATTGTCAGGCTTGATGATCAGCCGGTAAAAGGCATGGCCTTGGGTGATGCTGTCAAGCTTATGCGCGGCGAACCGGGTAGCAAGATTTTACTCACCGTGATTCGTGAAGGGGAGGGTGCTCCTTTAAAAATCACCATAACCCGAGCCATCATAAAAGTTAAAAGTGTAAAAAGCCGAATGCTCGAAAAAGGTTATGGCTATGTGCGCATTAGTAGCTTTCAATCGGGAACGGGTGAAAACCTTAAAGAGGCTCTAACCTCGCTGAAAAAGGAAAACACAGGCAATCTAAAAGGCTTAGTGCTGGATTTAAGAAATAATCCGGGCGGAGTGCTGAATGCGGCGGTTGAGGTCAGTGACGCCTTCATAAAGAGCGGCCTTATTGTTTATACTGAGGGTCGTATTGAAAATTCGGAAATGCGCTTTAATGCCGCGCCTAATGATCTTATTGACGGTGCGCCGATAGTTGTGTTGATTAATGCCGGATCTGCCTCGGCCTCGGAGATTGTAGCCGGAGCTTTGCAGGATCAAAAGCGCGCTGTCATCATGGGCGAGAAATCGTTTGGTAAAGGCTCGGTACAGACCATATTGCCAACCAGTAAGGGTTCGGCAGTCAAGTTGACGACAGCGAGATACTATACGCCTTCAGGGCGTTCCATCCAGGCCGAGGGCATTGAGCCGGACATTACCTTGGCGCGCGTTAAGTTGGAGGCATTGGAAACATCGGAGTTCAAGCCGGTCAAAGAGGTGGATTTGTCGCATCATTTGGAAAACGGCAAAGGCAAAGAGAGTCTGGAGGATGTGCAGGAGAAGGAGGCCCTGGAAAAAGATTATCCTTTGTATCAGGCGCTGACTTTGCTAAAAGGCATCGGTATTATGAATAAATAAGCTTTAGCTTGTAGCGTTAATCAAACCCCGGATTTTGGCAGATAACTTTGTTTGCTGGAATCCGGGTTTTTTATGCTTTGAATTTGTAGATGTCATATCACGATTCTATGTCGTAAAGGTCTTAAATTACGATAACATACAGAGAACTATATGATTGTCGATTGTTTTTCATAAAGAATATGCAATAGCATGAATTTTGGAAGAGGCATTAGAATTTATTTGGCTGATGGAACGCCGTCAGGAATTAGACAGGTAGAGATTGCCAATTGATCTGGTCAAGCGGTTCGTCACCCAAAGGGCATAGCTATCTACACAAATCATCATAGCCGGACGGTGCATGGCTCGTTCCCACGCTCCCACGCTCCCTCGCTTCGCGTCACTGCCATTAAGTTAAGAGTTTACTATATTGTGGGCGCGAATTTATTCGCGCTTTTTAAAACTTATCGCGCGAATAAATTCGCGCCCACGGCATTCAACCCTAACAATTTTCGGCTTAAATTAATGGCTGAGACGCTCCGCGTGGGAACCAGCAAAGTGGCTCACCTAGGATATCTTAAAAACG
>JAURVK010000015.1 GCA_030655535.1 Methylobacter sp. | reverse complement strand
GAAACTGAATTTGATCCATTGCTATCGTTCAATGAACTACATTGCGCGGCACATGGAAGAAAAATACAAAATCCCCTGGATCGAGTACAACTTCTTCGGTCCTACCAAAATTGCCGAATCATTGCGCAAGATTGCTGCGTTATTTGATGAAACGATTCAAGCGGGCGCTGAAAAGGTTATCGCCAAATATCAGTCTGAATACGATGCGGTTATCGCCAAATACAAACCACGCCTGCAAGGCAAACGCGTAATGCTCTATGTCGGCGGCTTGCGTCCGCGTCATGTTATCGGCGCCTATGAAGACTTGGGCATGGAAGTGGTCGGTACCGGTTACGAATTCGGCCATAACGACGACTACGACCGTACCATCAAGGAAATGGGCAATGCCACGTTGATTTATGACGACGTGACCGGCTATGAGTTTGAAGAGTTCGTTAAGAAAGTTCAACCTGACTTGATCGGTTCCGGCATCAAGGAAAAGTACATTTTCCAAAAAATGGGCATTCCGTTCCGCCAAATGCACTCCTGGGATTATTCAGGCCCTTATCACGGTTATGACGGCTTTGCCATCTTTGCCCGAGATATGGACATGACACTGAATAACCCTTGCTGGAAACAGGTGAAAGTACCCTGGAAAACAGCTGAAAGTTCAGACGTAGCGGTCGCTGCAAGCGCTTAATTTTGTGTAGGAACGGGGCTTCCCCCTTACCCGCTCCTACTCCTTCAACCGTCGTCCACAGATTAGTGGCGCGTAGGAGATTATCATGAGTCAAGAAGTCGAAAACATCCAACCGAGTTATCCTTTATTCCGTAACGATGAATACAAGGAAAGCCTCGCCAACAAACGTGAAGCTTATGAAGAGCGTCATTCCCAGGAAAAAATTGATGAAGTGTTTCAGTGGACGACCACCAAGGAATACCAGGAACTCAATTTCAACCGCGAAGCGTTAACCGTAAACCCTGCCAAAGCCTGTCAACCCTTGGGCGCTGTACTTTGTGCGCTGGGTTTTGAAAAAACCATGCCTTATGTCCATGGTTCGCAAGGTTGCGTGGCTTATTTCCGTACTTATTTCAACCGTCATTTCAAAGAACCTGTTGCCTGCGTATCCGATTCCATGACCGAAGATGCTGCGGTTTTCGGCGGTCAGAAAAATATGATGGCCGGTTTGGAAAACGCCAAAGCTTTGTACAAACCGGACATCATTGCCGTCTCGACCACCTGTATGGCTGAAGTTATCGGCGACGACTTGAATGCGTTCATCAATAACGCTAAAAAAGCCGGACATATCGAACAGGAATTTCCAACGCCTTATGCTCATACCCCAAGCTTTGTCGGTAGTCATACTACAGGCTGGGATAACATGTTCGAAGGCATGTTGCGCTATTTCACCCTGAATCATATGGACGACAAGAAAGTCGGTTCAAACGGCAAGATCAACCTGGTTCCGGGCTTCGAAACCTATCTGGGCAACTACCGCGTCATGCACCGCATGATGAAGGAAATGGGTGTTGATTACTCGTTATTGAGCGATCCTTCCGAAGTATTGGATACGCCTGCTGACGGTACTTTCCGCATGTATGCGGGCGGCACGACCCAGGCTGAAGTGAAAGACGCGCCTAATGCGATCGACACCTTGTTGTTGCAACCCTGGCAGTTGGAAAAAACCAAAAAGTATGTGCAAACCATCATGCATCAACCCGCTACCGCCATCAATATTCCGATGGGACTGGAATGGACCGATGAGTTCCTGATGAAAATCTCCGAACTGACCGGCAAGCCGATTCCTGCTTCCCTGGAACTTGAGCGCGGCCGCTTGGTGGACATGATGACCGACTCGCACACCTGGATGCACGGCAAGAAGTTTTCCTTGTACGGCGATGCGGATTTCGTGATGGGTATGACCAAATTCCTGCTGGAAATGGGCGCTGAACCGACCGATGTATTGTGCAACCATGCCAATAAACGTTGGGCGAAAGCGATGGATAAAATGCTGAAAGATTCGCCTTATGGACAAAAAACCGTAGTCCATACCGGCAAAGATTTATGGCATTTCCGTTCATTGGTATTTACCAACAAACCGGACTTCATGATCGGCAATTCTTACGGCAAGTTCATTCAACGCGACACTTTCTATAAAGGCGAAGAGTTTGAAGTGCCGTTGATTCGCATCGGTTTCCCAATCTTTGACCGGCATCACCTGCACAGAATGACAACCCTGGGTTACGAAGGCGCTATTTATATGCTGACAACCCTGGTTAATGCCGTTCTGGAACAGTTGGATGAAGAAACCAAAGGTATGGGTACAACTGACTATAACTACGATTTGATTCGTTAAGTCAGAATCCCCCTAGCCCCCTTTAACAAAGGGGGGAACTGTTTATCCCTTCCTTTGAAAAAGAGGAACAGTTCATCCCCCCTTTGAAAAAGGGGGGTTAGGGGGGATTTATCAATGCGTGTAAACGGAGAACTCAATGCCTAGCGTCATGTTGAAAAAAAATGCAGAGGGCAAATTAGTCTTCTACGTCCCCAAAAAAGATTTGGAAGAAGTGGCGGAATCCGTTGAATTCGATAGCCCCGATAAATGGGGCGGCGAAGTTCTATTGAGCGATGGTTCAAAGTATTATTTTGAACCGCAAGCACAGCCGGATTTCCCGCTTACCTTGCGCGCCTTACGTTTAGATTCAGGAGAATAATCATGGCCTTATATATTGTTGAAGCGGATTGTATTTCATGCGGCGACTGCGAACCGGTATGCCCGACCATGTCGATCACGGAAGGTTCCATTGTCTTTAAAATAGACAAAAAAACCTGCACCGAATGCGACGGCGATTTTGACATACCCCAATGTGTCAAAGTGTGCCCCGTCGACAACTGCATTCTGCCGCTTGAGGCATAAGCAGATGAACAGCCAGGCTGCACTCTCGCGAGAACTGGCTTTACGTATCGGGCTGGCGGCTCGCGCTTTGCCCGATACCGATGCCAAACGCTTGCTTTCGGTATTGACCGCCTGCGTCGGTCTTCCTATCACTGAAGAAAAAATTGTCGGCATTAACCTGAAAAATCTTAAAACCGCGGTGGCGGGTGAGTTTTTAGATGTTGACGAGCCTTTATTGACCCATGCGTTAAGCATTCTTAAATCCGACCTGCATACCCATACAGACGTGCAGGAACGACAAGCCTATGTTGACGGCGATATGCCCGGCTCCGTTCGCATTGCCTGCGCCAGCAATGACGGCATCAACGTTGACGGTCATTTCGGTTCTTGCAGTCAATTCATGATTTATCAGGTTTCAGCCGATGAAGCCCGGTTAATCGACATTTGCGGCACAGATAGTCCTGATGGCCTGGAAGTGGATGATAAAAACGTGTTCAGGGCGGAACTGATTCAGGATTGCCAGATACTTTATATCGCCTCGGTTGGCGGCCCTGCGGCGGCAAAGATTGTCAAGCTGGGCATACATCCAATGAAGCTGCCCGGCATTGAAAGCATTGCCGACATCATCGACCGGCTGCAAACCGTTATTGCCGGAACTCCGCCGCCCTGGCTGGCTAAAGTCATGGGTATTGATGCAACCGATCGGTTTAGATTTGAAAGGGAAGCGACGGGATGATCACCACAAATCAGGTTAACGCCATAGCGGCGGAAATCGAAGCATTGGGTGTCGATGAAAGCACGGTTTATGAAATACATCCCTGTATTCCACCCTCTGGGCCAGCCACCAGCTGTTCAAATTCGCTCCAGGCGAATTTGTCGGTGCTAAGACAGCAATACCCAGCTATCCATTTCACTTACTGCATGGATGACGATCTGCCCAATAATACGCCGGTCATTGAGCATAAAGACTTCAATCTTTATTTAGTTGATGGCCGGGAACACTGTCTGTGCCTGACCAATGATTATGACGTTGCAACGGGCATCGTCGTTGCAGAAGTTATCGCGGACTAAACGGTACTTCACATGTCCAATCGTGAAAGCCCTGTCAGCGTCCCTTTTGCCGATTGCAGCCTATGCCCTTTTCGCGGAAAAACCCTGCTGATGGGGCGTTGTATGCCCGGCGATACCTGCGTATTCGTTGAAAGCGGAAGGCAAATCGACCGCTTTTTTCGCGTCAACCCAGGCTTTGCCGAGCACTATCTGCACGACAATTTTTGGGAAAGGCGCGCTATTGCCGTCCGTTACGCACCGCAAAAGGCATTGACCGACCTGATTCACGATGAAGATGAAGTGGTCAGGCGCGCAATCGCCTATCGGATACCCGTGTCCCAACTGCATCTGTTAATCGATGATCCGGATAGGGAAGTGCGCATGACCGTAGCCGATCGTATTGCGCCCGCCGATCTGGAAAAGATGGCCGGCGACCAAGACTATATCGTCAGATTAACGATAGCCGGAAGACTGCCGGAAGGACGCCTGTTCCGCTTTATTCGCGATGAAGACCTGCAAGTGCGAAAAATCGTTGCCGAACGCTTGCCCGAAGTCAGCCTGGGTTTAATGGCTCATGACAATGCGCCTGAAGTCAGGCGCATTGTCGCCGAGCGGATGAACCCCGATGATGCCGTGATCATGCTCAATGATGCCGACTGGGTGGTGCGCTATACCGCGGCCCAGCGCGTTGCTCCCGAAGCATTGGTCGGTCTGCTTGACGATCCCGAGCCCGATGTCCGTGCGGCGGCGCAGGAACGATTAACAAGCATTGCCCATGCAACGCATGGCATCGAGAAATAGGAAACAGTGTATGGCTGATCAACCTTTTCAACTTGACGGGCAACAGCTTGCAAAAATCTGTAAGCACACCCTGCCCGACCACAACGATGAATTAATACTCGCTAAACTTCAATCGCTGAACCCCGACTATCCGATTCGCTTAGCCAGAACAGGCGCCGAATGGTATCGACTGGGCGGCATTGTCGATATGGATGGCAACCGTATCGCCAATGATTTGATTGAATGGACGACAAGAACCTATATCGAATGCGGCAAAAACCTGCAAACCCTGATTGACCACGCACAGGAACAAAAGCTGATTGCCAC
>JAURVK010000010.1 GCA_030655535.1 Methylobacter sp. | reverse complement strand
TTAAAAGCGCGAATAAATTTGCGCCCACAATATACCAAATCTTTAACATACAGCCGGACGGGGCATGCTGCCCCGTCCGGCATAAAGTTACTAACTGCTGGAGTGCAGGCTTCGCCTGCAAGTACAAGCAAAGCTCGCACTCCCGTTGCAATGCGTTGACTGCTTTTAATACTTAAGGATGACTTGGTTTAACGATTTGTTCCAATCATCTTTCCAAAAAATTCCTCAACAAATCATGCCCATGCTCAGTCAAAATCGACTCGGGATGAAATTGCACCCCTTCAATATCCAGCTGTTTGTGCCTGACGCCCATGATTTCATCGAGGTTGCCCGCTTCGTCCTGCGTCCAGGCGGTTATTTCCAGGCAATCGGGAATGGTCGCCTGTTCGATGACCAGCGAATGATAACGGGTGGCTATAAACGGGTTGTTAAGCCCTTTGAATACGCCTTGATTCCGATGATAAACCGGCGAGGTTTTACCGTGCATGATGCTTTTGGCGTGGACGATATTGCCGCCGAACGCATAGCCGATGCTTTGGTGCCCCAAGCAAACGCCCAGGATAGGAATGCGCCCGGCAAACTTTAAGATCGCAGCAACGGATATGCCTGCTTCCTTGGGCGTACAGGGGCCGGGGGAAATCACCAGCTTATCGGGGACAAGGTTTTCTATGTCTTCGACGGTCACCTGATCGTTACGCACCACGGTCACGTCAGCGCCTAACTCGCCGAAATATTGCACCAGATTGTAAGTGAACGAGTCGTAGTTATCGATCATGACGACTTTGACTGCACTCATGGTTGCTCCCCTTCCAATCCAGCTTCGACCATACTCACGGCGCGGAATATTGCGCGGCCTTTATTCATGGTCTCATCCCATTCGTTTCTGGGTACGGAATCGTAAACGATACCGGCACCGGCTTGTATATGTAACATGTTGTTTTTTATCACGGCGGTTCTGATTGCGATGGCGGTATCCAGGTTGCCGGACCAGGCTATGTAGCCGACTGCGCCTGCATAAACGCCGCGTTTGACCGGTTCGAGTTCGTCGATAATTTCCATCGCGCGTATTTTCGGCGCGCCGCTGACGGTGCCTGCCGGAAACGTCGCCGCCAGCACATCGAAGGCGTTGTCGCCTTGCTGCAGCTGTCCGGTGACGTTGGAGACGATGTGCATGACATGCGAATAGCGTTCGACGATCATTTTATCGGTCAGTTGCACGCTGCCGATTTCCGCGACCCGGCCCACATCGTTGCGGCCCAAGTCGATCAGCATCAAATGCTCGGCCAGTTCTTTGGGATCGGCCAGCAGGTCTTTTTCCAGTTCAATATCCTGTTCCGGCGTTTCGCCGCGTGGACGGGTACCGGCAATCGGTCGAACCGTGACCATGTTGTCTTCCAGCCTGACCAGGATTTCCGGCGACGAACCGACGATATGGAAGTCGTCCAGGTTCAGGAAAAACATGTACGGCGAAGGATTCAAACAGCGCAAAGCCCGGTATAAATTCAGCGGCGAAGCGGTGTAGGGGATGGACATGCGTTGCGACAGCACCACCTGCATGATGTCGCCGTCGGTGATGTATTCTTTGGCTTTCAACACCGCCTCTTCAAAGCCCTGCTGGGTAAAGCCCGAGATGAAATCGGATTCTTCGACTTTGTTGTGCGTGTGATTTTTTGTTGGCTTGGCTTGCAACTCGCGCAGTTTGACGGCCAAATCATCCACTCGAGCGACAGCGCGGTTATAGGCATCGGCTTCTTCGGGATTGGCGTGGGTCAGCAACAGCATTTTGCCGGACAAGTTATCGAACACCAGCATGTCTTCCGACACCATCAGCAGGATGTCTGGATTGCCCAACGGATCGGGTTTGCCGGTGCTGCGCAACTTAGGCTCGATATAGCCGATGGTCTCATAGCCGAAATAGCCGACCAAACCGCCGTTAAATCGGGGCAAGGTGTCGATATCGGGGACGTTGTAACGTGCTTTAAACTGCTCTATCCAGATCAGCGGGTTGTCATGGGTGAGCGATTCTTGCAGCTCGCCGCCTTGTTCCACACGGATTTGATTGCCGGTGATTTTAACGATGGTTTTACAAGGCAGTCCAATGATCGAATAGCGACCCCATTGCTCGCCGCCATGCACCGATTCGAATAAATAGGAATAAGCGCCGTCGGCCAGTTTCAGATACGCGCTTAAAGGCGTATCCAGATCGGCCAACACTTCGCGGCAAATCGGGATGCGGTTGTAGCCCTGCAGGACTAGGTGATTGAATTGTTCTGGGGTCATTTTTTGTTATTCGGTGTGTGGCGTTATCGTGTCAAAATAATTTTATCAATCAAATAATGTATTGCGCTTTCTATTCCCATCTTACTGTGAAATCGTATAACTTAAAATCATAAATCCCTTTCTAGTCAAGGGCTGTAGCGATTGCAAACGTATACGTTTTTTAGCTCAAATGGGAGTAAATTTATATGAGCTTAGCTTCAGCTAATGTATGGTAATTCGTTAATAATATCGTCTTGAATCATTATTTAACTCCTATTAATCACACCCTAAACCTTGCCGGTTAATCTAAACATCAATCCAGCAATAATCGTTATTTGCAACAAACCAACACCCACCACCCAGCGGATTAAATCAGCTTTAGTTTCTGCAATTTCGCGCTTTAACTCTGATTTAACCAATTCAATTTTTAGCTCCAGCTCTTTCAAATCACGCTTGGTAGCCAAATCATCCAGTTCATAATCATGCCGCGCTTGTTCTAGCGTATTCGATGCCGTGGCTTTTTGTAAATCGGTCAGAACTTCTGCCTGTTCTTCACTAAAACCAACACCTTTGAGCTTTTTAACAAAATCATGGGTATCGAAAGTTATCGTGGTCATTAGTTTACTCCAAATTGAATGCGCCGAATGATGCTGTCATTATTGCGGTCGGAATGCGTAAGACGTAGCTGGTTGGCGGTTTGCTAGCGCGAAACCGCCCTACGCATTGCCTGACTTTAAACCGCTTTAGCCAATTCAGCACGCATTTCGTCAATCACTTTTTTGTAATCCGGTTGGCTGAAAATAGCAGAACCGGCCACGAAAGTATCGGCACCGGCCGCTTTAATATCGCGGATATTGTCGACTTTAACGCCGCCGTCGATTTCCAGGCGAATAGCCAAACCGCTGTCGTCGATTCTGGTTCTGACTTCACGCAATTTATCCAGCGCCGAAGGGATGAAAGACTGGCCGCCAAAGCCGGGGTTAACCGACATCAACAAAATCATGTCCAGCTTATCCATCACATAATCCAGATAATGCAGCGGCGTGCCGGGGTTAAATACCAGTCCGGCCTTACAACCGCAATCTTTAATCAATTGCAGGGTGCGATCGATATGCACGGAGGCTTCGGGATGGAAGGTAATGATGCTGGCGCCGGCTTTGGCAAAGTCGGGAATAAGACGGTCAACCGGCTCAACCATCAAATGTACATCGATGGGTGCGGTAACGCCGTGTTTTCTCAACGCTTCGCAAACCAGGGGCCCGATAGTCAGGTTGGGCACGAAATGGTTATCCATCACGTCGAAATGCACCACATCGGCGCCCGCTTTTAAAACGTTATCGACTTCTTCACCCAGTTTTGCGAAATTAGCCGACAGGATGGAAGGCGCAATCCAGTTTTCATTCATTTTATGTTCCTCATTAAATTAAAAATGATTAATTATATCTTTTTTTGGGCGCAAGCTCTTGAGTTTACGCTTGCGTTTATAATAGCGGCACTTGAAATCGTACGGATAAGTTTAACTGATGAAACTGGTAACCTTTACTCATAATCACGAAACTCGTGTAGGCGCTGTCGTTGAGGCTATGGTCGTTGACAGCAAAAACAATACTAAAATACCGGCAACCCTGCTTGAATTTCTGGGTGCAGGCGCCAGAGCCTTGGATGCGATGCGAGAGCAAATCGACAGCGGCTTGGATCGTATCGCTCTGGATCAAGTCAAGCTGCATGCCCCGGTGCCGAGGCCCGGCAAATATTTAGGCATCAGCCTGAACTATGCCGACCATATCGAAGAAACCGGCCGGGATAAGCCGGAATATCCCAGTTTTTTCACCAAACAAGGCACCTGTGTGATCGGGCCTGGCGACGCGATACACCGGCCTAAAGTCTCAGATAAGCTGGATTATGAAGGCGAGCTGGCTTTTGTGATCGGCGCCCGCTGCCGCCATGTGCCGGTCGATAAGGCCCACCAAGTCATTGCCGGCTTTACCATTGCCAATGATGTGTCGGTGCGCGACTGGCAGTTTCGTTCGCCGACTTTTACGCTGGGCAAATCATTCGATACTCACGGCCCGCTAGGGCCTTGGCTGGTAACCGGCGATGAAATCGGCGACCCGCATAACCTGAATCTTAAAACCTGGGTTGACGATGAACTGCGGCAACATGCCAACACCGGACAGATGATTTTCAACTGCTATGAAATGATCGCCTATTTGTCGCAAGCGATGACGCTGGAGCCGGGCGATGTGATTGCCACCGGCACGCCTGCCGGGGTCGGGGTAAAAATGAAACCGCGCGGTTATCTGTTGCCGGGACAAACTGCCCGGATTGAAATTGAGGGCATCGGGACATTGATTAATCCGGTTATTGAAGAGCCGGATGATTTTAGTTAACGCCTGTAGGAGCGGCTTTAGCCGCGATGATCGCTCCTACGAATAATCGCGCTCGCCAAACAACGCGGTGCCGATTCTGACGATAGTCGAGCCTTCGGCTATCGCGGCTGTTAAATCGCCGGTCATACCGAACGAGTAGGTATCCAGCTCGGGTTGCCCCAATTTTGCAACGGCCTGATAAAGTGTTTTATAAGGTCGGCGTTGTTGCTCAAAATCCTGTTGCGGCGCCGGAATGGCCATTACGCCGCGTAATTTCAGGTTCGGCAGTTTGGCGACCAGTTCGCACAGTTGCGATAATTCGGCCGGGGTGATGCCGGACTTGCTGGGTTCATCGCTGATATTGACTTGCAGGCAAATATTTAACGGCCGCAAATGAGACGGGCGCTGCTCGCTAAGGCGTCTGGCTATTTTCAAACTGTCGACGCTGTGTACCCAATCAAAATGGGTCGCCAACGCTTTGGTTTTATTGGATTGTATCGGGCCGATAAAATGCCAGGTAATAGCGTAAGCCCCCAGTTCCTGTTGTTTTCTCAATGCTTCCTGCAAATAGTTTTCGCCGAAATGGCGTTGCCCTGATTGATAGGCGCAAGCAATCGCTTCGGATGGCTTGGTTTTGCTGACGGCCAATAACAGCACCGATCCGGGCTGACGGTTATAGGCTAATTCTGCATCGCAGATTTGCGAGCGTATTTGTTTCAATCTTTGCGCTAGAGTTACCATGTATATTCCTCGGTTAGTCGCCGGTTATTATAGTATTTGCTGTTCATTAGTCGGCTTTTTAAATCCGCTCATTTCTCGCCGGGCAACTTCTGCCCACACCACACCGCTCAAAATCGCAAAACAACCAAAACAAGCTTTGCCTACATGGATGTAGGCAAGGGGCGTGAGCAGGAGCGGAAGCTTTGCACTCCAAAAATTGCTGACACCGGAGTTTCAAGGCTGGCTTTGTTATTTTAAGCCGCGACAACCAACACAGTTTCAAAAAAACAAAAAGATGATCTATGGTATAAAGATATTTTTATTTTGATGTTCCTGAGGATGTTATGGATATTGCCGAATTACTGGCTTTTTCAGCTAAAAACAAAGCGTCGGATTTGCATTTATCGGCGGGGCTCCCGCCTATGATCAGGGTTGATGGCGACATTCGCCGGATCAATATTCCTGCATTGGATCATAAGGAAGTGCATGCGCTGATTTATGACATTATGAACGATAAGCAACGCAAGGATTATGAGGAGTTTTTAGAAACCGATTTTTCATTCGAATTGCCCGGTGTTGCCCGGTTTCGTGTTAACGCGTTTAATCAGGAGCGCGGTGCCGCCGCTGTATTCAGGACGATTCCCTCGGTAATTATGAGCCTGGAAGATTTGAAAGCACCCAAGTTTTTTGAAGAATTATGCCAAAAACCGCGCGGTATGGTTCTGGTGACCGGCCCTACCGGCTCCGGCAAGTCAACGACGCTGGCGGCGATGATTAATCATATTAACCGCAATGATTACGCGCACATACTGACCGTAGAAGACCCTATCGAGTTTGTTCATGAGAGCCAAAAATCGTTGATTAACCAACGGGAAGTCCATCGCGATACTCACGGCTTTGCTGAAGCGTTGCGTTCGGCGCTGCGGGAAGATCCCGATATTATTCTGGTCGGTGAAATGCGCGACCTGGAAACCATCCGACTGGCCATGACAGCGGCAGAAACCGGTCACCTTGTGTTCGGCACTTTGCATACCACTTCTGCCGCTAAAACCATCGACCGTATTATCGACGTATTTCCTGCCGCAGAAAAAGACATGATTCGAGCCATGCTGTCCGAATCGTTACAGGCGGTTATTTCGCAAACCTTGCTGAAAAAAATCGGCGGCGGGCGTGTTGCCGCGCATGAAATCATGGTGGGTACAGCGGCTATCAGAAACCTGATTCGCGAGGCCAAGGTAGCGCAAATGTATTCTGCGATTCAAACCGGACGCAAAGACGGCATGCAGACGCTGGATCAGAATATGAAAGAGCTGGTCGATAAAGGCATCATTACCGCAAAAAATGCTATGGATAAAGCGGTTAACAAGGATATGTTCCGTTAAGGGACTATGTGCTAGTTACGCTGAAGGCACAGAGCATATGAATCGGGTTGTTGGTTAACCCGGCCCCGAACAACTGATAAAATCACCTTATTTGACACCAGCGAGAACCTATGACTGCTCCAGAAGCCCTATACCAATCAACACTGTCGTCTTTAAAGCTCAGAGCACGCGGCAAAGTGCGGGATATTTACGACATTGACGACCGGCACATGCTGATTGTGACCACCGACCGGCTGTCTGCTTTCGATGTGATTTTGCCTGACCCTATCCCTGGCAAAGGCCGTGTTTTAACCAGCGTGTCCAATTTCTGGTTTGAAAAAATGAAGCACGTCATGCCCAATCACCTGTCCGACATTCCGCTGAAACAGGTGGTTCCCGATGCCGCCGAGCGCGCGCAGATTGAAGGCCGCGCTATCGTCGTCAAGTTATTAAAACCGCTGCCGGTTGAAGCGATTGTTCGCGGTTATTTAATCGGCTCCGGCTGGAAAGACTACCAAAAATCCGGCGCAGTCTGCGGCATTAAACTGCCCGAAGGTTTACAGCAGGCGCAGCAACTGCCTGAACCTATTTATACGCCGTCTACAAAAGCCGAAGTCGATCAGCATGACGAAAACGTCTCTTTTGAACTTACCGTCGAATTGATGGGCCGGGACTTGGCGGAAAAAGTGCGCGACGCCAGTTTGAAGCTGTACAAGGAAGCCGCCGCCTACGCCAAAGAACGGGGCATTATTATTGCCGATACCAAATTCGAATTCGGGATCGACGACGACGGCGTTTTATACCTGATCGATGAAGCTCTAACCCCCGATTCATCGCGCTTCTGGCCTGCCGATCAATATCGGGTGGGCATCAGTCCGCCCAGCTTCGACAAGCAATATATCCGTGATTACCTGGAAACGCTGGATTGGGATAAAACCGCGCCGGGCCCGCATTTGCCCGCAGAAGTGGCTGAGTATTGTGCGGCAAAATACCGTGAAGCGGAAATCAGGTTAACGCAGGGTTGAGTTTTAAATAGACGCTCAAATTCCCCATCTGCGGTCAGCCGCGCATGGGGAGATTATCAGCCGGAATTGATCTGGCGCCGCCAAAAAATGGTCTCGATCGAAGCTGACATTGACTGTCCTGTTTCGACCCTTATGTATAGTACTCAACTATTACTTAGTCAATTTAGAAATGACGGGTGCCTGTAATTGTGGGGGCGGCTTGCGTCGCCCCCACATCCAGTTGCTTAACCGTCAGAATAAAGTTGACTGAGTACTATGTATAGCGCATAGATGGTAGCAGGCTGCGAAGCGCTATTTCATTGATCTACAGAAAAATTGGAAGTCTATTAACTTGACATAGTTTTACTGGTACTCTGAAGTGGAAATCCACACACTTCAATACGTCGAGGTCAACTTGGTCATATAAGACAAGGCTCCGGCAAGATCCCAATACCCCCGATACAAAATATCCCGCTATCACTGCATTGATGCAGCTCCGTCAGGCACTGAAACTATGTATAGGGCGCTACCAACAATATCAGGTAGCGCATAGAACAGGGATCATTACATAGTTCGATACTATACATAGTGGCCGATTGGAGTTATTTGTTGTCAGGATTAGTTCTGATTATTTTTTAATATTACCAGATCAAATCATCGGGAACCTGGTACTCCGCATAAGCATCATCTACAACATCTGCCGCTTTATTTTGCTCATTAAAAACGATCACACCGGCAGCATCGCGCTGCTGTATTTTTCTTGCCGCGTCGGCCGGGATCACTTCATAGTTTGTCCCGAGTTTTACGATGGCCAGCCGTCCCTCGGCAATCTGATCGCGCATCGTCTCCGAGACATACAGCCGCTTGACCTTGCTATTATCGGTAAAATTATAAGCCGATCCTTCAGCATCCCTGGGCAGCCGGTTTAATTCAATAATCTGTTTTATTTGAGCGACCAACTGTTTTTTCTCGTCCTGCTGCTGGCGCAACTGATTAAGCTCCCTGTCCCTTTCGATTTTTTCAGCCTGGGCTTTTTGAGCCAGATTTTTAGCCTCATCAACCACCTCGACGTTATTCTTGCGCTGCTGCTGGGTTTGTTTGCGCTTATCGGATTTAACGCTTTTGGCTTGAGCGGCGCTGACTAAGCCGGATTTTAATAGTTGCTCTTGCAGTGATAATTTTGCCATTATCTATTCCACTGTAACCGACTTCGCCAGATTCCTGGGTTGATCGACATCCGTACCCTTCAAAACGGCGACATGATAAGCCAACAACTGTAAAGGAATGGTGTACACGATCGGTGAAATTTCATCCTCGACTTGGGGTACTTTCACAATCTGTATATTTTCATCATTGACTGTGGCTAAGGTCTCATCCATAAAAACAATCAATTGCCCGCCTCTGGCGCTGACTTCCTGAATATTCGATTTCAGTTTTTCCAGCAGGCTGTTGTTTGGCGCTACGGTCACCACCGGCATGTCGGCATCGATTAAGGCCAAAGGGCCGTGCTTTAACTCGCCAGCCGGGTAGGCCTCGGCATGGATATAGGAGATTTCCTTTAATTTTAACGCGCCTTCCATGGCTATCGGGTAATGGGTTCCCCTACCTAGAAACAAGGCATGCTGTTTTTCGGCAAATTGCTCGGCCAGAACCCTAATTTCATCATCCAGCTTTAACACTTGTTCAATTTTTCCGGGCAGGCCGAATAATTCCGAGGTAATTTTTTGCTCGGCTATTTCGGTCAGATGAAAACGTCTGCCCACGGCAATGACTAACAACATTAATGTTGCCAATTGCGTAGTAAACGCCTTGGTTGAGGCAACGCCGATTTCAGGGCCGGCGCGGGTCATTAACACCAGATCGGATTCCCTGACCAATGAGCTTTCCGGCACGTTGCAGATGGCCAATGAATATCTTGCGCCCAGCTTTTTGGCCTCCAGCAATGCCGCCAGGGTGTCTGCGGTTTCGCCGGATTGCGAGATCGTGACTATCAGGGTATCCGGTGCCAATACCGGATTTCTGTAGCGAAATTCACTGGCTACTTCGATGCTACAGGGGATATGGGCTAATGTTTCAAACCAGTAGCGCGCCACCAAACCGGCATGGTAACTGGTGCCGCAGGCTAAAATCTGGATGGCTTTTATGTTATCGAACACTTCAGCGGCGTTATGTCCGAATGCGTTTTCCTGCAGACGATTGTTGACGAATCGACCTTCCAGGGTTTGTGAGATAGCAAACGGCTGCTCATAGATTTCTTTGAGCATGTAATGGCGGTATTCACCTTTATCAACCGAGTCTGCGGTCAATTGGCTTTGTTTGATCGGACGTTTGACCAGTTGGTCTTGCGCATCATAGATCAGCAGTTCATTGATACTTAGCTTGGCAATGTCGCCTTCTTCGAGAAAGATAAAACGTTGCGTAACCGGCAATAAAGCAGCAACATCAGAGGCAATAAAATATTCGCCAAAGCCGACGCCTATCACTAGCGGACTGCCTTTTCTGCAGGCTATCAAAGTATCGGGTTCATCAACACTCATTATCCCCAGAGCATAGGCGCCTTCCAGTTCTTTAATGGCCTTTTTAACGGCGTTCAGCAATCCGTCTGTTGATTCCATGGCGTGATTAATTTCATGCGCGATAACTTCGGTATCCGTTTCCGAGGTGAAAACGTAACCGTTTTGCTGCTGGACTTCTCTTAAATGCTCATGATTTTCAATAATGCCGTTATGGACGACAGCCACTTTATTCCGGCAAATATGCGGATGCGCATTAGCCGTACTGGGTTTTCCGTGGGTAGCCCAACGGGTATGCGCTATACCAATATTGCCTGAAACGGGATCGGCCTCCAGCAACAATTCAAGGCCTTTTACCTTGCCCAGCTCTCGTTTCCGATAGATTTGCTGATTGTTGATGACCGCGAGTCCTGCCGAATCATAACCGCGATATTCCAGCCGTCTCAAACCCTCCAGTAAAATAGGGACTACATTTCGTTGCGCTATACCACCTACAATTCCACACATATTATTTCTCCTCCTTAACGGGTCGTTGCCATCCTGTAATAGAAATCTGTTTGGCTCGGCTTAAGGTCAACTGATTCTCAGGACTGTCTTTGGTGATGGTTGATCCTGCACCTATTGTGGCATTTTTGCCTATAATAACCGGGGCGACCAACTGGCTATTTGAGCCTATAAAAGCGCCGTCTTCGATAATGGTTCTGAACTTATTAACGCCATCATAATTACAGGTAATGGTTCCTGCGCCAATATTGACTTGTGCGCCCACCGTGGTATCGCCAATATAACTTAAGTGATTTATTTTACTGCCTGCGGCAACCGATGTTTTCTTGATTTCTACAAAATTTCCGATATGGACATTTTCTGCCAACACGCTTTCAGGCCTTAATCTGGCGTATGGGCCTATTTTACTGCCTTGCCCAACGACCGCATCTTCAATAACGCAGTTTGCCAAAATTTCTACATGATTACCGATAATGGAATTTTTTATCTGGGTGTTGGCACCTATTTTGACATGGCTGCCGATGCTGTTTTTCCCTTCTAAAATCACATTAATATCGATTATTATGTCCTGCCCCAAGCTTGCTATTGTACCTCGTTGATCGAAGCGCATCGGGTCTTTCAGGGTGACGCCCTGCTCCATCAAGCTTCTGGCTTGCTCTTGCTGATACACGCGCTCCAGGTGACTGAGCTGTATACGGTTATTAACCCCCAGCACTTCATCTTCGATTTCCGGCTGGCTGGTAACGATAGCGATGTGATCGGCAACCGCCATTTCAATCACGTCGGTCAAATAGTATTCGCCCTGGACGTTACTGTTATTTAACTGGCTCAGCCATTTTTTTAATTGCTTGCCCTGCACCGCCATGATGCCGGTATTGACTTCATTAATCTGTTTTTCAGCCTCTGTCGCATCTTTTTCTTCGACAATTTTTACAACCTGTCCTGCCGCATTTCTGACTATTCTGCCGTAACCGGCCGGATTAGCAAGATTTACGGTGAGTAAAGCCAGAGACCGGTCGTTGACATTGTTTATCAGTAACCTAACGGTTGCCAATTTCAACAAAGGCACATCGCCATACAGTATCAACACATTATCGGAATCGGCAATTTGATCGCTTACCTGTTGCACCGCGTGACCTGTGCCTAACTGCTGCGTTTGTTCTACCCAATCGGCATCCAAATCCTTTAAGGCTTCAGTAACCAACTCTGCACCGTGGCCGACAACAATCCTGATGGTATTATTTTCCAGGTGTTTAGCTGTGTCGTATACATGCTGTAACAAGGGTCTATTGGCAATTTGATGCAAAATTTTGGGTAATTCCGAGCGCATACGGGTTCCTTTACCCGCAGCCAGAATAATAGTCGTTATTTTCATTTGATATTCCGTTTAAACCAAAAAAGCCCGACAGCGTATGAATACGTTACCGGGCTTTTTCAAAAAGGGTAAAATGCGGTGTGTAATATCTCAATTACCCGCCGCGCTTTCTAAGTCTATCCAAAGTTCTTAATTGCATCACGGCTTGATGCAATTGTGCCTGAGCCGTCACAAAATCAATTCGCCCCGATTTGTCTGCCAATGCTTCTTCAGCCCTGATTTTGGCTTCTATTGCGGCCGCCTCATCAATATCTTTCGCTCTTATCGCCGTATCCGCCAAGATGGTAATCAAATGCGGCTGTATCTCCAGCATACCTCCTGACACATAGAACGGATAAATTTCCTTGTCGCTGACTTTTACCCGAACTTCGCCGGCCTTAAGTCTTGATATTAATGGCGCATGCCGAGGCGAAATGCCCACTTCGCCAAGTTCAGCAGGAGCAAATACCATTTCCGCCAATCCGGAAAATATTTCCTTTTCTGCACTAACGATGTCTACATGTACGGTCATGGTCATAATTATTGCCTACAAGTTTTATTTCATGCCTTTTGCTTTCTCAAGCGCTTCATCGATGGTACCTACCATGTAGAAAGCCTGCTCAGGAATCGCATCGTATTCGCCGTCGATAATGCCTTTAAATCCGGCAATAGTATCTTTTAACGACACGTATTTACCCGGAGAACCGGTAAATACTTCGGCAACGAAGAAAGGCTGAGACAGGAAGCGTTGCATTTTACGCGCTCTCGATACGGTCAGTTTATCTTCTTCGGATAATTCGTCCATACCCAGGATCGCGATAATGTCGCGCAATTCTTTATAGCGTTGCAAGATGCCCTGAACGTTACGAGCCACGTCGTAATGCTCTTGTCCGATAACCAATGGATCCAGCTGACGGCTGGTAGAATCCAGCGGATCGATCGCAGGATAAATACCCAATTCGGCAATTTGACGAGACAATACAACGGTCGCATCCAAATGCGCAAACGTGGTTGCAGGCGACGGATCGGTCAAGTCATCCGCAGGTACATAGACGGCCTGGATAGAGGTAATAGAACCCGTCTTCGTGGAAGTAATACGCTCTTGCAATACACCCATTTCTTCAGCCAATGTAGGCTGGTAACCCACGGCAGAAGGCATACGGCCTAATAGAGCCGACACTTCGGTACCCGCCAAGGTATAACGATAGATGTTGTCAACGAAGAATAGTACGTCGCGGCCTTCATCACGGAAATATTCCGCCATGGTTAAACCGGTTAACGCAACGCGCAGTCTGTTTCCTGGCGGCTCGTTCATCTGACCGTAGACCAGGGATACCTTGTCGATTACATTTGAATCGGTCATTTCGTGATAGAAGTCGTTGCCTTCGCGAGTACGCTCACCGACACCGGCAAACACCGAGTAACCGCTGTGCTCAATCGCGATATTTCGAATCAGTTCCATCATGTTAACGGTCTTGCCGACACCGGCGCCGCCGAACAAGCCGACTTTACCGCCCTTGGTAAACGGGCAGACCAAATCGATAACCTTGATACCGGTTTCCAATAACTCGGTTGCCGCCGCCTGCTCGGCATAACTTGGCGCTTCACGGTGGATGCCCCATTTTACTTTTTCGCCGATAGGGCCTTTTTCGTCGATAGGCTCGCCCAGAACATTCATAATGCGGCCTAATGTTTCCTGGCCGACCGGTACTGCAATAGGCGCATTGGTATTACTAACATTTAAGCCTCGACTTAAACCGTCGGTAGTACCCATGGCAATAGTTCTGACCACGCCATCGCCTAATTGCTGCTGAACTTCCAGCACCAAGCCTTTGCCTTCTACATTTAAGGCGTCATATACTTTGGGCAGGTCTGCACGTGAAAATTCCACGTCAACGACCGCGCCGATAATCTGAACGATTTTACCCGAACTCATTGAGTTGTCCTCTTGTGTTGTGTCATTTTACTTGGGCTTAAACAGCTGCGGCACCGGCAACAATTTCTGAAATTTCCTGAGTGATAGCGGCTTGTCTGGCTTTGTTATAGACCAGTTGTAACTCGCTGATAATATTTCCGGCATTATCGGAAGCACTCTTCATCGCCACCATTCTGGCCGCCTGTTCGCAGGCATTATTTTCAACCAATCCCTGGTAAACGATGGATTCGATATATCGGGTTAGCAGATGATCCAGAACTTCCTTGGCATCAGGTTCATAAATATAATCCCAATGACCTTTCAGATCATCTTCAAGCTCACCGGCTACGACAGGTAATAATTTTTCAATAGTAGGCTTCTGAGTCATGGTATTAACGAATTCATTGCTAATCACATGCAACTCATCGATTCTGCCTTGCTCATACGCATCTAACATGATTTTAATAATACCGACAATATCATGCTGGTGCGGAGTGTCACCCAATTTAGAAACCTGACCGACCAGATTTGCTTTCAGATTGCCAAAAAAACCGAAAGCCTTGGTACCTATCGTACAAATGTCTATTTCGATATTTTCTTTGTCCCATTGTATGACTTGGTTCAGCGTTTTTCTGAATAAATTCGAATTCAGTCCGCCGCATAAGCCCCTGTCAGAGCTAATGACAATGATTCCAACCCGCTTAACTTGGCGTTCAACAAGAAAAGAGTGTTTATACTCAGGATTTGCTTGAGCCAGATGTTTGATAATCTGGCCAATTTTTTTTGAGTATGGGCGTGTTGCCAACATTCTGTCTTTTGTTTTACGCATTTTACTCGCGGCAACCATCTCCATTGCCCGGGTGATCTTCTGAGTATTTTTTATACTCCCGATCTTGGTGCGTATTTCTTTACCAACAGCCATCTTAAGACCCTTTTACCAGCTATGCGTTTTGACGAAAGTCTGGATAGCACTTAGCAGACCCTTTCTTATATCATCACTAAAATCGCCAGTTGCATTAATATTGTTCATTAATTCAGAATGCTCTGCCGTCATGTACGACTGTAAAGCAGCTTCAAAATCAAGTACCTTGTTAACTTCCAGGCTATCAAGGAAACCTTCATTAGCAGCAAACAATGAAACCGCCATTTGCGCTACCGACATCGGCGAATATTGATTCTGTTTCATCAGTTCGGTTACGCGTTGACCGCGTTCGATCTGCTTACGGGTGTTTTCATCCAAGTCGGATGCAAACTGGGCGAAAGCCGCCAACTCACGATACTGAGCCAAATCAAGGCGGGTACCGCCACCCAATTTCTTGATGATCTTGGTTTGAGCTGCACCACCGACACGCGATACCGATAAACCGGCATTCACCGCCGGGCGTATGCCGGAGTTAAACAAATCGCTTTCCAAAAAGATCTGACCATCGGTAATGGAAATTACGTTAGTCGGTACGAAAGCCGAGACGTCGCCGCCTTGCGTTTCAATAATCGGCAATGCAGTTAACGATCCTGTTTTACCTTTTACCTTGCCGCCGGTTAATTTCTCAACTTCTGCGGAATTAATGCGCGATGCTCTTTCCAGCAAACGGGAATGTAAATAAAACACGTCTCCCGGGTACGCTTCGCGACCTGGCGGACGACGCAGCAACAGGGAAATCTGACGATAAGCCCAGGCTTGCTTGGTTAAATCATCATAAATGATCAAGGCATCTTCGCCGCGGTCTCTAAAGAATTCACCCATCGAACAGCCGGTATAAGGCGCGATAAACTGTAACGCGGCCGATTCCGATGCAGATGCCGCGACCACAATAGTGTGAGCCATTGCGCCGTGCTCTTCGAGCTTCCGAACTACGTTGGCAATCGATGCGCGTTTTTGGCCGATAGCGACATAGATACATTTAATGCCCGTACCTTTTTGATTGATAATCGCATCAATCGCGATAGCCGTTTTACCGGTTTGTCTATCGCCAATGATCAACTCGCGCTGACCGCGACCAACAGGAATCATCGCGTCGATAGATTTCAAACCCAGTTGCACAGGTTCGTCAACTGATTGACGGGCAATTACGCCGGGTGCAATTTTTTCAATCGGCGAAGTTTCGGTTGTCTCAATAGCGCCTTTGCCGTCGATAGGATTACCCAGCGCGTCAACGACACGACCCAGCAATGCTTCCCCGACAGGTACTTCCAGAATTTTACCGGTACATTTTACGGTGTCGCCTTCGGAGATATGCTGGTATGAACCTAATACCACCACACCCACGGAATCTCTTTCAAGGTTAAGCGCCATGCCGAAGGTGTTGCCGGGGAATTCCAGCATCTCGCCTTGCATCGCTTCCGAAAGACCGTGTACGCGTACAATACCGTCAGTCACACTGACTACGGTACCTTCCGTATGAGCCTCGGCGCTCAGGTCGAAGTTTTCGATCTTCTTTTTAATCAGATCACTTATTTCAGATGGGTTTAATTGCATGCTCTTTTCTCGCTCTAGTTTAGAGTCGTTTTGCTAATTGTTGAAGCTGGCCTTTAATGGAACCGTCAATCACTCTGTCGCCTGCACGTACCAGCACGCCACCAATTAATGATTTATCCACGGTCACATTCATACGGACTTTTTTGCTTAGCGTTTTTTCCAGCGTTGAAGTGAAACGTTGCTTTTCTTCTTTGGAGAAGGCGTAAGCGGTAGCTACTTCAACATCGACATAACCTTCACTTTCTGCCTTATAGACTTCGAATAGTTTCGCAATAGTCGGCGCCAAAGTGAGTCGGTTGTTTTGAACCAGCAATTTCAGAAAATTTTCACCTTCTTCCTCTACTTGCCCCTGACAAATATCGAGCATCAGCGCCGATAACCTCTCTTTGCTGACTTTTGGGTTATCCACTACAACAGAAATTTCTTTATCATTCAGCACAGCCGATATAAACGCCAAACCTTCCGACCACTTTTCAGTCGTACCGGTTTCTTTGGATCGCTTGAACACCGCCGCTGCATAAGGTCTTGCCAATGTTGCCAGTTCGCTCATTATGCTGCCTATCCTAATTGATTAGAGATTTTGCTCAGGATGTCCTGGTGCTTGGTTTTATCGATTTCTGCACTCAGAATCTGTTCCGCTGCCCGCAAAGCCAAGGCTGCGACTTCTTTACGCAAACCTTCTTTAGCCTGCTGTTTTTCTTGTTCAATTTGCGCCTTTGCCACAAGAATCAAGCGATCACCTTCTTTTTTAGCAGTGTCTTTTGATGCTTCAACAATTTCAGTGGCACGCTTTTGAGCAAGATTAACAATCTCTGAAGATTGTTCTTTGGCTTTTTTTAAAACGCCCGTGGCTTTTTTCTCTGCCAAGTGCATTTGTTCCTGACCTTTTTCAGCCGCAGCCAAACCATCAGCAATTTTCTTTTTACGTTCTTCTAAAGAGTCAAATAAAGGCGGCCAGATGTACTTCATGGTAAACCATACCAGAAGTGCAAAGGTAATCATTTGCCCAATCAGAGTAGCATTGATACTCACGATGCGTTCCTCTTGTTGCTAGTAAAGTTAAACAGCCTGTTAACCCGCTGCCGCAGCTGTTACAGCAGACAGGAATGGGTTAGCAAAAGTAAAGAACAGCGCCAAACCAACACCGATCATGGTTACCGCGTCCAACAGACCCGCAACAACGAACATTTTTACTTGCAGCATAGGCACCATTTCAGGTTGACGCGCTGCGCCTTCCAGGAATTTCCCGCCTAACAGACCAAAGCCTATCGCCGTACCTAAAGCGCCCATACCTAGAACCAGACCCACTGCAATAGCAGTCATGCCTTGTACATCAGCAATTAATCTTGCAATTTCCATGAAACCTCCAAACGGTTAGTTAATGATAAAAAAGTTAAAAAATTAATGATCTTCGTGCGCCATGCCCAGATAAACAATGGTTAATACCATGAATATGAATGCCTGAAGCGTGATAATTAAAATATGAAAGATAGCCCAGGGAAAACTCAACACCGGCTGAATATACCACGGCAACAAAGCAATCAAAATAAAGATCAATTCGCCCGCATACAGGTTCCCGAATAAACGAAGCGCCAATGAGATCGGCTTGGCAATTTCTTCGACCAGTTTCAATAGCAGATTGAACGGCAACAACCAAGGGCCGAACGGCTGAAACATCAGCTCTTTGGCAAAGCCCCAAGGGCCTTTTATTTTGATGCTGTAGAAAATGATCAAACAGAAAACGGAGATGGACATCGCGAATGTCGCATTTAAATCGGTACTTGGCACCACGCGCAAATATTCAATGCCCATCAGCGAGCCGACTAACGGCAATATATCAACCGGGAACAAATCCATAAAGTTCCACAGGAACACCCAGCAAAAGATGGTCAATGCCAATGGAGCGATTAACTCATTTTTACCGTGGAAACTGTCTTTAACCTGATTATCGACAAATTCAATCAGCATTTCTGCAAAATTTTGCACCAAACCCGGCACGCCTGCTGTCGCTTTATCTGCGGCCATCTTAAAAAACCAGACAAACAGGCCGCCCAAGACTGCGGAGAAAAACAAAGTATCCAGATTCAACGCCCAGAAACCCTCGCCCACAGTCAGCGGAGTTAAATGGTGAATAATATAACCGGTTGCACCTTCGGCGGCATGGACTTCGGTAGCCATCGTTCCTCTCTAAATATGTGTGTGTCAGCGCATCAACAGCGCAAACCAAAAAACCGATAATGCTGCTATGTATACTGCCAGCAGCGGTAATATTTCTATGTTTGGAAGTTGGAAAATCATAAAAAACAGCGCGGCCGTTAACAATAACTTGCCTGATTCCCCCGCATAGAAAGAATTTACAATCTTTCTTGCTTCCTGCCCGGCAGATTTATGTATCCGCAAGGCAAAATACAGATTGGGTATAAATGCCGCCGCTCCGCCTAAAGCCGCCGATAAAGCGTAAGCCCCCCCTGCCAGGGCAAATCCTGCCGTCATAATTATTATCGTTAGCACTTGATAACTTATGATTTTACTGACAGTGGAGCGTTTTCTATCTACCACACCCAACTCCATGCATAATAGCTCGGGGATTATAGCTAGCGACCTTCATTAAATCAAGGAAGATTAAATTCAACCCACGCCTTTTGTCGCTCTTCATCTGTCAGCGCCTTACCTACTACGCTATTTAATTTGCTCAAGAATTCCATCCAGCTCTTCTAAACTGGAATATGCGATGACCAGCTTTCCGGTGCCGTTTTCTTTATGATCAATCAGCACTTTTGCACCCAGTTTTGCGGTCAAATCTTCCTGCAAACGTAAGGTGTCTTTATCGACTTCCCTGGCTTTAGTTATTTTAGGCTCTATCTGACTGTCTTTAACCAGTCGCTCTGTCGCCCTTACCGTTAACCCGTCCCTGACAATTTTGTTAGCCGCTGCCACCTGTTTTGGGCCGTCCAGAGACAACAGCGCTCTTGCATGACCCATTTCCAACTGCCTGGTGATCAATAATTTTTTCACTTCAGGGTGCAAATCTATCAATCGCAATAAATTAGTCACGGTAGCACGCGACTTGCCAACCGCATCGGCAACTTGTTGATGGGTCATTTCAAACTCTTCCAGCAACCTTTTTAAGGCTTCCGCTTCTTCCAAAGGGTTCAGGTCTTCTCTTTGGATATTTTCTATCAGCGCTATCGCCATCGCGGCGCGATCGTCTATTTCTTTGATGACCACCGGAACCTGCTGCAATCCGGCTAATTGTGCGGCACGCCAGCGGCGCTCTCCCGCCACTATCTCGTATTTTTCCAGCGCAATTTTGCGCACGACAACCGGCTGTATGACCCCTTGTGCTTTTATCGAATCCGCCAGCTCCTGAAGTTTTTCAGGATTCATATCTTTTCTTGGCTGATACTTGCCTCGCTGCAGATACTCGATAGGCAAGGTGTGCAGCTGATGGCCTTCACTGACCTCGTCTTTATCGGCAATATTGCCTAATAAAGCATCCAGACCTCGATTTAATCCCCGTTTTTTCACAGCCATAACTTTTAACTTTTCTCTTTATTTAATCATTTAACCGGCTAATGCCACTTGCGCTGATTTATGACTGATCGGCACAGAGTATCGATTCAAACTCTTCAATCAATTTTTTTAAAGCCTCCGCTTCCTCCAGCAGAAGAAGGTTTTCTCTTTGAATATTTTTAAATAACGCAACCACCATTCCCGCTCGCTCATCCACTGCCTCGATTGTCTCAGGCTTAAGCCGAATTTTATCTTTAACCGACCGATTATCAGCCGACTGCTTCGTTTGCGGCTGATGTGTTTCTTTTTTAGCGGAATCATCCGCCAGCAAGGCTTCAAGCCCGCGACCTAACCCACGTTTTTTTAAGGTCATGTGCTGCTGTGCTTTTCTTTTCTGATCATTTCACCCGCCAAGGTAATATAGGCTACAGATCCTCGCGATGACTTATCATAGCTCAGCACCGGCAAACCATGACTCGGCGCTTCGGCCAAGCGGACATTTCTTGGGATACAGGTTCTAAAAACCTTATCGCCGAAATAGCGGATCAACTGCTCCGAGACATCCTTGGTCAGCCGGTTCCTGTCGTCATACATGGTGCGCAGGATACCTTCCAGATACAGCTCCGGATTGACCGTGTCCTGAATATTTTTCAAGGTACTCATCAATGCCGACAAACCCTCAAGCGCATAATATTCGCACTGCATCGGCACCAGCACGCTGTTTGCCGCGACCATCGCATTTAAAGTCAGCATATTCAATGAGGGCGGGCAATCGATCAGGATATAATCGTAATCCGGTTTTATCGGAATCAAGGCGTCGGCAAGCCGCCGCTCCCTATGCTCGGCCTGCATTAACTGCACTTCTGCCGCAGTAAGATCGCCATTACCGGGAATCACCGAAAAACCGATGTCCGGAATGTTAATGACTGTTTCCGACGCAGGCACTTCTTCCATCAATAAATCGTAACTGGAATAGTTAACCGTCTGTTTATCGACGCCGCAGCCCATAGCCGCATTGCCCTGCGGATCAAGGTCTACCAGCAACACGCGCCGGTTAGCCGCAGCCAGTGAGGCTGCCAGATTGACGCTGGTTGTAGTCTTTCCTACACCGCCTTTTTGATTGGTTATTGCAATTACTTTTCCCACTACCTTACCTCTGCCTGTTCAGGCAATTCTATTCGCACTAAACATCTTTCAACATCAGTTCCCGGAATACTGACCGGGATAACCGATTTTTTTGCTGCTACCTGTTCCAGTTCCGCATCCAGATTCTGCCCCTTCATTGCCAGCAACACCCCCTTTCCGGCCAGCAGATGCGAGGTCAACTTGACGATATCGGACAAGCTGGCAAACGCCCGGGTAAGGACTGCATCATATGCTGTTGCAGGATGATGATTTTCCACGCGACTGTGAACAACTTGCACATTTTTAAGTTTTAATTCCAAAATAACCTGCTGTACAAATCGAGTTTTCTTGGCATTACTATCGAGCAAGGTAAAGTGGATTTCAGGCAAACATATGGCCAACGGAATACCCGGCAATCCTGCGCCGGTGCCGATATCGATGACCCGCGCGCCTTCAATATAAGGAAGGATCGCCAGGCTATCCAGTATATGCAATCGCGCCATTTCTTCCCTATCCCGTATCGCGGTCAGATTATAGGCTTTATTCCATTTCTCAATCAGCTTTATAAAGCTCAGCAACTGATCCACTTGTTCGTCAGTGACGTTTAAATTTAACGAGGCTATCCCGGAAACCAGGATTTTTCGACATGCTTCCATCAGGCGCTTTTCTTCTTTAAATAAACCAGTAACAGGGAAACGGCGGCCGGCGTAATTCCGGGGATGCGCGAGGCCTGACCCAAAGTTTCAGGCCGCTGTTTTTTAAGCTTTTCGCTCACTTCATTGGAAAGACCGGGAACGCCGTTGTAATCGATGGCCTCGGGCAAGCGCAGGTGATCGTAACGCAAAGCCTTGTCTATCTCGGTTTGCTGCCGGTCTATATAGCCTGCATATTTGGCTTGAATCTCAACCTGTTCGGCTACCTGCAGATCCATATCCTCAACGCCGACCATAAACGACAGCAATTGCTGAACGTCGACTTCCGGGCGACGCAGCAAATCCATCAAATTGGCTTCCCGCAATAACGGCTTACCCCAATATTGCTCGACCTGAGTTGCCTCTGCCGTTTCCGTTCTGACCCATTTTTTTTTCAGATCGTCCTGCAATTGGGAGACGGCTGCCCGTTTAATCTCGAAAGCCTGCCAGCGCTGATCATCAACCAAGCCCAATTCCCGGCCTTTTTCGGTCAGGCGCAAATCGGCATTGTCCTCCCTCAACAGCAAGCGGTATTCGGCGCGACTGGTAAACATCCGATACGGCTCTTGGGTGCCGCAGGTAATCAGATCGTCAATCATCACGCCGATATACGCCTCATCGCGTCCCGGACACCAACTGTCCAGACCCTGAACCAAACGCGCCGCATTCAATCCTGCGATCAAGCCTTGCGCCGCCGCTTCTTCATAACCGGTGGTGCCGTTGACTTGTCCGGCAAAAAACAGGGCATCCATGTGCTTGGTTTCCAGCGACGATTTCAAATCTCGGGGATCGAAAAAGTCGTATTCGATCGCATAACCGGGACGCACGATTTCGGCGTTTTCAAAACCCAGCATCGAGCGCACGAACTCATACTGCACATCGAAAGGCAGGCTGGTTGAAATGCCGTTGGGATAAATCTCATGGGTATTCAAACCCTCCGGTTCGACAAAAATCTGGTGCGAATCCCGGTCGGCAAAGCGAACGATTTTATCTTCAATGGACGGACAATAACGCGGCCCGATACCCTCGATAATCCCCGAATACAGCGGCGAACGGTCCAGGCCGGAACGGATGATATCGTGAGTTTTACTGTTAGTGCGCGTTATATGACACGGAATTTGCCTGGGATGCTGCTCGCGCTTGCCGATAAACGAAAACACCGGCACCGGATCGTCGCCATGCTGTTCTTCGAGCTTGCCAAAATCAATCGTCCGTCCGTCGATACGCGGCGGCGTGCCGGTTTTCAAGCGATCGATTCTAAACGGCAACTCCCTTAACCGCTCGGACAGAGCAATCGAGGCCGGATCGCCGGCACGACCGCCGCTGTAGTTTTCCAGGCCGATATGTATTTTTCCGCCTAAAAAAGTGCCGGTGGTTAAAACCACGGCTCTTGCGGTAAAATTCAAGCCCATTTGGGTTTTAACGCCGACAACCCTGTCGCCCTCGACCATCAAATCGGATACGGTTTGCTGAAATAAAGCCAGATTGGGCTGATTTTCCAGCGCCGCTCTGACCGCCTGCTTGTAAAGCTGACGATCCGCCTGAGCGCGAGTCGCCCGAACCGCCGGGCCTTTGCTGGCATTCAAGGTACGAAACTGAATGCCGCCATGATCGATAGCCCTGGCCATCACCCCGCCCAAGGCATCGACTTCCTTAACCAAATGCCCCTTGCCTATGCCGCCAATCGCAGGATTGCAGCTCATTTGTCCCAGCGTGTCGATATTTTGCGTCAGCAACAAGGTGTTCGCGCCACATCTTGCCGATGCCAGCGCGGCTTCTGTTCCCGCATGTCCGCCACCCACCACAATGACATCAAAGTCTTTTCTAAATTTCACTAGCGCTATGTACTCTTAAAAAATGATATATTATTGCTGTGTGGATTCACACAAACTTATTCTATTATAAGAGGTAAATGATGAAAAAACGTAAAAATCAAACAGGAACCGATTGTGTTCCGAACCAAAACCCGGTCGCCAAGTACGCGCACCTGTTTAATAAAGCGCAAACTTTTTGCGATAAAAGCAAATACAGCCGCAAAGCAAAACACACAAGACGGGAGGCTACTCCAATGGTTCCGGACAGAATTATTGGAATAGCTTCTTGATTTATTAAAGCCACATACGACCATCGATAAATAAGCGGTGTGCTTATTCCCCTAAGCTAAACAAGCACAAGTAAAGGCAAAATAATTGCTGATCGAGGGGTGACTTCGCCTAAAGCCTACTATTGGTAGTCGCCGATTAAACAGTAGGTTGTTCACTGACCGGGCGACTAAAGTCGCCCCCACAATCATGATCATGTCTTAACTTAATGGCAGCGCAGAAAACCGGCTAATGATCTGTTGACAGATAACGGCAAAAATTGATGATGAAAACAGGCGATGGCAGCGACATCGAAAACACCCACTTGACTGGGTTATTTCCATTTCGACTGTGACGGACCTGCAACATATTTATTCCTGTTTTTCAGCCATGGCCTCTAAATCATTACGAACATTTTATTGGATGTTAGAATACGGTTAAAAACGTGTATTGGATCGAATAGCGGTCGTCTAAAAAATGCACAAAACGGGCATCGTCAACAACAATTTTCTATATTTTAAAGAGGACACTATGCGGAACCTGAAGCTTTTACCCGCGCTGATTGGAGCGACACTTGTAATCGCTATCATTTTATATGTCGCCTTTTATTTCATATTTCTTGATCTGTTTGTTGATCTATGGTGGTACAAATCATTAAAACTTGAAGCCTACTTCTGGTTAAGACTGCTGTACAAGTTTTTTCTTTCCGGTGGAGTAACCCTGGCGTTCTTTATCATTTTCTTTTTTCATTTTTGGATCGCCTCACGTTATCTGGGCCTAAACCCGCAGAATGAGATTCTCAGCAATGCCGATAAACGCCGACGCTTCCAACGCTTTGCCGATACCTTCATGAGCGGCTCGGCAAAGATATACACGCCTATTTCTTTAATTTTAGCCTTTTTTATCGCCATTCCCTTTTATCACCAATGGGAAACCGCACTGCTTTATTTTTTCGGCAGCGCTTCGGGAGTGACCGAGCCGGTTTACGGTCAGGACGTCAGCTTTTATCTGTTGTCCTACCCGATCTACATGCTGATCCAGCAAGAACTGCTAACCACCGCCGGCCTGATCTTCTGCATGGTCGGATTATTGTATTGGCTGGAGCATATTTTTGTGCCCAACCAGAGCAAGGAATTCCCTTTGGGCGCAAAAATCCATTTGGTCATTCTCATAGGCTTTGTGGTTTTATTCGTGGTCTGGGGATTCATGCTGCAACGCTTTTCGCTGCTTTATACCGACAGCCACGAGCCTGTCTTTTACGGTCCCGGTTTTACCGAACTCCGTTATCAATTGCCGCTGATTTGGCTCGGTATCATTACCTTTCTGGCGGCCGCCATTTCCGCCGGTCTGTTTATTTTTTCAGAAAAACACCGCATCAAAGCGCCGCTTTTAATATCACTTGCCGTTTTTCTCTCTGTCCTGGGTCTACCCAAGATTCAGTTTATCCCTGATTTAATCCAAAAATACATCGTCAACCCCAATCCGGTCAGAACGGAAAAACCGTTCATGCAGCACAATATCAATGCCACCATGGATGCCTATGATTTAAAAAACATCAAAATCATTGACCTCCCCATCAAACTCAATGCCGTTGACGACATTGAAACATGGAGCACGCAAAAACATTTTGAAAACATACCGGTTTGGGATAGGGAAATCCTGATTGACACTTATAGACAGTTGCAATCGATAAGACCCTATTACACTTTCTTGTCTGTCGATGAGGATCGTTATTTCCTTCGCGACCACGTCAGACAGGTCAATCTTTCCGCCAGAGAAGTCAATATATCGAAATTGCCGCCCGAAGCGCAAAACTGGGAAAACACCCACTTGCGCTACACCCACGGCTACGGCGCCGTGGTCACGCCAGCCGCACAAGATGCAGGCCAGCCTCTGCTCTGGTATTTGCGCGATTTAAACCTGAGTTCAAATGTCGGCTTAAGCGTTAAATATCCGGACATTTATTATGGTCAGGAACAATATAAGTACGCCATCGTACCTAACAAGCTGGACGTGGTCGGCATTTCCAAATCCCTGACGGACCCCGGCATGGAGGGCGCTTATAAAGGCAAAAGCGGTATACCGATTCCTTCCCTGTTCAGAAAGGCGTTATTTGCCTTTTATTTCAAGGATCCGAAAATATTCTTTTCCACCAATATCTCGAAAGAAAGCCGGGTATTAATGCGCCGCAATATCACCGAGCGCATTAATACCGCGACCCCCTTTCTGCGCCTGGATAGCGACCCTTATCTGGTCATGAGCAACGACCGGTTTTACTGGATACAGGACGCCTACACCTTGTCTAACCGCTACCCCGTTTCCAAGCCTGCAGGCGACGATTTCCTGGACGGCAAACAGGAATTTAACTATATCCGTAATTCCGCCAAGATAGTAATAGACGCTTTTGACGGCGATATTCAGTATTATATTTCCGATCCCTCGGATGTCATCATTCAGGCTTACAACATCGCCTATCCCAGCCTGTTCAAGAACATGGAGGAAATGCCCGCAGACCTGAAATCGCATCTGCGTTATCCCAGAGACCTGTATTATTTACAGATGAAGGTGTATGCCAAATATCATCAACAGAAACCCGAATTATTTTACCAACAGGCGGAAACCTGGCAATTTGCCAAAGTCCGGGGTGAGCAGGTAAAGCCTTATTATCAAACCATCGATTTTGGCAACTGCAATAACACAGAAGAATTTGTCATGCTGAACCCAATGACGCCGATCAACAGCAACAACCTCAGCATGATAGGCGTCGCCGGCATATTGGATAGCCAGACCTGCAGCACCGACTATAAACCCGGCATCACGCTGTATAAATTCCTTAAGGATGTCCAGGTCAACGGACCGGCGCAGGTTGAATCGCTGATCGAGCAAAATCCGGAGATTTCCGCGCAATTCACGCTCTGGGACCAGGGCGGCTCTAATATTCGCTTAGGCCGCATGATCATTATGCCGATGGGCAACAGCGTACTCTACGTGCAGCCGGTTTATATAGTCTCAGTCACAAACGGCATCCCCGAGCTCATCAGGGTTATCGTTTCGATCGGCAATCATGTAGTCATGGACACCAACTTCTGGTCGGCGTTTAACCGGTTGAAACAAATTCATTTCAAAAACGCCGCCGAAAGCGACGGAACAGGGACTTCTAAAGCAGTTATAGAGCTGAAACAGAACTAAGAAACGTTCATAAAATAACGTGCGCAAGCAGGTGAAATAATTTTTCGGTGTAGTTGCGAATAAATTTGCAACTACAGTTATTCAACTTATTTCGCACATGCTGCTAAGCGGAACACCCATTAAAATGTAAGGTAATCTTATAACTATCTCAGTCGTTATCCCCAGCTACAATCGCCGTGACCTGCTGAAACGGGCGCTATTATCCGTCTATTCCCAAAGCTTATTACCGACAGAAGTTACAGTCATTGATGACGGTTCTACCGATGGTACTGACGTCATGCTCCAACAAGAATTTCCTCAGGTAAATTATTACCATCAGGAAAATCTCGGCGTCAGCGCGGGGCGCAATCTCGGTATTCAACAAGCGACCGGCGACTGGCTGGCTTTTCTGGATTCCGATGACGAATGGCTGCCTGAAAAACTGGCTAAACAGATGGCGGCGTTGGCGGATCACCCTGAACACCGGATTTGCCACACTGAAGAAAATTGGATACGCAATGGAACCCAGGTCAACGTACCCAAAAAATACGCCAAAACCGGCGGCTGGATATTTACCCATTGCTTGCCGCTATGCGCGATGTCGCCGTCCGCCGTGTTGATACACCGTTCGGTATTTGCAGACATCGGCCTGTTCGATACGCAACTGCCTGCTTGTGAAGACTATGACCTGTGGCTCAGAATCGCTGCAAATTATCCGGTTTTATTGGTTGAACAGCCGCAAATAAACAAGCATGGCGGTCATGAAGACCAGTTATCTTGTGCATACTGGGGTATGGATCGGTTTCGAATCAGCGCCTTGCAAAAAATCATTGATGCCGGTCAATTGTCTGATCAAAACCGACAGGCGGCAGTCAATATGCTGCTAAAAAAAGCCGGTATTTACCTTAACGGCGTTACCAAGCGAGGCAAAACCGAGGAGGCTGACTATTATCAGCGGCTGATTGAACGATATGAAGACGAAAGACGAAAGACGAAGGGCTAAAGGGCAAAAAAACACCTCCAGTCTTTTCGTCTTTCACCTTTCGCCCCGCTGTTTTATAGCAAAAATTCATCTGTTGTTATAAACTTCTATATGAGCGAATTTGCTTAAATAAAAATAATTACTTACATACTACTGGAGACAATAATGAGCGAATCACAAGAAACAGCTTCAACCCAAACACTCTATGAACAACTTGGCGGCGAAGCGGCTGTTGACGCGGCTGTAGATATTTTTTATCGCAAAGTGCTGGCAGATTACCGCATTAACCGTTTTTTCGACAATTCCGACATGGAAAAACAAGCTGCCAAACAAAAAGCTTTTTTGACTATGGCATTCGGCGGTCCCAATAATTACAGCGGCGCAGATATGCGTACTGCTCATGCGCATCTGGTCAAGATGGGCTTGAATGCAAGTCATTTCGATGCGGTCATGGAACATCTTGGCGCAACCTTAACCGAGTTAAATGTACCGCCGGAACTGATCGGCCAAGCTGCTGCGATTGCGGAAAGCACACGCAATGACGTATTAGGCAAATAACTGCAATATCAGGTGGAGACTATGCAACGCATAACTATTGGCGAATCAACATTTTCCTGTCTATCCGATGAGACCGTATTGGAGACCCTGTTACGGGAAAACATAAAGGTACCTTATGGTTGTCGTCAAGGTCTTTGTCAAGCCTGCCAAATGCGCAGTCTTGACAACTCTCCACCTGTCTCAGCCCAAGTCGGCCTTAAAGATACCCTGCAAAAGCAAAACTATTTTCTGGCGTGTCTTTGCCGTCCTGAGCAGAATATGACTGTTGCCTTGCTCAATCAGCAAGGTCCATCAAATCAATGAGACTGACTTTATCGCCAAGGTGAATCGGCCCGCCAACACCACTGGTAAGCATCGCAATGGCGAAAGTCGGCTTTTCCTGACTAAACACACGAGTCAGCATTTTAAGAATCGGCAAATCCCGTTTGCCGGAGTTAGGATTCGCCTGCGTGGCGAGGCATCGGCTCTTCGGCATGACAACGTCGAAATTAACCTGACCGATACGAATCTTGCGCCCCACCCAGCTTTGTTCTTCCCATGCAGCCAGACCGTCGATAACGATATTCGAACGGAAGCGAAGTTCATTGAGATCGTTCTCGCCGACAGCGGCGCCGACAGCCGCCAAACTTGCGCGGCCGTGCAAGGTTATCTGTCCGGCCTCATTATCCTGATAACGGGGCGTAATCCCGTTGCCAACTAATCGTAACGGCAGCCGATCCGGGCGAGAGGAAAGCGGATTTTCATCCAGCTTGAGTACATAATTTTCAATCGCGGCGGCAATTTTGCTGCGCCCCTTCTCGTCCAATGTCTCATTCGCCAAAACCTCACCGTCCAAGCCGATGCATAGTCTAAGCGTCTGATGATCGAACCGAAGCTGAAGTCGTGCAATGCCTGGTGTGTTCATTAGAGCAACAAACTGGTGTTTTTTGCTCCAGGCATCATCCATCACCCCTAAGTCGGCAAAACGGACGCCCAGAACCCGATCGCCGACAATTCGTCCTTCATCAAGGACATTGACAGCTTCGCACCGTTCGGGCGTGAAACCCTTCACGGGATAACGATATAAGGCAACGACGCGGGGCATCAGGCAATCTCCATCGGTGAAGTTTAAGGTTACCTTCCGCTCTCAGTTTTCCAGTTGGCGGTAACGCATCTGCTTGGTTTACAGTAATTCACGAAGACTGACTGACATTAAACGCATCGACATAAATATCCTTCATGGATGCACCGGCCATAAAAGCTTTCTTCTTGGCTATTTTGACCATTTCAGGATGTCCGCAGAGAAACATGCGCAAGTTCTTGAGATTGGGGATCTGCTGAAAGGCCACATCATCGGCTCGTCCCGCAGCAAAGCCGTGCGGCACGTCATCACCGGACAGACAGGGCACATAATTGAAATTCGAATATTGCTGAACCAGCTCGTGCAGTTCTCCGGTCAGGTAAAGCCCGTTCAAATCGCGGCTGCCGTGAAACAGATGGATAGGGCCGCTATGATTCTGACTGAGGGCGTCGCGGATGATGCCGTAAAGAGGCGCAAGCCCGGAGCCCGTACCGATTAGAACCAAGCCCTGTTCGGTATTGCCGGGTATGTAAAAGCAGTCGCCGCCGGGCCCGCGAATCTCTACGGTCTCGCCGGGACGTAATTCCTCATGTATCCAGCCGCTTACCCGACCTTGCGGCAGACGGCGGACATGAAGATGAAGATGTTCATCTTCATGCGGTACGCTGGCGAGTGAGTAACTGCGGCCGAGCGACTGATTTTTAAACAGGTTGATGAATTGTCCTGCCCTGTAATCAATAGGCAGGTGGCATTCGAGAACCACCTGCATGATGTCTGTATTGAGTAATTTCAGGCTTTTGACGGTAGCGGGAATAACCGCCTGAATATCATCGTCATCCGGCAGGGCGACTTCAAGATCTGCGCCAGGATGACAAACGCAAGCGAGGAAATAGTTCTGGAGCTTGAGACTATCCTTTAAACCGTATTGCGAAACTTCAGGAGGCGTGCCGCCAGTGGCGCGCATCAGACAGGTCTGACAGACGCCGCTGCGACAGGAAAAAGGAACAGGTACACCGTGACCGGTCAAACAATCCAGAACGGATTGATTTTCATCCAGCTCGAAATTGTCTTTTGCGTAACGAATAGTAACCATAGCGGCGTACCTGATTCAAAGAGGGAAAGTTAACGGCACAGCACGTCGTTTCGAGTGCTTTCGGCGATGGCCGCAACCTGAGCGATCAGATCCTCAGCTACGTTCAACTCGCGGAGGGTAGCGCCAAGGTCTTCGATCACCGCATCGACATGTGAGTCATTCAAGCCGCGTTCGACCAGATGTGCATGACCAAGACGCATATCGAGGCCGGTGTAATTATGCGGCCCGCCGAAAGCCATGGTCAGGAATGATTTTTGTTTTGCGGCCTGTTTATCCATGTCCACGCCTTCGAAAAAGGAACTGATGCGGTCATCGCTCAATACCTTACGGTAAAAAATGTCAACGGCGGCATTGACAGCGGCTTCACCGCCTATTTTCTCAAACAAAGATTGTTGTTGTGACATATTTTTCTCCAAATAATGAAAAGATGTTTAAAATACATCTTCAATATCCCGGCTTTTCAGTGGCTTTGATAAGGCGAGACAAGAAGATGTATTTAAAATGCATCTTATGGCGTGATGATTAAATCGTCAAGCGCTATCTGTTAATTTTAAAGCTTAAAATGGAATACAGACAACTTTGAAGGAGTATTAACTATGCAATTGACGCAATTCACCGACCTTTCGTTGCGCCTGCTGATTTATCTTGCCCGCTTGCCGGAACCGGGCATGGCGACCATTGCAGAAATCGCCGAGTATTATCAAATCTCCCGTAACCATTTGGTAAAAGTAGCAAATAGTCTGGCCAATCAAGGCTTTATTACGACAACCAGGGGCAAGGGCGGCGGTATCCAGTTGGCCAGACCCGCGAATACCATTGGTGTGGGCGAAATAGTACGAAAAACTGAAGTTAACATGAATCTGGTCGAGTGCTTCGATGCCCCGAATAATCAGTGCCGCCTGATCCGCAACTGCTTCCTGAAGGCCACTTTATATGAAGCGCAACGCGCATTTATGACGGTGCTAGACAAATACACCCTGGCTGAAGCTGCCAGCTTAGACGCTAACACCGACCTGTCAGCATTATCTTCAGGTAAACCGTAAACTATGCAACAAAATCCGCACCGAATTTTTATCTATGCCGCCCTGCCTTGCGAGGCCAAGCCGCTGGTCGAACATTTCAATTTAAAGAAAGATACGACGATTCAGTCGTTTGCGGTTTATTTCAATCAAGAGATCTGCCTGACGGTAACCGGATTGGGGAAAAGCGCGATCGCTGCCGGTGTGGCTTACACCCAGGCTTTGTTTGCTGCGATTAACCCGCCGGTGCTGCTCAATATCGGTATCGCCGGGCATAAAAACCATGCTGTCGGCAGCCTGTTTCTAATCGACAAAATCACCGATGTCGACAGCCGGAAAAGCTATTATCCGCCGCTGGTTTTTACGCCGCCTTGCTCCTCGGCAAGCATCCAAACGGTATCAAGGCCGCAGCTCGTTTATAGCCAAGAACATCTGTGCGATATGGAAGCGTCTGCGTTTTATGAAACGGCGGTGCGCTTTTCGACCGGCGAATTAATCCACTGCCTGAAAGTTATTTCAGATAATGAATTATCCCCGGCGGAAAACATCCAGCCAAAGCAGGTTGCGGCATTAATAGCCGCGCATGTGGTAACGATTGAAGCCCTGCTGTCAGAGTTAAGCCGTCTGGCCAAGATGATGTCCGCGCCGAAACCCAAGCTGTTTGCCCAGCTGGTGCAACGCTATCATTTTACGGTCAGCGAACAGGGACAACTCAAAAACCAGCTGTCCCGCTGGGCGCTATTAACCAACGCCCCAATCCCTGAATTTGATCCAAACTCGTTTCACAAAGGCAAGGATGTTCTATTTTGGCTGAACCAACACATCAGTAAAATTGAATTTTCTTTATAGCGGTATTTTTTCCGGCCGCTATAAAAAGAAAAAGGCATTTTTGCTGACCGCGACTATGCCGATATAAATAAAGCAGGCAAGTGCGCCGGCAAAAGCTTGCCAACGCAGAGCGCCCTGACTCTTGATAGCAACCATACCCAAGCCGATATAGCCCAGCAGCGCTATTATTTTAGCCGCAATCCAGCCGAACTCGCCTGACAGCCATTGACCTTGAAATATCAACATAAAACCGGTGATCAGCAAAAAAGTATTAACGATATGCGGCCCGATTTTTATCCATTTTTGCGCCAGCATTTCAGGGCGTTTTTCTGCCAGAAAGACTCTGCCGACAAAACTGGTAATAGACAATAGAATAAAGGTGAGATGAAGAATTTTAATCATGCAGTGCTCCTGAGGTTGACGGTATTTGTGTTGCCCGATAAACAGGCCGGTTGTCGATGCTGCCCTAGTATACGCCGGAAAACCAACGGATCTTTTTGCTGAGTCATTTCGCCGGGACGCGGATAGCGCTGGTGCTCCAGTCGCGATAGCCAGAAACGTAACGCCGCAGCCCTAAGCAGGGTCGGCCAGTATTGTTTTTCCAGCGGCTCCAGTGGCCTCAGGCTTTCATAAGCCGCTAACAACGCCGCGAACTTTTGATGATTAACGGTGCCGTTATCGCAGCACCAGTCGTTAGCCGCTATCGCAACATCGAGCAACAAGGTATCGGTACAGGCGCTGTAAAAATCCAGCAGTCCGCTGAGCCGGTCATCGACAAACAAGGCATTATCCCTGAACAGGTCGGCGTGAATAACGCCGCTCGGCAGATTAGCATGACTGTATTTAGCTTGATAAGCCAGTTCATCATCAATCAACTCACGATCTTCTGCCGATAAATAAGCGCCGATTTTATTCAACACCGTTTTGCACCAGCTTAAATCATTGCCGTTTTTTATCGGGAACACATGGGCTTGTGTGCAACGATGCAAACTCGCCAGCTGCAAGCCGATTTCCTGACAATGCAAAATCGACGGCGATACGATTGCTAAACCGGATAATCGTTTAAATACAGCGGCAGGCTTGCCATTAAGCTGACGCAAGGAATTTTTCTGCCGGTCGCTTTGAGGACTGGGGCATAACAAACTGTTTTTGCCCAGATGCGCCAGTAATGTTAAAAAATGCGGCAATTGATCGGCAGTCAGCGACTCAAACAGAGTCAGTACAAAGCTGCCTTGCGTAGTTATTACACCATAATTGGTATTGTCTATCCCGTCCGTTATACCCTCAAAACTAATGACTTCTCCGAGGGTATAAGCGCTAAAGAACTGATCGAGTTGCGGGCGGGTTATTCGAGTAAATACAGACACTGATTTTAAGCGACTACCATTCCAACAGCTTCCACATATTGATTTCAGAGTCTCTGTCCAGATCGCTGCGGCGTACATCCATTTTACCGTCGCCATTGGTATCGAGAAAATAATAAGGCGGGCCGACAGCCGGTACCACTTTAATCATATAAAGCCTGCCGCCACGGCGGAATTCCTGAATGGTCTCCTTACCTTTACGAATAATGGTAATGTCGGGCTCCATGGTTTCGCCGTTTTGCACAGGCATAGGCGGTTTCGGCGCCTCCGGCACAGCCTCAAGCGTCGGCGGTTGCTCGTCGACAGCATATACCGGAAAGGCCAGCAAACTCAGTAGAATAAAACGTCGCATAAAGTGACTCGTTAAAAAATAAAAACTGGTGTTAGTTTATTACAGTTTCTACCCGCTTGCTTAACTAAAATAACGCAACGATTAATGCTATCAATATTAGGTTTCGTTCCCCAGTCCAACCGCACTCTTTAGCAATGCCAGCTTTTTCTTTTTCGCGCGCTCTGCTTTCTCAAGCTCTTGTTTTTCCTTGCGCAAACAGCGCGCATCGTAGCGCCGTTTCGCCTGTGCGGATTTTTGCGCCCTTAGCCCTTCGGTATTGTTGACCGGCGCGGGCTGCATGACGATGCAATCGACCGGACAAGGCGCTACACACAATTCACAGCCGGTACATTCCGAGGCGATAACCGTGTGCATGAATTTTGCCGCGCCCACTATCGCATCGACCGGACAGGCAGCGATACATTTAACGCAGCCGATGCAGTCTTGTTCAATAATAAACGCAACGCTTGCAGGCTTGTGCTGACCGAATTCGGTATTTAACGGTTTGGAAGAGACGCCCAATAAATCGGCCAGATCACTTATGCCTTGGTCTCCGCCCGGCGGACACTGATTGATGTCCGCCGCGCCGGAGGCTATGGCCTCGGCGTAAGGGCGGCAGCCCTGGAAGCTGCATTGGCCGCATTGGGTCTGCGGCAGTAACGCGTTGATTTGGTCGATCAAGGTGGGGGGCTCAGGTGAAACAGGCATGTTTTGGGAATTCTCGTCGCGCCGATTAGGCAAACAAATTTAGTAATAGTTCCCACTCGGGAGCGTCACTGCTATTAAGTTAAGGCATGAATCTGATTGTGGGGGCGACGCAAGGCGCCCAGTCAGTAACAACCTAGCACTCAATCGGCGACTAAAGTCGCCGCCACATTAGCAATTATTTTGTCTAATCTGTTTAATTTAATGGCAGTGACACGCTGCGTGGGAACGATAACGAAGTTATTTAACCCGCATCCCCGGCTGAGCGCCTTCATCGGGACTCAAAACCCAAATGTCCTTGCCGCCGGGGCCTGCGGCCAGCACCATGCCTTCGGACAGACCGAAACGCATTTTCCTCGGCGCAAGATTGGCGATGACCAGGGTTAATTTTCCTTCCAGCTCTTCCGGGCTGTAGGCGGATTTAATCCCGGCAAAGATGTTGCGGATTTCATCGCCGATATCCACGGTCAACTGCAATAATTTGTCTGCACCTTCGACATGATCGGCCTTGATGATTCGACCGATACGCAAATCCAGCTTGGCAAAATCGTCAAATTCGATGGTGTCGGCGATCGGTTCGTATTTTCTTTCTGTAGGAGCTTCGGCTGTTTTTTCCAGATGTTCTTTGGACGCATCGACAATCGCCACGATTTTGTCGGCGTCAACCCTTGTCATCAACGGCTTGAATTCATTGATTGTATGGCTTAATAATGGCTGAGTACCAACCGGCCAAGCTTGGGATTCGATGTTTAAAAAACTCTCCGCATTGCCTGCCAACACCGGCAGCACCGGCTTTAAATAAACAGCCAGTAACCGGAACAAGTTGAGTCCCATGGAACAGACTTCATGCAGTTCTTGATCTCTGCCTTCTTCCTTGGCGATCAGCCAGGGCTTTTTCTCGTCGATATACTGGTTGGCTTTGTCTGCCAATGCCATGATCTCGCGCATGGCTTTGCCGAATTCCCGGGCCTCGTAAAGCTCGGCAATTTGTTCGTTGGCCGTAACGAATTCATGGAACAGCGCCTGTTCCGAACATTGTTCCGACAACTTATTATCAAAGCGTTTGGCGATAAAACCGCTGCAACGACTGGCGATATTAACCACTTTGCCGACCAGATCGGAATTAACCCGCTGGCTGAAATCGTCAAAATTCAAATCCAGATCATCGACCCCGGCGCTGAGCTTGGCGGCAAAATAATAGCGCAGGTATTCGGGATTCAGGTGATCCAGATAGGTTCTGGCTTTGATAAAGGTGCCGCGCGATTTGGACATTTTTTCGCCGTTCACGGTTAAGAAGCCGTGCGCAAAAATAGCACTGGGCGTCCTGAAGTGCGCACCGTTGAGCATCGCAGGCCAGAACAGGGCGTGGAAATAGATGATGTCTTTGCCGATAAAATGATACAGCTCGGCGTCGCTGTTTTTGCTCCAGAACTCGTTAAAATCAAGTCCCTGCTTATCGCACAGGTTTTTAAAACTGGCCATGTAACCGATCGGCGCATCCAGCCAGACATAAAAATATTTGCCGGGCGCGTCGGGGATTTCAAAGCCGAAATACGGCGCATCGCGGCTTATGTCCCATTGCTGCAAACCGCCGTCCAGCCATTCGGCCAATTTGTTGCTGACTTCGGGTTGCAAATGACCGGCGTGAGTCCAGTCGCGAAGCATGTCGCTAAAGTTGGCCAGATCGAAAAAATAATGTACCGAATCTTTATCGACCGGCTTTGCGCCTGAAATCGCCGAAACCGCGTTTTTCAGTTCGGTAGGCGAGTAAGTTGCGCCGCACGCTTCGCAGCTGTCGCCGTATTGATCGAGTGCTCCGCATTTTGGGCATTCGCCTTTGATAAAACGATCGGACAAAAACATGTTCTTAACCGGATCGAAGGCCTGGGTAATGCTGCGAGAGCTGATGTGTCCGGCATCGCGCAAACGCTCGTAAATCAGCGACGAGAGCGCTTTGTTTTCTTCGGAATGGGTGCTGTGGTAATTATCGAATTCCACGCCGAATTCGGTAAAGTCGGCCAAATGTTCCTCGCCGACTTGGGCGATCAGTTGTTCCGGAGTGATGCCTTCGCGATCCGCCCTGAGCATGATCGGCGTGCCGTGGGTGTCGTCCGCGCAAACGTAATAGCAGAGGTTGCCGCGTTGTTTCTGGAAACGCACCCAAATATCCGTCTGGATATATTCAACCAGATGACCGAGATGAATCGGGCCGTTGGCGTAAGGCAGTGCGCTGGTGACGAGAATTTTTCTATCTGACATAGTGTAAAAAGTGCAAACAATTCGAAGGCAAAAACAGCTTTGTATTATGGCATAAAATAAAGGCAATCAGTGATTATCAAGCCGCTAATAAGTGCAATAGTGCGTTGAAATCGGTAAAATAACCCATATCTTGAGTCTGGTACTTGGTTATTAATCAGGCGTATTTTATTACAACTAGGGAGCATGGGCATGACGAGCATCGAAAAAACTGATGTAGAAGATCTACTGCAAACATTTATCGACCCCCACAATGGAGCCGATCTGGTTTCTGCAAAATCGGTCAAAGCCATTACGGTAGATGGCAACGACGTCAGTATTAAACTGGAGTTGGGCTATCCGGCCAAAAGCTACCTAGCCGAACTTAAAGCTGAGCTTGAAGACCATCTGAAAACACTGGCCGGTATCGGCGATGTCAGCGTTGAAGTGAGCGTAAAAATCGTTTCCCATGCGGTACAACAGGCATTGAAACCGCTGCCCAACGTCAAAAACATTATCGCGGTGGCATCCGGCAAAGGCGGCGTGGGCAAATCGACGACGGCGGTCAATCTGGCTCTGGCGCTGGCCGCAGAAGGCGCTAATGTCGGCATTCTGGACGCGGACATTTACGGACCCAGCATCCCGATGATGCTCGGGCTTTCCGGCTATCCTGAAAGTAAAGACCAGAAAACCATGATGCCTAAGGTCGCTTACGGCATACAGACCATTTCAATCGGCTATCTGGTGGAAGCCGATCAAGCCATGATCTGGCGCGGCCCGATGGTCACGACGGCCTTGCAGCAACTGCTTAAAGACACCAACTGGGACAACCTGGATTATTTGATTGTCGATTTACCGCCGGGTACCGGCGATATTCAGCTAACCCTGTCCCAGCAGATCCCGGTCAGCGGCGCGATTATTGTCACCACGCCGCAGGATATTGCACTGATTGACGCCCAGCGCGGCTTAGGGATGTTCGAGAAGGTCAACGTGCCGGTACTGGGTCTGGTTGAAAATATGAGCATGCATATTTGCAGCAACTGCGGCCACGAAGAAGCCATTTTCGGCGAAGGCGGCGGATTGGCGATGGCAGAGCGCAACAGAATCGAGTTTCTCGGCTCCCTGCCTTTGGACATTAACATCCGACAATTTGCCGATTCCGGCAGGCCGACCGTGGTTGCCGACCCTGAGGGGCGGCCTGCGCAAATTTATAAACAAATCGCGCGTAAAACGGCGGCCAGACTGGCGCTGAAGGCTAAGGATTTCACCACGAAGTTTCCCAAGATCGTCGTGCAAAATACCTGAAAAACAGGCGCAAGGAAAACACGGCTGCCTTCGCCTTTCGCCTTTGGCCTTGTGCCTATCCCCTCTCTGTGTGAAAATTGGACGTTTTAATACACTGAGTAGTTAGTAGAGCATGAGCATTAAGTCGGACAAGTGGATACGCCGCATGGCGGAACAACAGGGCATGATAGAGCCGTTTGAAAGCGGCCAGGTCAGGGACTCGGAACGCGGCCGGGTCATTTCCTACGGCACCTCCAGTTACGGCTATGATGTCCGCTGTTCAGACGAATTCAAGATTTTCACCAATATCAATTCCGCCATTGTCGATCCCAAAGACTTCGACTCGAACAGCTTTGTCGATGTTAAGTCCGATGTCTGCATTATTCCGCCAAACTCATTCGCCTTGGCCAGAACGGTCGAATATTTCCGCATTCCACGCGACGTATTAACAATTTGTCTGGGAAAATCGACTTATGCAAGATGCGGCATCATTGTGAATGTAACGCCTTTAGAGCCGGAATGGGAAGGTCATGTGACGCTGGAATTTTCCAATACCACGACGCTGCCCGCAAAAATCTATGCCAATGAAGGCGTGGCTCAAATGCTGTTTTTCGGCGGCGACGAGGTTTGCGAAACCTCTTACAAAGACCGGGGCGGCAAGTATCAGGGACAGACCGGCGTAACCTTGCCGAAAGCGTAAATTACAAAGGGCGACTACAGTCGCAAGCCACTCTCAAAGTGTGTTGATTTTTTTAAGGGTAAAACTACTAACTTACGTTATCGACAAGAAATAGACATTGGTCATCATTAGGTATCGACCACCTTATAACATCTACATATAGCGGCCACTACGTGCGGCACCAGATTATGTTATAGTTGCGATCAATCTATCTTGTTGAAACATGACAATTCCATAGTAACTATGCAATAAGGGGAATGAGTTGAAAATTTTATACGCGTCAATATTAATGATGATTTTGCTTAGCAGCAATGTTGCAGCAAGGACAGCAAAAGAAGCGCTGGAGGCTGATTGCAGTATTGCTTCTGATTTTATTTTAGATGGATATATAGATGCTAGCAAAGGCATTTCTATTGAAAACGGTATTAATAGAACCCTTGAAGAAGCGACCCCAAAAATCGACTCAAAAGCAAAAAGAACGCCATTATTAGATGAGGCTGTCCGTCGAATCGAAATAAAGCTAACTCAAGGTCACAAATTATATGTAGCTGCCCCAAAAGCTGGCTCCGATAAGGTTTGGTCGGATACTTATAGACTTTGTCTTGATGCAAATAAAAATGGATACCTTCCAAATGGCACTCCTAAATAACTCGGATTTAACTAAGGTAGAGCAATAACTATTTTTAATTGTTAATTTTACAGTTCAAACATAAACCACTTCTGATTTGATAAAAAAATGACCTATAATCAATTACTCGAAGAGTACACAGTAGCACTGAACAACGAGCTCTCTGCAACAAAAATGCTAGACGCATTATTACAAGGTGGAAGCGCAGATGAATCAACCCTTGAAGCACAAACAAAACAAATGATAGATAGTCACGCTAAATCTATGGACATTTATGATCAAATGCAAAAATTTAAACTGTAAAGTTTTATGCGCGGTAGCTCAACATAAATATTCTAATAATTACATTGCCACACCTTAAGCCGGTTTACTCACAAACCACCTCCAATGCTTATCACCGTCGTAAGCCGACGGTGAGTTTCAACTAAAAATTCAACACGCTTTGAGAGGGGCTTGCTACAGTCGCCCTTTATCAGCCCAAGCTATTGAATCTTCAACGGCATCGGCAGGTGAACCGGCGGCAGCTGCACAAAAAAACCTTTCGCCGTCAGGCTATCGATAACTTTCCCGGCTTCTTCCTTGGCCAGTTTGCGTTCCGGCGTCAACTCCAGATCCATCACAAATTCCATTTTGCCAAAGCTGTTGAACAGCGCTTCCGGCACCTTTGAAAAATCGTCTTTTTTATCGACATACAAATAAAGATGTTCTTTTCTCAGGCTTTTATAAATAAAACACAGCATAGGATCAGTCGCAGTAATCAATCAAAACGACTATTTTAACCATTTTTGATTAGAATGTTCTTTTCTTACTGCTCTTACTGCTCTTACTGCGCAAATAAAACCCATGGATAAATCTTCGTTCAAGCCCGGCGATTTTTTTAAAAAGGCCTGTTCTTTTGAAGCGGCGCTGATTCCGGTCGCGATAGCTTTAGGCTGGCTCGCGAACATCAAGCCTTTCGCTTACCTGCATTTTTCAGAAACCGCCATCGCTTACGGCGTAATAGGGGCTATGCCTTTATTTTTATTGCTGTTAAGCCTAGAGCAAATGCAGATAGAATCGGTCATCAAGATTAAAAACCTGCTGTTTGAAACTTTAGGCCCCAGCTTGCAGCGTTATCACTGGACCGATTTATTGATACTGGCATCGATTGCCGGACTATCCGAAGAGCTGCTGTTTCGCGGCGTTATCCAGCCCTGGATAGAATCGTCCAGGGGAATGACCGCCGGCCTGATCGTTACTAATATTATTTTTGGACTGGCTCATGCCGTGACCCCGCTTTATGCGGTGCTGGCGACTTTAGTGGGGATTTATTTAAGCTTAGCGATGGATTATAGCGGCGACAGGAACTTATTAATTCCAATAGTGATTCACGGCCTGTACGATTTTCTGGCATTTGTCGCCTTAATGCGCGCCTATCGGGCAAGTCGCATAAGCTGAAAGCGTAATTCAGCAGTTAGAAAAATGAAACGCAGATGCCAAAAGAAGGTGCCTTTAGGCGACGCGGATAATTCAAGAAAAATCTTATTTTTATCTTAATTATCAGCGTCATCCGCGTTCTATTATATTGGTGTCTGAGTACGCAATAATGTGGGCATATGATTTTCCAGGCAAATTCACGTCATCGGACGGGCGACATGCAATATAAAGATTACTACAAAATCATGGGGCTATCCAGAACCTCCACTCAGGACGAAGTCAAGCGCGCCTATCGTAAACTGGCGCGCAAGTATCATCCCGATGTCAGCAAGGAAAAGGATGCCGAGGCAAAATTCAAGGAACTGGGTGAGGCTTACGAAGTACTCAAGGATCCTCAAAAAAGAGCCGCTTACGATAAACTGGGCACGAACTGGAAAGCCGGAGAGGAATTCAGGCCGCCGCCAAACTGGAATGAAGGCTTCGAATTCAAAGGCGGCGGCGATGCCGGCGCCTTTAGCGATTTTTTTGAACAATTATTCGGTCGCGCCGGATTCCGCCCATCCGGTCAGGGGTCGCGCGGCTTCCATATGCGGGGATCGGACAGTCATGCAAAAATTTACATCGATCTGGAAGACAGCATCCAGGGTGCGACCCGCAATATTTCCCTCAGCACCCCGGGAATGGATGCGCAAGGCTATATACAGGTCAAGCACCGTAGCCTGAACATCAAAATCCCCAAAGGCATTAAACCCGGACAACACATACGCCTGTCAGGTCAGGGCGACCCCGGCTCAGGCGGCGGTAAAGCCGGCGACCTGCTGCTTGAAATAGCCTTTAACAGCCACCCGCTGTATCGAGTTTCAGAAACCGATATTTATCTGGATTTGCCGGTCACGCCTTGGGAGGCGGCCTTAGGTGCTAAAATCAAAGCGCCTACACCGGAAGGCAATGTTGACCTGAAAATACCGCCCAATTCCCGACAAGGCACAAAACTGCGCTTAAAAGGTCGTGGACTACCGGCCAAAACACCGGGCGATTTCTTCGTCGTGCTGCAAATCGCGCTGCCGCCTGTAAACACCGAGCGCGCCAAGGCAATTTACCAAAAAATGCAGCAAGAACTCGATTTTAATCCGCGCCTATCTTTGGGGGTATAAAACTAATGTTTCAATCCACACCCGACCTCATCCATCGAGTGACAACCGCCGACGGATAGAGGTCGGTGGATTGTTCCTCCCCGTGAACGAGGAAGTTGCCACAAAGGATAACGATGCCGGTGCATCGTTGTCAAACTCAAATAATCCCCCTGAAGGGGGAGGTTTCAGAATAGCGAAGAAATTTGATGAATTCACATGACTTATTGCCAGTACATACCGGCACAGTGATCGAAGATGACAGTCTGAGCTTGGAACAATTGTGCCATGCTTGCGGCGTCCAAGCAGAATGGGTTATCAGCCTGGTTGAAGAAAGCATTATCGAGCCGCAAGGCGATGAGATACATTTATGGCGTTTTTCAGGAGCCAGTCTGGTGCGGGTGCGTTCCGCGCTCAGGTTACAGCACGATCTGGGCGTTAACCTGGCCGGTATTGCACTGGCGCTGGACTTGATCGAAGAGCTTGAAAACCTGCGCGCCCAGCTAAAAGTAATGGGCCATGACTGAGAATATCGGGTTTATAGACAAGGCGTAGAGCGCGCCACGCGCGCCTTTTTTGAATAATCTTACTATCCTTTGGCGCGCATGGCGCGCCCTACCCCAGTTACAAAAATTGCCTTATACTAAGTAGCAACAATTGTAATAACATTCCCGAGGTGATTTATGGAATTAGCGATTCGTCGTATTGGTAATTCGGCAGGAGTGATTCCGCCAAAAGAAGCGCTTAATCGTTTACGCCTCGATAAGGGCGATAAACTGTATTTAACGGAAACAGAAGACGGTTATAAATTAACACCCTACATCGATGAATTTGCTAAGCAATTGAGTTGGGCAGAAAAGCGCGCCGACCTCGTACTATAAAAAAAAGCCGCAATGAATTACCCAGTGCGGCTTTGTAAGCTAACCTTTACAAGAACTCAGGTAAACCTGAAATTAGTAATTCCATTGCAACTGCGCTCTTCCAAGGTCTCCGGAAGCTTGGCCTAGATTACTGGTGTTGGTTCGATCCATGGTTGAATAAGCCAGGGTTAATTCCAGCGCTTTCATAATCTGATATTCCACACCGACTTCAATTTCATCTGTCGAAATCCGCGGCGAATTGTTTGCGCCTTTCCAGGCGCCACGGTAAGTTTGCCACTTGGCATAAGGAATCAGCACACCATCGGCACGGAATACCTTATCAATCTTGTAACTGGCCTGTACATAACCGCCTCTCAGGTCTTGGCTTTCAAAAGAGCCTTTACCGCCATTACCGTCCGGATTCAAGGTTCCGCCTTTACCCCAGTTCCATTCTGCCTGTAAGCCAAATGGTTGAGGGAAAAGGATGGCGTGCACACCGACCCGGTCTTCTCGTACAGTTTTGTCCCTTATAAGCGTTTTATCAAGATCTGCCTTTAATATTTTTTTACCGCTACCCAATAGGGTCATGTCGGCCGTAGTCGAACTAAATTGACCTGATAATGCCGCAGCGCCCACTTCCAGTACCTGTCCTTTAAAAGGGTAGCCCAGGAAATTCAACTCAATCGGATAGGTGGCACGAGCAATAGCATATAAATCGTCGTTGGTTTCAGCGCGGTTAATACCCTGCCCGTTATAAACACCCACGCCCGCGATGCCATAATCCCCCGATGTTTTTAAGCCTTTCTTAGTTAAGTCTTTCCAGAGCTTTTGTACATGCTCAGGCGTCCAGTATGCGAACAGACCCAGATCCCGCTCGCTCGGCACGGCGCTGTTAAGGGCATCGTTACGATCAAGCGATAGACGGTTTTGCGAAGACTGTAAATTTTCCCAGCCGAATGGCACTTTCGATTGACCGGCGCGAATGCGATATTCATGTTTTTTGTCAAAGGCCAAATCCGCATAGGCGTCGCGTAGTTGCACGAAATGTTGCTGGCTATCGCTAACATTGGAAGCAAAATCCGGTTGCAGATATAAAGACACATATTCATTCACATCGCCGGAAAATACCAGGCGAACGCGGCGAAAACTAAAGCCGCTATTATCTTTAATGCTGCTGTCACCCACTGATTTCAACTCCGGGTCTGATGAAGTGCGGTCGCCCGATAGAGGTTGGTTGTAGCGAAGCTGGGTGTAACCGCGCATACTGATTTTATTAAACCATTTCTCATCGTTCTTGGCTCTTTCTTCTCTACTAGCCACCACATGCTCTTCCAGGGCCTTGATTTCATTCTGCTTTAAAGCTAAATCTTCACGAATAGCGGCAATTTCCGCTTTGTCTGATTTCTCGGCTGTTTTCGCAGGAGCATCCTGAACCCTCTCGAAAGAACCCATCAGCTCACGACCACTACCCGGTTCCGCATAAATCTGCTTGGTTTTGGTATCAACATACAGATCCATGGCAAAAGCGCTAGCCGATGCGCTCGCACCTAAAACGGTAGCGATTGCCAGTGTAAGTTTAGATATTTTCATGTTTTGTTTTTGGTTGTTATCGAAAGGTTTGGGACAAGAATAGGAAAATTAAATGACAGCTTAATGACAGTTTTGTTACAGTTTTATTACAGAGCAACAAATCATCAAATAATTTGCAAATCTACAACAATTCAAATCCGTTGTTAGGCTTTGTTGTGGCTCCTAGTAAAAAAACAGTACGTTACTTATTCTCGTTTTTACAACAAAAACCCTGTCAGCTAAGTGAGCAGTTACGTCAATATGATGCAGGTGACAAATTAAGATAAAACAGACTCGAAGCTTATCAATAAAATTAACGGAATGGCCGGCCGAAGAAGAATTTCGGTTTTTAAGCTACGCTTTTTAATCATCGACTGACCGTTCCTATAAATAACCGAGTCCGCGCACCGTTCTAATCGACCGCGCCAAATAGTTCGATACGTTTACGCACGCGGTGTACATAGATTGCAACTGTTCCGCGTAAACGCCGGCCGTGACAGGTAAACGAATAACCGCTATCGCTCGGTATGAGCAAGCCGTCAGCCAGAACGGCATCGTCCTCTATTAATAAAAGGCTCATGTACTCGGAAAATCATGAAAGGTTAAGGGGCCAGGATGATTGTGTTTAATGGTTTCCTGCCAAAGACGCACTATACTAATAACGGCCTTCAAGAATAACGCGGGGCATTAATGTAAGCCCTCTTTAGAACTAAAGGATTATTAACGTGATACACAAACACGAGACTGTGAAAGTATTATCCAAATCGAGCTGAAAAAATTATTTACCACAGAGAACACGAAGGACACGGAGGAAATAACAGCATTCATTCAATGCATTAAAAACTTAGTGCTCTCCGTGTTCTTCGTGGTTATTTCTTAGATTTATGCTAAAAACAAATCTTTCACAGTCTCACACGCTCAATACTGCTTCCGTCATCTAAAAATGATATTCTTTCCTGAATCGTGGTGTTCTTGGTCGCAATGCCATTATGTCTGGGCATTACTTTGGCCTGCGGCTTGATCGTCTCCTAGCTAAGCTGAGTACGGCTTTTTTGATCAGTATCAGGCTAATCATCCCGAACAAAGCACTGAAGATGCCCTGCTCTCATTTACGACGTTAATTGGCGGCGGGATTGATAAAGGCTTTAAAGAATTGGAAGGTCTTAACGTATTGAATAAAGGCAATATCGGCAGTAATATTGATGCTACTTACGAGCCCGTACAAAAAGGATTAAAAGCTTTTGTCGAAAATTATAAAAAACCTGATACAACAGAATCTGACACTTCGACTTAAGTTGTGCAACAATGCGATGACAGACATTAATTTGTGTGTGCGTTGCGTGCAAGCAAGCCAGTGAGCAAATGTTAACTTTTTATTTGGGAATAAAATATGCAGCAATTTACCTTAAAAATAAGTCGAACCATGGCCTTTGTTATAGCAGGAATGTTGACGGTCGGCTCGGCTCTTGCCGACAAGCCTTCAAGAGGCGCTCATGGTAAAGCCGAAAAACATCAGCAGCAAGAAAGTCAAAAACGTAACCCTGACCGAGATCACAATGTTCGGTCGTTTTCTCAAAAAGGCTCGGATGACTTTAGAGAACAGCGCTATTTTGGTGACCGGCATCGAGCCGTGATCCATGACTACTATGCCGAACAGTTCCGTAGCGGGCACTGTCCGCCAGGGCTCGCCAAGAAACACAACGGTTGCATGCCGCCCGGACAGGCAAAACAGTGGACTCTAGGTCGACAGCTACCTCGTAGCGTCATTTACTATGACCTGCCGCCGACGATCCTTATGCAACTGGGGCCGCCTCCGCCCAGGCACCGTTATATCCGTGTGGCGAACGACATTTTGTTAATCACGATTGGAACGGGAATGGTTATGGATGCCATTTCGGATCTGAGCCGGCGTTAATTGCCTTGTTCCGATCTGTTTGCCGTATAACTTGCAGAAAGCCTGCACTCCATCCTTAAATGAGGTACATTGCACACCTTTTCGACGTCCAATCGTACTAGCAATCTTGATACTCGAAATGGATTGTTCACACCGAACGGGACTGCTGTCCCGTTCGAAACGTTTAGCGTTGATTAAGTGCGTCCACTTAGTTCAGACATCGAAGAAACCTTAGGAACGGGGTTGCAAACCCCGTCCCGCTTGGAGTCCGACTATTCTGGCATTCGTAAATGGTGCGCACCCTACTTGACGTAACCCACCATTTTATTAATGCGTGGCACCCCAAACCGGTTGCAGAAGAGTCTGGCATTGCTGCTCAAACGACTCGCCCAGCACCAGTCCCATGTCTGTTACATTACCGTAAAGCCGCCTGAGTTCCGGCTCGTAGGGCTGTTCTACCGCTCTGGACAATTGCTCGATTGCCGCATCCAGTGCCGATTTTGAGGCCCGGTTGCCGGCTTTCAGTTTGTAGGCCTGCTTAATGTACGCCAAGGCCGATTCGACAAAAAATGCATCGGGCTGTTTTCGGCCTAACCGGTATATATCTATCAATGCAGTCAGATGATCCGGTTGGCAATGTTCCGGCAACAAAACCAGATCCTCATCAGTGCTGAGTAAAATCGTTGATTGTTCTTGAACTTGGTTAATAAGGAGATGATGCAACAAGGCACAGATAAAATCCTTACCCTTTAGATCTGCATAGCGATAAAACAGGCTGCCGTGTTGGTAACGGTTACCTAGTTTGCCGACCAGACGATATGAACCCATGGTTATGTCTATCGGCAAATCGTCTAAAGGCGCACCCAGATTTTTGGCCTTTATTCGTTCGACAAAGTCATTAACTACCCTCTGTTGCCGGTCGAACTCCAGCTCACCCGGTACGCCCGCTAACCACCGTCCTTGCGCTTGCAGTTTTTTTACCGTTACCGGTTTGCCGTTCAACGCCTCGTGTATCCATTCATGATAAATGGCATAACCCTCCAGCTTGGCGATGCTGAACGGTTCGCGTTCTTCAGCATCGGCTTCCATACCGGTAAAGCGAAAATCCAGTTGTCGTTGCATAAAATAGCGCTGCGGATGCCGGAAGAAATTGAACAATTCGTTCAGTTCGATCACTTCGATTTCTTTGGTGTCTTCAGGGAGTGTTCCTTGCCACCACAAAGTCGCAGGATCTATCGACCGTTCATCCCTAGCGGACAAAGCGTCGGCGGTTTCACAATCGGCTTTTGAAAAACTGAACAAACCAGTAGTGCCGTCGAAATAACGCCGGCTGAACGACTGCAAGGGATGTCGGGTAATCGTAGGGGCGACCGGCCGGTCGCCCTCGCATTGCAAAACCTCCAGCAACTCACTGATCACCACTGACGGCGGAATCGCATCATTGTGGCTGATCGACTGTCCTATATAGGTCATTATCAGCTGCTGTCTGGCCGATAACAGGATTTCCAGAAACTGGTAGCGGTCGTCGCTACGCCGCGAACGGTCGCCCTTACGAAAGTTTTTAGCCAGCAAATCGAAAGTCGGATGGCGGTCGATTTTGGGAAATTCACCGTCATTCATGCCCAACAGCGCAATCACCTTGAACGGGATCGAGCGCATCGGTAACATCGAACAAAAGGTCAACTGGCCGCGCAAAAAACCGTTAGCCGATTTGCGTTCGGCAACCATGCCTTCCAACCAGCTGACGATCACTTGCAGCTCGACATCATCATGATGCACTTCGGCCAGTTCGGCGGACAATTCCGCCAGCAGTTCGTTAAGCTGTTGTCGCTCAACGGGTTCTGCGGCAGTCAATAACTGGTCGGCGTAATAATAAAGCTGCGCACTCCAGTTTTTTAGCGATTTTGCCTGCTTGAGTTCCTTGCCGGCTTTAAACAGCAGCTGCATAAAATCGCACAAACCGCCCAAGGCCAGCGCCGAGGAGCCTTCAATATCTTTATAAGGCAACAGGCCGGCAACAAAATCTTCATCGCTGCCGACTGCATAACCCATCAGTAACCTGTCCAGCGCCGCTTGCCAGGTATTTCCGCTGAGTTCGGGCAGGCCGAGTTCCTGCTTGTGTTGTGCCGATTTGCCCCAGCGTACATGGGTATCCTGCACCCAGTGCTTGATCAAATTCAGATCCGTCTCGGACAAACCGAAACCCGGATACACCACCGGTTGTTCGAGTAAATCCAGCACGGTCTGCCAGCCGAAACGGCTTTGGCTTAAGTCTAAAAAACGGATGAAGGCATCCAATGCATTGTTGCTCAGGCGCAAACTGCGATCGGCGATGGCATGTTGGATATCGTCGAAAACCGCCGAAATAAACGGCTCGTATACCTGAATATCCGGCGCCATTACCACAATATCGCGCAGCTCCAGCGTCGGGTCGTTTTCCAGCGCTTGCAGCAACTGGTTTTTCAACACCTCCACCTCGCGCATTCTGGAATGACAGGCATGAATGCTGATCGAGTCGTCTTGTTGCAAAATCGGCTCGTCCAGCCGGTTATTTAAAATGCCGTTTTGTAACCGGTGCAGATTGCTGTGCGCCTCGCTAGGCGCAAAGCTTTCCGGTTCGAAATCGAACTGCACCTGCTCCAGCAACATCTCCTGAAACTCGCGTCCCTGCTGGCCTAATGTTGACAGCAACGGATGCCCGCTAAAGTTTTCGTCGCTGGTTCGCTGTCTTTTGGTGGCCAAATCGGCCCAAAAATCTTGCGCCGGATTGAGCAGGAAAAGATGCAGCTGGCAATGTTTGGACAGGCCTTCCAAATAGCTCAACAATAACGGCGGCATGGTATTCAGTCCGAACACCGAAATTCGCTCCGGCAATTGTTGACTAAATGCGCCTTCCTCTGCGGCATTCAACTTGGCGATCACATCCAGCCATAATGAACCCCGATGCCGGTTGCCGGTCTGTTCTGTTATTTGCAGCCACAGCGCTTGTTGCCAGCATTCGGTTGCAGTTTGATACAGCAACTGCCCTTTTTGCCAAGCCGCCAGCATATCCGGTCGCATCATCTGGTACTGGTCGAAAATTTGCGACAGCTGCCGGGCTAACTGATAGCGTTTTAAGGCGATATTTTCGCCCGACAGGTATTGCGTTAACGGCAAGAATTGATCGCCATCCAGTCTGCGAAGCAATGCCTCAATCCGCCAGAGCATCAAATTACGCTCGAAAGCCGCATCGTTTAAGCGGCTGTCGATGCCCTGCGCCAGAGAACTGAAAAACTTGCCGGGAAATAAAAACTCGTAATTTCCCCAGACTTTAAATTGACTGGCTAGCTGCTGTGATAACCACCGCTCCATGCCCTGACTTTGAATCAAAAAAACTTCCTTGGCGAAAGGCGATGCCAGCGGCGCGTTTTTAATGACTGCGGTCAGGTGAGCAACCAGGTTTTCGGTTTTATTGGAACTGTGCAGGATGAACATGGGGATTTTAATTTATCGTAGGGGCGATTATCGGCCCAATCTGCGGTATCCGCGTTCTATTTCTATCGTTACGTCGCTTTATTAAAAATCAGCTGAGTAATTTTTGGTTCTACGGTATTATCACATACCCTATTACTTACCCTTAACTAAAATCAGGATAGCTTCATGACTCAAGACGAATTAAAACAAAAGGTGGCTCAAGCCGCTTTACACTATATTAAAGATGTTGCCATAATCGGCGTGGGCACGGGCTCTACCGTTAATCACTTCATCGATTGTTTGGCCGATTTTAAGGCCGATATTGAGGGAGCCGTTTCCAGTTCAATCTCGAGTACCGAACGCTTAAAAAAAATCGGCATTCCGGTATTCGATTTAAATGCAGTGGGTACGCTGGATGTTTATGTGGATGGAGCCGACGAAGTCAATCCGCACAAATACCTGATTAAAGGCGGCGGCGGCGCATTGACTCGCGAAAAGATTATTGCAGCCGCCAGCAGGAAATTCGTCTGTATTGCCGATGAAAGCAAATGCGTCGATGTGCTGGGCGCATTTCCACTGCCGGTTGAAGTCATTCCGATGGCCAGAAGTTATGTTGCCAGAGAGCTGGTTAAATTAGGCGGTCAACCGGTGTGGCGGGAAAATTTTATTACCGATAACCACAACGAGATTCTCGATGTGCATAATATGAATATTGTCGATCCGATCAAACTGGAACAAATCATCAACAACATTACCGGCGTAGTTACCGTCGGTATTTTTGCGATGCGTCCTGCCGATGTGGTGTTAATCGGCAAAGGCACTGAAGTCACTACGTTTTAAAATAGTAGGCAAACCGGGGCACAATGCGCCCGGTTTGTGCTCCTGCATAATACGCAAACTTATTGCAGGAGCTGTTCGGCAACATACTTGGCCATTTTTATCCGCTATTCTACGGTTGAACCTCCCGAAATAACGGATTTATCCTCATAAATTCCGGTCAATTTGCGCTTGAATTCGTCGGTAATCAATCGGGCATCCTGCAGGGTACCGACCACGCGCGGGGTAATCAATACCACTAATTCAGTTTTGATCTTGTTTTTAGTGGTATTACCGAACAACGCCCCTATCACCGGCAACTCATGTAAAAAAGGTATGCCGGCTTTATTATCGGTGTCGTCATCCTTAATCAAGCCCCCCAGAACAATAGTTTCGCCACTTTGCACCGCAACGGAACTGTTGATTTCCCGGGTTTGTATGGAGGGTGAATCGATACCGCTAGTTTTGGTTGTTTGTGCATTTTCAACACTTTGCTCAATGTCCATAATAACTAGACCATTGGCGTTGACTCTGGGTTTAACCGTTAATTTAACCCCGGTTTTACGCTGCTGTATGCCACTGGTTACCAGTCCGCCTGAAGTTTGAGTCGCATCAGTTCCGCCGACATTAGTGACATTGGTCGACTGGGAGGTTCTTAACGGTATTTCTTCACCCACCTGTATCGAGGCTTCCTGATTATTCAACACCATCAACGACGGCGAGGAAATCACATTGACATTGCCATCGGTGGCTTCGGCGCTTAATAAGGCTTTAACAGAGCCCGAGTTATACAACAAACTCAGCCCGCCTGTTGCAGAGGCCGCAGCGCCTGCAACGGCAAGATCAGTAAGCGAAGCCTTCCCTAGGCCGCTACCGATACCCGAACTGCCTTCTTTAAGAAACCACTGAATGCCGTATACCAAGTTATCCGTTAAAGTCACCTCGGCTATGGTCGCATCAATCAACACCTGCAACGGCATCACATCCAGTTGTTTGATAATCGGCCGGATCGCTTCATACTCCTGAGCGGTGGCGACAATAATGACCGAGTTATTGGCTGCGTCGGCGATTATTCTGACCTCACCGACATTGGACACTTTGGCGTCTCCGGTTTGGGTATTGCCGGCGCTTGTTTTTTGGGTATCCGTCTGTTTTTTGTTGGTTATTTCAACCGCTTTCGATCCCGGTGCCAGCTTTGCCGATTTGTCCTTTTTTTGCGCGCCGGCAAAAATCTCATTTAAGGTATCTGCCAGTTCCACGGCATCAACATGCTGAACCTTATAGACATTAACACCGCCGCCGGAAGCGGTATTGGCACGATCCAGCCTGACTATCCAGCTTTCAATATCCTTTAAATACCGCGCCTGATGAGTGATCGCCATGATCGCATTCAAACGTTCGATAGGGATAAAACGAAAAAAGTCGGACTCATCCCCTTTGGCTTTTTTATTGAACACCTCTTCCAGTTCTTTAATAATGGTTTCCGCATCAACATGCGTCAACGGAAACAGGCCGAAAGACCGCCCTTTCAACACATCGATATCAAAGGTGCTGACCATATCCATGACCCGCCCCAATTCATCCGGGGTGCCGGAAGCGATCATGATATTGCGGGTGCCATCAACATTGAGTATGGTCTTTTCCTGCACCAGCGGTTTGATCACCTCGATAAGGTCTTGTACGGCGACATTTCTGATCGGGATAACTCTGACTTGAAAGCCCGTCCTGCCGGCCGCACCGGGAGCCGCAAAACTGGAGCTGTACAGGGCTTCGTTGGCAGGTTCGATATGGTAAATGCTGGCGTCCTTAATCAGCACCGCATTGTTCATGCGCAACAGCATTTCAAGAGTGGGGATTAGCTCGTCTTTACTTAAGGGGTCGGTGGTTTGCAAAGTGACTTTGCCTGCCACTTTGGGGCTAAGCACATAGTTTTGCCCCAGTATGTCGCTTAAGATAACTTTGGCTACTTCGCCAAGATCCGCTTCATCAAAGTTCAGGCTGTATGTGCCCTCGCCGCCTCTTTTGGTTTTTCTATGCTGCGTTGCCGTGTCCGGTACAAACCGGTTGGTACCTGGAAATAATTCAGGCTTGGCCTGCGCTGTTTCAGTAACAGGCGCTTTGTTTTGCAGTTCTTCATAAACCACATCGGTTTGCTCGGTTTTCACCGGCATCAACGGTAATTTGGCGGCCTGCTTGGGGCCGAGTAATTCACAACTTGACAGTGTAAAACCCATGATTACCAAGCAAGAAGCTGTTGATATTTTCTTTATATTAGTCATTATTGTTCATTCTCGGATGAGCCTTCGTTGATATTTTCAGCAGGTTCAGGCGTAGCGGGTGGAGTAGAAAAAGGCGACGGAACAGGTACAGCCGCAGCAAATGGCGTTTTATTTGGCTGCACGGGTAATGCTTTTAATTTCGGTTTTCGAAGCAGCAGTTCTTTCTCTTTATCGCCTTGTTTGAGCATAGCCCTGTCCTTATTTATTTCGGTCAGTTTCCATCCGTCAATCTCATCCCCTACGCTTATTTTTCGAAAGTTGTCTTTGGCAACTCTTGCTTTAGACCGGCTGAATAGTCCCGATACGTTTTTTTGGGTACCGTAAACTCCGGTCAGCTCCCAATCAAAACTTTCCGATTTGGTACCCGCTTCCTCTGCCGCAGAACTCGGCTCATCGACAGGTTTTCTGCCTTTAATAAATAACGGCCTGGCAACCAGATCGACATAATTGTCTTCCGGCAGTTTTTTCAGTTCTATTTCGGGTAACTCATCTGTCTTGTAGTCTTGCAGTTTTTCCGAGCTTATCGATGTCAGCAAGCGGTGTCGTGCATGACTTGCGTACAACCATTCCCCGACAATAATCAAGCACAGGCCGATGCAGATAAATACCAGCAGTTTTATGAGTTTAATATTCATTCCGGCTGCTTCCGCATAAAACTGACGGCCTGAAAATTGATATTTAATTCGTTGCTCGGTTCGATCTGGCGCGTTGTCCTGCTTCTTACGCCGCGCATCGGCCTGATGTCTAGCTGATTAATAATAATCAGCGGGGTTGATGTTTCTATCTTGTACAGTACCGCCCGCAACACTTCGCTATTACCCGTCATCCTTACGCTGACGGTTATCCGGTTAAATTCATTTCTGGTGCTGACAGGTAACGCCTGGGTGCTGCTCAATTGTCCGCCTGCCTCCACAATGGTTTTTTTAATGAACTCCTGAACCTCGGCGGATGCTAAAGCGCCGGTACTCTGGCTGTTCAAAAGTCCGCGCTGTTGATACTGCTCTTTTATGGCGTTCATGCTTGCAATGACGGCATCTTTTCTTGCCAAGATCCGTTCATATTGCTGCAGTCTGAAAACGAGATTACTTTTGGACTCGCGCAGCTCCAAACCTTTGTTAACCACCGGCACAATGACAACCAAACCGACTATCAGCATTGCCGCAACCAGCAGGCCTACTGCCAACCATCGCTGCATTTTCTTACTATCGAACTCGGTCACTGGCGTCTCCCGTTCGACTGTGTCGGCGCAGACGCAATTGCCGGGGTAACGTCAACGGTAATTTGAAAGCGCTCCTGCTTACTGATTTTATCCTGGGTGACCGGCGAGACGAACCGGGCATTGGCAAACAATTCAGAGTCTTCCAGAACGCCGATCAATGCCGAAGCGGCCGGCGACTCGCCCTGTATTTGCAGATGCCCGTCCGAGTATTGCGCATAGGACAGCCAGGTATCGTCTTTCATTATCGCGCTTAAGCTATTCAGCATATCGACTACCGTCGGAGCCGCACTTTTCTCGGCTATCAGTAGTCGTGTTTCGTCTATCATCGCATCGATCTCCAGTTGCAAGGCCTTAACGTCCTTGGCATCCTTTTCTAGGGTATCGATTTTTTCCTGTAAGGCGTTAACCGTCCGATATTCAAACCAGACCGGCGATACCAGCACCGCAGCCAGCAGTAAAAATACCGCCGCAATCAGCGCCGAATAAATCAGGCGCGGCGTATTGGCGGTTTTTTCCCTTAGGTATTCGGGTAATAAATTGTAGGCATCATAGCGCTGCTCAAGATCATTTGGCGTGGCTTCATAATCAACGAATAACGGCGACATGCCCATAGACTTGATGTCTTCATACAGCGTATCAAGCGTTTCCCGGGGCGTTAACACCAGCATGACTCGAATTTGCCCCGGTTCATGCTCAGCTTCCAGCTGCTTAACCGCAAAATAAACCTGCTCCGCCTTAAACGGCGTATAGCGATCAAGTTCATAGGCGACAACCTGGGACAGGTTTCCTTTTACGGCGGCCGGCAGGACAAGTTCCTTTTGAATAGCCTGTTGCGCTGTTAGCCGGAGTATTAAATTCGCTTTAGCCAGTCTTTCATCTTTGGCCTGCAAGGCTTTATATTGCGCGATGCCCGATGCGTTGCGCTCCAGTATTGCCAACGGCTCGATTTGTCCATCAGCCGCGCCAGTTCCCGACTGGCTTGCGGCATACACACCTTCCCTGGCGATAACATAAGTCAGCGCCAACCGGTTGCCTTCGGGACGAACGATAATGAAACCCTGTTTCTCGTTAACCAGCTGCCTGATTTTTTCAGGCACCAGAAAGTCAAGTTCGCGCAGCCACCAGCGAAAGAACTTTTTAACATCCAGATTAATTGTTGAATTCAGGTTCGGCATATTGTCCCACTAGTAAATCATCTTTTTCGTCTGTAAATAATGAACCATCGTCGCCGGCATTGCGCTGCCATTTCAAAACCTGAAACGGCGTCGACACCTGACTATCCGATTTTTTTATCAGCGCCTTGATGACGGCCGTTGTACCATCATCCAACCGTGCTTCGGTGACAACCATGATCGCACCTTTTTGCCCTGCCCCGTCATTGACAGCTGTTACGGGCATGCTCTGACCCGTTTGCCCGGCCGCCATGCCTGGATTAGAGACTACCGGAACTGCCGGGGCCGGCAAGCCGTTTATCGCGCTTTCCCGCCGGGCTGCAATATAGCCGTCTATTAATCCGGCATCTATTTCCGGCAACACCTGCAAAACTTCTTTGGCTGCCTGAGTCAAATCAACCTTGGGCTGTCCCGAGTAGACCGTGACCAAGCTTTCAAGCCACTTAAAGACCTGTTCATCCATGCCCAATACCAACTGTAATTCCTCAATAGACTGAAACGGCCGGTTGCGAGGCCGGTAACTTAATCCCGCCTCTTTATAGTCTTTTTTCTCCGCGCCCTCTATGCGCACCAGATCATCCGCATCGCGCCAATCGAGAATCGAATTGACCAGCTTGGTTTGTAACTCGGTCTCCACCGGTGCGTAAGCCATAAGCCCTTGCAGCAGTATCTGATCCGCGCTGTTTATATCCACCTTACCGGTCTCAGCTAACAACCGAATTCGGACTTTTGACTCCGCATAATCAATTTGGTAAATACTGCCGTCGGTATGCCAGCGTTTTAGCTGATTTGGATTCAATAACATCAGCTCGGCAACCGCCAGTCCCGATTCTGCAACAGCCATGGCCTGAGCATTCGTGCTGCTGCCGGTCACAATGGCCGCCTCCCGCCGCATACTCAGAGCAAAACTCCCGGCCATGACGGTTAGCAGGCTCAACACCCATAAAACCAGAACCAGGGCGAAGCCCTTTAGCCTGATCAATCGCTATTCTCTGCCGATACGGCACCATTTGCCGTATCGGTTCCAATTCCAGCGCCTGCAACTTTAAGCTCTATGATCATGTCCGGCCAATAAACGCCATTGCCAGTATTGATACTGATTTTGACCAATCGGGGTTGAGCGTCTTTTTCCAGCCATTCATCCTGCCAAGTCCCTTCGCCTGAATCATCAACACCAAAATAAGCCAACGTAAAATTACTGACATCTCTTAATAAAACCACCTCTTCCCGATGCCATTCTTCACCCTCGGCCACCGGATAAAACGGCGTTAAAGTCACCTTAATATCCTGCTCGCCATCTTGTTGCCGAGGTTCTATTGAAAACAGCTGCATACCTGTTCTCCTGGCACTTGCCGGGAAAACCGAGACAAACTGCAAGGACTGTTTTTTGCCCTGGAAAGAGAAAGTTTTATCCTTGTTTTCAGTCGTCGCAATCATTCCCGGCAGGCTTGCGGCATACCCACCATCCCTGGCGGTAAAATCGTTCCATAAAGGAATGGCCGAGGATAAATGCCGCTGAAAAAAGTTATAAACGACTGCGGCTTCATTCACCTCGGCTATCTTGTTTTCTCCCTGCTCCCAACTTTTGGCGCAAATTCTCAAGCTGCTGAACAATAACACCACCATGATACTTAATAGCGTCATGGCTATCAAAACTTCAATCAGCGTAAAGCCCCGCTGGCATATTAAACCTTGCACCTTGCACCTTGAACCTTGAATCCGAGCTTTCCTCATGACGCTTTATTAACCAGCTTTAAGGTAATTAACTCAACCTGCCTGCGATCGACGCGGGCATTATGATCGCCCCAGCTTACCGTAACCGTAACCTTAAAAAGCTCTGCCGCTATAGTCGTGACATCCAAATTCTCAGCCGTGAATTGAAATGGACTGACCGACAGCCGCCAATGGTATTTTTCATTTTCCAGGCCGGTAGCTTCATTCGGCTGCAAGCGCGATTCTACACCGGTTTTGGCCATTAACGATTCGGCAATTTGCACGGCGGCGGTATATTCCTCGGCAACACCGGCGGTATTAACACCGGCAGAAAATATCTTCAGCAAAATCCCGAGTGAAAGCGCCAGGATTGAAAACGCAATCAGGATTTCCAGTAAAGAAAAGCCGCGCTGTTTATTTGCTTTCAAGCTCGATCTGCCCGGTTAACCAGTTTATATCGATTTTCCACGATACATTGCCTCGCTCCAGCGTAATTCTTCCGCCGGTTGAGGAACCATCGGCAAAAAAACGAATGTTGGCCGCCCCTTCTCCAACCAATTCAGTTTGCGCTGTCACCACGGTGATATCGATAGTCTCGGGTATTTTATAAAGCTTGTCCCTACCGCTGACCGTGTAGCTGTTGCCACCAAGATCAACAGCAACCGTGGCTTCCTGATGAGTCATTAAAGCCTGACCTCTGGCATAACGTAGCGCCGAGACTATATCCCTAGCCGCCGCTTTGATTTCGGTGGAATCACTGCCTGACGACAGATTAAGACCGATGACGGAAAAACCCAGCACCACGACAAAAAGCACCACGACCAACTCCAGCAAGGTAAAGCCGCGCTGCGATTTTCCTTTCGCTTTTTGCCTTTTACCTTGCACCTTTAACCTTGCCCCTCATAAATCACTCCCAACTAGCAATATCCTGATCTTCGCCTTCACCGCCTTCCTTGCCGTCCGCCCCTAAGGTATACAAATCGAATTTCCCGTGCTCGCCGGGAGCAACATAACGATATTCCTGTTGCCATGGATCCAACGGCATTTTGGATTTACGCAAATAAGGGCCATTCCAGCGCCTAGCGTTATCGGGCGATTCAATCAAGGCCATCAAGCCTTGCTCGGAAGTCGGATAGCTGCCCAAATCCAGCTTATACATATCCAGAGCGGCCGCCAGATCTTCAATCTGCACCTTGGCCGCTTTGGTTTTGGATTCGCCCATGTGCTTCATGACCTGCGGCCCGACGATCCCGGCCAGCATCGCAATAATGCCCAACACCACCAATAATTCAAGCAGGGTGAAACCGCGAAGACGCGCCTTGAACCTTGCACCTTGAACCTTGAACCTCGTTACCTCTTTCATAATGCATTCCTATATTTAAAAAGCCAAATCATTAACGCTCAGGATAGCCAGCAAAATCGACACGATGATGCCCGCAATCATCAGGCCTAAGGTAATTATCAATGCCGGTTCCAGCAATGCCAGCATACGCTGTATTGACACCCTGAGCTGTTTATCGTAAATAGTCGCCACCCGCAACAACATTTCTTCCAGACGTCCGGTTTCTTCGCCCATTTTTATCATTTGCATGGCCATTTTGGGAAATATGCCTTTCTCCAACAAAGCATCCGACATGTTTTTACCCTGCTTTAACTGCTCTTCGGTATCCTGAATGGCCGCCGCCAAAACCAGATTGTCTACCGTTTCACGAACGATAACCAGAGCCGCCAGTATCGAAACGCCATTACCCAATAAAGTGCCCAGCGTGCGGCTGATGTTGGCGGTTTCCTTGTGCAAAATAATCGTCCCGGCCAGCGGCAGTTTCAAAAAACGGCCGTCCCAGACCTTCTTTTTGACCGGATCGGCCATCTGAAGATTCATATAAGCGGTGATGAAGACAATGCCCAAAGCCAGCATCCACCAATAGCTTTGCAGCCAGTTTGCCAGCCCCACCACGATCTGGGTCGATACCGGCAGCGCCTTGCCCGCGCTTTCAAACATCTCGGAAAACTGCGGCACCACGAAGGTCAGCATCACAAAAAGCGAGGCCAGCGACATAATCAGCAAAATGGCAGGGTATATCAACGCGGTGCTGACCGTCTCTTTTAATTCCCGAGAGCGCTCCAGATAGTCGGACAAGCGCGTCAATACTTCGCCCAGACTGCCGCCCGCCTCACCGGCGCGGATCATATTCAGATAAAACTTGCTGAAAATACCGGACTGTTTTTCCAACGCATTGGCCAGCGTAGATCCGCTTTTTACTTTCTCCAGAACCCGGCCGATCAACTTGCTCACCCGTTCATTGTCTTCAGTCAAGTCGATCAACACCAGCAGGGATTTATCCAACGGCAAGCCGGACTCCAGCAAGGTTGCCAATTCTCCGGTGAACAAAGCGATGTCTTTTTGCGATAATTTGCTTTGCTTGATGCCCAGTCTTAAGCCCAGAAACGATTTGGCGCTGGCCGGTACTACGCGAATAGGGATATAGCCTTCCGTCTGCAAAGTCGCAATCAACTGCTGTTCATCAACCGCGTCCCTGACGTCCTCTTCGGTTTCGCCCAGACTATTAACCGCTTTATAGGCAAATAAAGTCATAAATTCATTTTGTGAGGGGCGCCTTTAGTCGCCCGGTCAGTCAAAGGGCGACTAAAGTCGCCCCCACAGGTATTATTAGGACTCCGCTGAAGTTACCCGCAGCACTTCTTCCAGGGTGGTAATCCCTTGCAGGGCTTTAATCAGGCCGTTTTCATACATCGTGGTCATGCCTTCTTCAATAGCAAGCCGCTGAATGGCTCCGGCTTCTTCATGCGCCATAATCAATTTACGCAGAGGATCGGTCATTTGCAAAAATTCGATAATCGCCAACCGTCCACGATAACCCAAGCCGCCGCAAGACGCGCAGCCGACCGGTTTGTATAAAACAATATCGCCGGCCGCGCCAGTTCCCGACTGGCTTGCGGCATACACACCATCCTTGGCGATACCCGACGCAAACCGTCGTAGCCTCATGCCGTCGACAATGTCCGGGGTCGGCGTATAGCGTTGCTTGCATTCAGGACACAGCTTTCTTACCAGACGTTGCGCCAAGATGCCGTTGACGGTGGAAGTGAGCAGATATTCTTCGAGGCCCATATCCAGCAATCGGGTGACACCGCCGGCGGCGTCGTTGGTATGCAGCGTCGACAACACCAAATGCCCGGTTAGCGCAGATTGCACGGCGATTCTTGCCGTTTCCAGATCGCGCATTTCACCGATCATGATCACATCGGGATCCTGGCGCACGATAGAACGCAACGCCGACGCAAAGGTCAGGCCTATTTGCGGTTTTGCCTGAATCTGATTGACTCCGTCCATCTGGTATTCGACCGGATCTTCAACGGTAATGATTTTTCGCTCGGAGGTGTTGAGCTGTTTTAGCGCGGCATACATCGTGGTGGATTTACCGCTACCCGTAGGACCGGTAATCAGGATAATGCCGTGCGGCTGAGCCAGTACATCGATAAACTGCTGTAAATGTTTTCCTGAAAAACCCAATGCGGCAAAATCCAGCACGGTATTTTCCTTGTCCAGCAAGCGGATCACCACGCTTTCGCCGTACATCGTCGGTATCGTCGAAACCCGTAAATCCAGCTCTTTACCCAACATTTGCACCTTGATGCGGCCATCCTGCGGCAGGCGGCGTTCGGCGATGTTCAGCTTGGCCATGATCTTGATGCGCGAAATCACTGCTGCGGTGGATTTGACCGAAGGCGCGTCAATATCTTTCAACACGCCATCGACGCGTAACCTGACTTTTAGGGATTGCTCGAAAGGCTCAATATGAATGTCCGAGGCCCGGGTTTCAATCGCCCGCTGCATGATCAGATTGACCATTTTGATGACCGGCGCTTCACTGGCCAGATCTTTTAAATGCTCCAGATCTTCCTCGCCCAGATCATCGACACTCAGATCGTCAACGAGTTTATCCATTTGCGAACGGCCTTCGCCATACTGCACTTCCAGCGCCGCATCGATTTCCGAAAGCAGGCCGACTTTGGAGATAATGTTTTTTCCGGTCGCCAGTTTTAACGCATCAATCACAAACCGGTCTTCGGGGTCCATCAGGGCAACGGTAATATCGTCATTGCGACTCAAACCGATGACATGATAGTTTTTTAGAAACCGCAACGGCACGGTTTCCGGCAATTGCATTTCCAGCGGATATTGATCCGGTGTCACTTTTTCAAACCGGCCCGATTCAACAAAAGCGTCGGCCACATCCAACTCCGAACACAAGCCAAGCTTAACCAGCAACTGCGGCACAGTTTCCGAGACCGATGTTTTTTGCACGCGCTCGACTTTTTTCAATTCTGCAACAGAAAGTTTCTGCCTTTCTTGCAAAACGGTTAACAACGATTCATATGCCATTTTTCAAAAAAACCGGTTGGTATGGTAGTGAGTGTCTGTAGGTTAGAGCGTTCAACTTTTTCAATCAAGTAAGAGACTGTGAAAGTATTCGTATTTAGAAAATAACCACGAAGAACACGGAGAGCACGAAGTTTTTAATGCCTTGAATTAATGCTGTT
>JAURVK010000008.1 GCA_030655535.1 Methylobacter sp. | reverse complement strand
GACCGGCCGGTCGCCCCTACAATTTATCGCTTGTTCACGTTATTTCTAAGCATTTAATTCGAATCGATTTCCTTTAATGCTGCGGCCACGGGTTGCTCCAGACCTGCCGCCTTCAGTACTTGCATCAACTCAACCGAAGTTTGCACTGCCGGTTGCGGCCCCTCTATTTTTTGTTGCGTCCAATCCACCATCTCTCCCGATCCCCACGACACCAGGGAGGCAAGTACAAACACCAGCGTGCCGCGTGTCATGCCCTTGAGCAGGCCCTGCTCTTCCAGATAACGGCGGAGATACCTGACCGCTATGAAGAACACCATAGTGGAGATAATCAGGTTCCATAGGGAAGGTAGCGTGAACATTATTGAGTTTTCTCTTGTGTCGAAATGTTATTTTGCAACGCTGTTGTTAAACGCTGCTTCGAGCGTTAAGAACCGATCTTTCCAGTAGTTAGCCGTCTTAATCGCGTCTTCCTTGTCAGCCATCAAGCCATTGATGCGCTCGTTTAAATCCCTGTTCAACTCGGTTAATCGCTTAACTTCTTCAATCGAGGCCGAAATCCTGTCGTCAGACTCGAACACTTTCAACATCACCTTGTTATCTGCCTCTAAAGCATTTATCGCACCTTTCTGTTGATCAATAATGCTGTTCAACTGCTCGTCATGGCTGCCCTCAGCTTCCGACTCGGCCGCAGGAACGGGCTCAGGCTTGGGTGCTACAGGCTTAGGCGGCGAGATCTCTTTAATGGCTTTATTCAGGCTTTTTTTGCCGTCTATAACTTCCTTTACCAGTTCCGCCGGCGCTTCCTTAACCAGCTTATCGGCTAACTGTTGAGTACGATGCCCTACTCCCGATTGTTTAGCTCTGAATGTCGCGCTGTCTAACTGCGCAACACTCTGCAATTGGGAGTTATTATCCTGTACTTGAGCATTTACCCAGCTTTGAGAGGCCGATACGATAGCCGCGGACTGCCCCTGAGTTAAGTGCCTGCGATGTAAATTTGACGACAAGATAAATTGCGCAGGATTGGAGCCGGTGTATTCAATAATGACAGGATCAATACCCAGCTCACACAGCGCACGATAGCGATTGCCGCCGTCCAGAATCATGCCGTCCAGCGTGTAGATAGGATGTGTTTGTCCGTTAGTCTGTATATTTTCTTTAAGTGAAATAAACTCGGCATCAGACATTCGCGGAAAGTAAGTGCAAAGCGGATGTAGCTCCATTGTTTGAATATTTTTATCAGTCATTTATCAGCCTTAATTTAAGCCGATCAGTATACCATGCTCACAGCTATGATTACCGCGATATATACCCCATTAAATCCCTTTTATTAGAACTGCAGTTCAGCGGCAATTCCACCATGATCCGTAGACCATAAGCCTAAACCGGGCGGATTGGTTTTGGTCGAAACCTTGTCGCCCAACACACGAGCTTGTTTAACTTTTTTAGGCATTTCACGGGTAAAAATCATATCGATCCGCTCCGTTAGCAACGATTTTTTGCTATCCAGATCTTCATTTTGACAGCACGTATAACCCGGGACTTTACCGGGCCTGAGTTTCCACACGTCATGGTAACCGTTGTCCTCGAATTGACGGTAAGGCGTGGTGACGCCTGTAGCGAAAGGCGAAGATACGTCCGAAATATCCACCTGTTCCGGTGAGGAATTCATGTCCCCAAGCACAATTAAATAATCCGTAGGCGTAGTCATATCGAGGGTTTGACGCAGTTCATCAGCTTGGGCGGCTTGATAAAAAGTGAACTCCGGCATACCGACGTCCTCCCCTTTGACTTCAAAATGCGTATTGACAATACGGTAAACTCTATTGCCAATAGTCGCGTCCACTGCCACAAAGCCTCTCTCTATATCTATCCCAAGCGATTCGACTGAAACGACAACTTGATAATGACAACCATCGACTGATGGCTTTGCGCATAAACCCAAGGATTGATAAGCCGACCAATCGACCTTGGCAATCTCCACATCCCGGCGCGCCAAAATTACATCCCGATCGACAGCGACCAGATAGGCATCCTTACCGTTGATATTGAACGGTATGACCGCATCAAGGTTCTTGACTGTGGCGGCTACCTCATAATTTATACCCTTTTTACTCAGCACTTCCCGTGTGTTATTCAACGCTGCCAGCGTTAGATCCAAATGATCATCAAAAGCATTGGCAATCGATGGATCATCGCAGCCAAACTCAGGCTGCGGATCGAGATCGATACATTTTAAATCCCAAACTTCCTGAAGACCTATGATCTGCGGCGATCGCTTTGCAATCATACGGGCCTGCTCCAGAACCCGCGCCTTAAAATCACTTGCCGATACTTTTTGCAAAACGCCCACCAGCGCATCGTTGAACTCTTCAGGTTCGGCTGCTGCGAGAACGGGAGCTAGATCCGCACCGAGATATTGATTTTTAACATCCGCCCCGTATCACGTATGCCGCTGCCATTGATTGCCATTTCAATCACCCGATCCTTAATACCGGGTTCGTAGGCCCGGAAATAACCCGGACACGGAACTTAAAAATCTTTGCACATAAAAAAGCCGACGCATCGGTCGGCTTTTTTAAAGAATATTCATGGTGCCCAGGGGCGGAATCGAACCGTCGACACGAGGATTTTCAGTCCTCTGCTCTACCGACTGAGCTACCTGGGCATTTTTGAGGTGTTGCGTTTTTTTGCAGTGGTGCCCAGGGGCGGAATCGAACCGTCGACACGAGGATTTTCAGTCCTCTGCTCTACCGACTGAGCTACCTGGGCGGAACTACAAAAGAGCGCCATTAGACTCGATTATCTGCCGACAGTCAATACCTAATGTTTTTTATTGGGGCGGACTTTGATCCGGCGCCGGATTTTCCCTTCTGAACAAGTTAATAATAAAACCGAATACCCGCTTTATGCCTACCCATATTTTCGGCAGCAGCCAGATCATCAGCAGAATAAATAACGCCAGCGCTACCAAGAACAATACCGGATGATTAATGCACGCCCAGACGCCGGCGATTACCGCGACATCCTCGCCGATCGATGCCGCCCAGTTGCTAAAGGGTTCCGGCGAGGCGTTGATCAACACACGACTCCCGGCCTTGGTCGCATGCGAACCTGCCGCCAGACTGCCGCCCATGACGGCTGCGGCTAACTCAACGGCGGGATTCAAGTCGCCGATCGCTCCGGCCGCAAGCATCGCTCCTGCCGGAATGCGGATGAAGGTGTGGATCGCATCCCAACCGGTATCTATGCCCGGCGTTTTATCGGCAAAAAATTCGACACAATACATCAGTCCCGCCGCACCCATGACCATCGGGTTAGCGACTATCTGCAAATCCGGCGGCAAATCGATATTGCCGGTATTGGCAAGATAACCCAGTGTGAACAGCGTCGCATACAGGTTTATGCCGCTGGCCCACGCCAGCCCCATGGATAGTGCCAGGGTTGTTGATATTTGATCCAGTGCGTCCATTAGAGTATCTCTGTTCTAATAATTTTGCTCAGCGTAGCATATTTTTCTGAACCTCAGCTAAATCGAACTCGCTACATTAATATGATCCTGCCCTCATTTTTTCGCACATTTAAATTCAGACCATGTAAAATTGATTTTATCTATTTAGTAATTTTAGGATATTAAAGTGTTTAGAGGAACAACGATACTTTCCGTTCGCCGAGGCGACAAAGTTGTGATCGGCGGCGATGGTCAAGTCACATTGGGCAACACGGTGATGAAAGGCAATGCCCGCAAGGTACGCCGTTTATATCACGATAAAGTCATCGCCGGTTTTGCCGGTGCAACGGCGGACGCATTCACTTTATTTGAGCATTTTGAAGGCAAACTGGAAAAACACCGGGGCAATTTAACCCGCGCTGCAGTGGAAATGGCTAAGGATTGGCGTACCGACCGCGCCTTGCGCAAACTGGAAGCGTTGCTGACCATTGCCGATGCCAAAACCTCATTGATTATTTCCGGTACCGGCGATGTGATCGAACCCGAATTCGACTTGATGGCGATCGGCTCCGGCGGCGCTTTTGCCCAGGCTGCCGCCCGTGCATTACTGGAAAATACCGATCTTAGCGCCCGCGAAATTGTCGAACGGTCTTTAAATATAGCCGCCGATATCTGCATTTATACCAACCACAACTTGCGTATAGAAGAACTCGACGCCGAACCTAACGAGTAAACAAATGACTCAATTGACTCCAAAAGAAATTGTACGCGAACTGGACAAGCATATTGTCGGCCAAGCCAATGCCAAGCGTTCCGTCGCGATTGCACTACGCGACCGCTGGCGCCGTCAACAGGTTGACCCTGCCCTGCGTGAAGAAATCACCCCAAAAAACATTTTAATGATCGGCCCTACCGGCGTCGGCAAGACTGAAATTGCCCGCCGCCTGGCGCGTCTGGCCAATGCGCCTTTCATTAAAATTGAAGCCACCAAATTCACCGAAGTCGGCTACGTCGGCCGTGATGTCGATTCCATTATCCGTGATTTAGTCGATACCGCCGTCAAAATGACCCGCATCATAGAAATGGACAAGGTTGAAAACAAGGCCTTCGATGCCGCCGAAGACCGGATTCTGGATATCCTGTTGCCCCGGGCGAATGGCGGCATGCTGTCCGACACGGAAGAAACGACCCGTCAAAAAATGCGCAAGAAATTACGCGAAGGCGACTTGAACGACAAGGAAATTGAGATTGACGTGCATCTGGCACCGGTGGGCGTTGAAATCATGGCGCCTCCCGGCATGGAAGAAATGACCAGCCAATTGCAAGGCATGTTTCAAAACCTGGGTTCGGGCAAAACCCGCTCCCGCAAAATGAAAATCGACAAAGCCCTGAAAGTTCTACAGGATGAAGAAGCGGCCAAACTGGTCAATGAAGATGACATACGCTTACGCGCGGTTGAATCTGTAGAGCAAAACGGCATCGTGTTTCTGGACGAAATCGATAAAATCTGCAAACGCTCCGAGCTGGGCGGCGGTGAAGTCTCCCGCGAGGGCGTACAGCGCGATTTGTTACCGTTGGTTGAAGGCACTACCGTCAGCACCAAATACGGCGCGATCAAAACCGACCATATTTTGTTTATCGCCTCGGGCGCATTCCATTTGTCCAAACCATCGGATTTAATTCCCGAATTGCAAGGCCGATTCCCTATCCGCGTTGAACTGGATGCGCTTTCAGCCGATGATTTTGTGCGTATCCTGACCGAACCCGATGCCTCGTTAACCGAGCAATATATTGCGTTATTGGCCACCGAAGGCTTATCGCTGTCGTTTTCTACCGACGGCATAAAACGCATTGCAGAACTTGGCTGGCAGGTGAATGAAACCACCGAAAATATCGGCGCCAGACGATTGCACACCGTTCTGGAACGGCTATTGGAAGACATCTCCTTTAACGCCCCGGATCTTAGCGGAAAAGACATCCTTATCGATGCCGCTTATGTTAATGATCATTTGGCCGAGTTCGTTGAAGACGAGGATTTGAGTCGTTATATTCTTTAGGCGCAAGGTTAAAGGTAAAATCTCTTGCCGCATTGCGCCCTTAGCCTTTCACCTTTCGTCCTATATTATTTATGCGCCTAACTGCAAAACCTACCAATACCCACCCGACTGAAATCAAGCTGCATCAGGTTTCCAACATTGTTGAAATCAGTTTTGACGACGGCAGCGTGTTTAAATTGCCGTGCGAATATCTGCGCGTGTACACGCCTTCGGCAGAAGCGGTAGGCCACTCGCCCGGACAGGAGGTTCTGCAACTCGGTAAGGAAGATGTCACCATCAAGGAAATCAAACCGATAGGCAATTATGCGATAGCTCCGGTCTTTAGCGACGGCCATAACAGCGGCATTTATACCTGGGATTTGCTGCATAAATTGGGCGCGGAATATCAAACTTTATGGGCTGATTATCTTCATAAACTTGACGCTGCCGGGCATAAACGCAAGCAACCGCTACAAAACTAACTGCATCATTGTGGTATTCGCGACGTGGGCGTCGCTCCCACAACTGCGAATGAACACTATTTAATGACACACGGGCACAACCATGACTAACACCACCCATTTCGGCTTTAAACAAGTCGCCACAGAAGACAAGGTCAAACTGGTACGCGGCGTATTCGATTCCGTTGCCGGACAATACGACATCATGAACGACCTGATGTCCTTGGGTATCCACCGCATCTGGAAACGCGTTGCGGTACAGCTTAGCAATGTGCGCAAAGGCGAGCAAGTGCTTGATCTTGCCGGCGGCACCGGCGATTTAACCACGCTGTTCGAAAAACGCGTAGGCAAAGAAGGCCAGATAGTTTTGGCCGATATTAATTCTGAAATGCTGCGCACCGGTCGTAACCGCTTAATCGACAGAGGCCTGGTCGGCAATATCCGCTATGCGCAAGTCAATGCCGAATGCCTGCCCTTTGAAGATAATACCTTCGATTGCGTGTGCATTGCCTTTGGCCTCCGCAACGTCACCGATAAAAATGCCGCGTTGCGCTCCATGTACCGCGTTCTTAAACCCGGCGGCCGTGTTATCGTGCTGGAATTTTCGCATCCGGTCGACAAAATCACCGAAAAAGTCTACGATTTTTATTCGTTCAAGCTGCTGCCCAAGATAGGCAAATTTGTCGCCAAAGATGAAGACAGTTACCGTTATCTTGCCGAATCGATACGCATGCATCCCAAGCAGGATGAACTGAAAACAATGATGGAAAACGCAGGCCTGGAACGTTGCGAATATTTCAACATGACGCAAGGCATCGTCGCCGTTCACAGAGGTTATAAAATCTAGCATGACCATCAAACCCTTGCTGATTGGCGCGCTGGAAGCCACGCTGAATCAATACCTTGCCTTGGATCAGGACAGCGGCTATTTTTTAACGCCGCTGGCCGGTAAAGTCATTGCCGTTACCGTGTTGCCGTTTGATGAAACCGTTTACCTGTGCCCGACTACCGACTCCATTCAGTGCCTGGACCAGTTCCCTGAGCCAGCGGACACCCGCCTGACCGGTTCGATTTGGGCACTGGGTTTGATGGGACTTAGCTCTACGCCGATGCGTTCGATTTTTTCCGGCGAGGTAAAAATCGAAGGCGATATGCAAACCGGCCGAAAATTTCAGGAGCTGTTCGCCAAACTGGACATCGATCTGGAAGAAAAACTGTCGCATGTCACCGGCGACATTATTGCGCATAAAATGGCTAATTTTTTCCGTGCAGGGCAAAGCTGGAGCAAAAATTCGCTTGAGACCTTCAGGCTGAATGCCGCGGAATTTTTGCAGGAAGAAACCCGCGATTTGCCGTCGGCGCCTGAAATGGATATTTATTACGCCCAGATTGACGAATTGCGCACCGATTTTGACCGATTGCAAAGCAGGATTGAACGGCTGGAAAATATTTTTGGTGAAAGGCGAAAGGCACAAGATTAAAAAAACTTTCGCATCGTTCCCTCGCTTCGGCATGATAACGAATGTGTGGGCGCGAATTTATTCGCGCTGTAGGTTAAAAAACGCGAATAAATTCGCGCCCACCTAAAAATGACAGTGATGCAGATCGTGGGAACGGTGCTATAAAACATAGCTTTAATGGTGGGCACAAAAGCATCACCCTACAAACAAAGGTAACTCGTGATCAACCCAAAATTATTATTGCGCCTGATCCATATTAACTGGGTTCTGGTCTTTCACGGCCTCGATGAAATCGTTTTAAAAACTCATTTATTCCGGCCTATTCGTTATTTAGCGGTTTTCTCCCCCAACTACTGGCTCAAACATCGGACGGAACCTCGCGGCGTCAGAATCCGGCGCGCGCTGGAAGATTTGGGGCCTATTTATGTCAAATTCGGCCAGGCCTTGTCTACTCGCAAGGATCTGCTACCCGATGACATCGCCGATGAACTGGTCAAGTTACAAGATAAAGTTCCGCCCTTTGGCAACGATATTGCCCGCAGCATTATTGAAAAAGAACTCGGCATGTCTATCAGCGAGGCATTTGCCGAATTCGATGCCGAACCGCTAGCCTCGGCGTCGGTCGCACAGGTTCATACCGCCGTGCTGCACAGCGGCGAAAGCGTTGTGGTTAAAGTGTTGCGTCCCGACATAGAAAGTCGCATACGCTCGGACATAGGCCTACTCTACGAACTGGCCCGTTTTGCCGAACGTTTCTGGGCTGACGCCAGACGCTTACGCCCTGTTGATGTCGTTGCCGAATTCGAAAGAACCACGCTCGATGAACTCGATCTGGTCAGAGAAGCCGCCAATGCCGCCAAACTACGCCGCAACTTCGAAAACTCCGACGTCATCTATATACCGGAAATCCACTGGCCGTTAACGCGCCAGAAAGTGATGGTTATGGAACGGATTCACGGCATACCCGTAGGCAACATTGATGAACTACAAGCTGGCGGCGCCGATTTTAAATTACTCGCCGAGCGCGGCGTGGAAATCTTTTTTACCCAGGTGTTCAGGGATAATTTTTTTCATGCCGACATGCATCCCGGCAATATTTTCGTCGATCTGCCGGCCAAATATATCGCCGTTGATTTCGGCATCGTCGGCACCCTGTCATTGTCCGACCAGCATTATCTGGCGGAAAATTTTCTGGCTTTTTTCAATCGCGATTATCGCAAAGTGGCTGAAATGCATGTTGAATCCGGCTGGGTTTCCGGATCGACCCGAATAGAAGAATTTGAGTCCGCGATACGTAGCGTTTGCGAGCCGATTTTCGAAAAGCCGCTTAAGGACATTTCTTTCGGCCAATTGTTGCTGCGTTTATTCCAGACTGCGCGGCGTTTTGATATGCACATTCAGCCGCAGCTGGTGTTGCTGCAAAAAACCCTGCTCAACATTGAAGGCTTGGGGCGACAGCTTTATCCCGATCTGGACTTATGGCAAACCGCCAAACCTTTTCTTGAAAAATGGTTTCATGAACGCGTCGGCCCTAAAGCCAAAATCGACAAACTGATCAAACAGTTCCCGGACTTTGCCGAGCAATTCCCCGAAATCCCTTCGTTGATTTATAAAGCGCTGGACAATGCCGCTCACGCAAAGCAACAGGCGGAAACGCAAAACAGGGAATTAATGCTGTTACGCCAACAAATGGACAACAATCACCGCAAAACGGTCTGGGCTATGCTGGTCAGCGCGGTGGTCATCAGTGCGGCAGTGTTGTTTCAATAAAGTACGGACGCATTGCACAAATCCCACGTATCTACTTAAGGTATAAAACCACGAAGCACACGGAGCACCACGTTTTTTGTTCGTGAACTTCATGTGCTTCGTGGTGCATAATGACTACGTTTTTTTCATACATCAATTAAGGTAGGTGCAAAATGGTAACTCTGGAAACCCCAATCTGTGATTTCGGCAAGAAAGCCATCGATTTTGAATTGCCCGGCGTTGACGGGCGCACCTGGTCGCTCCAGCAGTGCATGGGTAAAAACGGCCTGCTGGTGATGTTTATCTGCAATCATTGTCCGTATGTCAAAGCCGTGCAAGACCGGATTGTCAGGGATGCGCAAGAACTCAAAACACTGGGAATTGAAACGGTCGCCATCATGTCCAACGATACGATTGAATACCCCGCTGATTCTTTCGACAACATGAAACGCATGTCCGAACAGCTGAACTTTAGCTTCCCTTACTTACTGGACGAAACGCAAGAAATCGCCAAGGCTTATGGCGCTATCTGTACGCCGGACTTTTTTGGCTATAATACCGACTACGAACTGCAATACCGAGGACGACTCGATGCCAGTCGCAAGGAAACCGCACCGGAAGGCACCAAACGGGAATTGTTTGAGGCGATGAAGCTGATCGCCGAAACTGGCCACGGTCCGAAAGAGCAAATCAACAGTATCGGTTGCTCGATCAAATGGAAGCTGGATTAATCAAATCCGGCATTGTCCACGAAAGGCACGAAAATTGCCCATGTTCGTACCAACGTGCTGATTGTTCAAAGCTAGCTTTGAACTCCGGCAAGCACATTTTCTGGAGTCCAAAGCTTCCGCTCCTGCTCACGCCCAAGACACAGGGATGTGTTGAATGCAGATATTGCATAACGCCATGGATGGCGTGTAGTAGGGTAATGCAGGAGCAAATATCTGCCTTACCTACATCCATGTAGGCAAAGCTGGCTTTGGATAATTCAAAGCAAGTTTTGCCCACATGGATACGTGAGCAGTGACGAAAAATATAAAATAGTCGTGCTTTTCGTGGACAAACTGCTTTTTTAGGAATGAGTATGAAATAACGTGAACAACTCGCGCCATAAGTTTGTAGCGGGAGTGCAAGCTTTGCTTGCGTTTGCACGGGATGCCTGCACTCCGGCTATTGGAAACTTGCTCACTTTATTTCGTGCCTGTTCCTTAGCATCAAACAATCAACCCACAACAATGAGAGCGTAATATGTCAATTAAGAAAATGGTAGATTTGGACTTGGCAGGCAAACGGGTGTTAATCCGTCAGGATCTGAACGTACCGGTAAAAAACGGCCAAGTGACCAGCGATATTCGTATCCAGGCCAGCGTACCCACCATTGAACAAGCTCTGGCTGCGGGCGCTGCGGTCATGGTAATGTCGCATCTGGGACGCCCTGCTGAAGGTCAATACGACGAAGAGTCTTCATTGAAACCGGTCGCCGAACGCCTGTCCAGCTTATTGGGCAAGCCGGTCAGACTGGAAAAAGACTGGATCGACGGCATCACTATACAACCGGGCGAAGTCGTGCTGTGCGAAAACGTGCGTTTTAATGCCGGTGAAGGTAAAAACGACGATGCACTGGGGCAAAAAATGGCGGCTCTTTGCGACATATTTGTAATGGATGCTTTCGGCACCGCGCACAGAGCGCAGTCATCAACCCACAGCGTAGCCAAATTTGCAGCGATTGCTTGCGCCGGCCCATTGTTAGCCAGCGAACTGGATGCACTGGGCAAAGCCTTGGAAACGCCGGCCAAACCATTAGTCGCTATTGTCGGCGGCTCTAAAGTATCCACCAAATTAACCGTATTAAAGTCCCTGTCGGAAAAAGTCGACCAGTTAATCGTCGGCGGCGGTATTGCCAATACCTTTATTGCGGCCGCAGGTTATCCGGTCGGAAAATCGCTCTACGAAGCCGACCTGCTGGATGAAGCCAGACGACTGATTGCAGCAGCCAAAAGCAACGGTTCCGATATTCCGATCCCTGTCGACGTAGTTTGCGCCAAGGAATTTTCAGAAACCGCCGTCGCTACCGTTAAAAAAGTGGCAGATGTCGAAGCCGATGACATGATTATGGATATAGGCCCCGATACCGCAAAACAGTATGCCGATATCATAAAAACCGCCGGCACCATCGTCTGGAACGGCCCGGTCGGCGTATTTGAATTCGACCAGTTCGGCAATGGTACCAAAGCACTGGCGACAGCGATTGCCGTAAGCAAGGCTTTCTCGATTGCAGGCGGCGGCGATACCTTGGCGGCTATCGACAAATACGGCATTAACGATGACGTGTCTTACACATCGACCGGCGGCGGCGCCTTCCTTGAATTTCTTGAAGGTAAAGAACTTCCCGCTGTTTCTGTGTTAAAATCACGATAACAAGTTAGGCGAAGGGCGAAGGGCGAAAAAACCTTTTGCCTTTTGCCTTTTGCCTTAACTACAACGCATCAGGATTAAAAATGGCCAGAGTCACTATCGAAGATTGTTTAGAACATGTTGAAAACCGCTTCAAACTGGTTTTATTAGCCAGCACCCGGGCGCGCCAACTAAGCCACGGTGCGACTGAATTTGTCCCGCGCGGTAAAGATAAAGATACGGTTGTCGCATTGCGCGAAATTGCGGCAGGTCACGTCACGACTGAAAATGTCGATCTCCTGCATCGTGTCGGCGAAGTCCATGATCACCATAACCCAATGTTCTGATTTATAAAGCCTATGCTGGAAATAGCCGACACGATCGAGCGGGAACGCCCTCAAGACAAACTGATTCGGCGTTTATGCACGACCTTGTCCGACTATCTGGATCAAACCCAAATCGACCAATGCGTCCAAGCTTATGAAATTGGCGCAGCCGCCCATTCCGGTCAATTTCGTAAAACCGGCGAAGCCTATATTTGCCACCCTATATCTGTCGCGATCACGCTTGCCGAAATGCGTATGGATGCCAACGGCATCATGGCGGCGATACTGCATGATGTTATCGAAGACACCCCTATCAGCAAACAAGAACTGGCTGACCAGTTCGGCACACAAGTCGCAGAACTGGTCGATGGGGTTACCAAATTAACCAAAATCGACAATAAGTCACATGCAGAAACGCAAGCGGAAAATGTCCGCAAAATGTTTCTGGCCATGGCTATAGATTTACGCGTCATCATCGTCAAACTGGCAGACCGACTGCACAACATGCAGACACTCGGCATCATGCCGGCTGCAAAAAAGCGTCGCATCGCCCGTGAAACCCTGGATATTTACGCTCCGATCGCCAATCGTCTGGGCATGAACAATATCCGGCAAAAACTCGAAGCGCTGAGTTTTGAGGCGATGTACCCGATGCGGCACGCGGTGTTAAATAATGCGGTAAAAAAAGCGCGGGGCAATCGTCGTAAAATTATCGATATTATCGAAAGCACGATAAAAAATCGTTTGAAAGAAGTCGGCATAAACTGTGACGTTGCCGGACGAGAAAAAAATCTTTACAGCATTTATAAAAAAATGCTCAACAAAAAAATCTCTCTGGCCGATGTTTTTGATGTCTATGCGTTCCGGATTTTTTGCGACGACGTGGATACCTGCTACCGCGTGCTAGGCGTTATGCATAACCTATACAAGCCGATTCCCGGACGTTTTAAAGATTATATCGCCTTGCCCAAGGCCAATGGCTATCAATCCCTGCATTCCATATTAATGGGGCCCTACGCTGTGCCGATTGAGGTCCAGATCAGAACGCATGAAATGCACCGCATGTCTGAATCCGGCATCGCCGCGCACTGGCTGTATAAATCCGATGACGATAAAACTGAAAAGTTCCAGGACCGTGCCAACGAGTGGCTGAGGGATTTGCTCGAAATCCAAAAATCTGCCGGCGATTCGCTGGAATTTATCGATAACCTGAAAGTGGACTTGTTCCCTCAGGAAGTATTTGTATTCACCCCGCAGGGCGAGATTATTAAAATGCCTCGCGGCGCGACCATTATCGATTTTGCCTACGCGGTGCATACCGATGTGGGCAATGCCTGCGTTTCCGCCAGAGTCGACAAACAACTGGTGCCGTTACAAACCCAACTGGAAAACGGCTTCACCGTCGAAGCCATTACCGCATCGTGGGCCAGACCCAATCCGCTTTGGCTCAATTATGTGATTACCGCCAAAGCCCGTTCCGGCATTCGCAACTATCTTAAACATTTTAAACAGCAGGAAGCAATCGACCTGGGACGCCGGTTACTGGAAAAAGAACTGCAGGCCATGCATCTACATCTGGAAGATATTGACGAAACCAAAATACAAGCCTTGCTTCAGGTCACGTCTAAACAAACACTGGATGAATTGCTCGAAGATATTGGACTGGGCAATAAAATGCCGTTTTTGATCGCCAAACTCATCACCCAGGATGATATTAATGCCACTGTCAAACTGGATGACAACGACCAAATCCCCAAAAGACCGCTGGTTATAAAAGGCACGGAAGACATGGTCATAACCCTGGCAAAATGTTGCCGGCCAATTCCAGGCGATTCGATCATAGGCTATTTTAATCCCGGCAAAGGCATCGTCGTACATCATCACGAATGTCGTAACAGCAATATCGTCAGAAAAAAACAAACCAACTGGCTCGATGTTGAATGGAGCGAGGATGCGGTCGGCGATTTCCCCGTTGAAATTCGCATAGAAATACTCAATCAACGCGGCTCTCTGGCGACTATCGCCTCGACTATTTCCGAACTGAGCTCCAATATTGAAAACGTTACCGTCGTCGATCAGGATGATCGTATTTGCGTCGACTTAATTACCTTAACCGTCAAAGATCGGGTGCATTTAGCCAAAATCATGCGCCGTTTGAAAGAACTATCCATCGTATTAAAACTGACTCGCGTTAAAGCCTAAAGGATCAACCATGTCCAAACACATCATTCAGACCGATAAAGCGCCGCAAGCCATCGGCACTTATTCGCAAGCCATTAAAGTGGATCGCACGGTTTATCTTTCAGGACAAATTCCTTTGGTGCCTGAAACCATGATCCTTATTGAGGGCGATATAAGCGCACAAATAACTCGGGTGTTCGAAAACTTAAAAGCGGTTGCTGAAGCTGCGGGCGGCGATTTTTCGGACATCGTCAAATTGAATGTTTTTTTGACCGATTTGGCGCACTTTCCGATAGTCAACGAAATCATGGGGCGTTATTTCCAGGAACCCTATCCCGCACGCGCCGCTGTCGGCGTTGCCGCATTGCCCAAAGCCGCCGATGTGGAAATGGATGCGATCATGGTGTTAAAGGCGCAGGAATATCCGGCTTCTTGATTAGAGCCTAAAAATTATTCACCACGGAGAACACGAAGGACACGGAGAAAGTCATTACATTAATTCAACGCATTAAATCCTTCGTGTTCTCTGTGTTCTCCGTGGTTATTCTTGTGCTATCCTAAAAATGAATACTTTCATAGCTTCTGGAGCTAGAAACAGTCGAAGTTATTGAGCTATAAAGATTTTTCGTGCCTTTCGTGGACAATACCGTATCTCTCACTGCCGAGTTGTTATATGAACACCCTGAATCAACCCGTTTCAGCATTAACAGGGATAGGGACTCAAACCGCAGACCGATTGCAAAAACTCGGCCTTTGCGTTATTCAGGATTTGATTTTTCACCTGCCCCTGCGTTACGAGGATCGAACCCGCGTTTATCCGATCGGCTCGCTAAGGCCGGGCCAGGCCGCGTTGATCAGCGGCACAGTTGAATTTATCGACGTATTGCCCCGAGGCCGAAAAAGCCTGATCTGCCGAATCAGCGACCCTACCGGCTTTATCAACTTAAAGTTTTTCCACTTTAGCGCCAGCCAGCACAACGCACTGAAACCCGGCACAGCGATCAGTTGTTTTGCCGAAGTTCGCTACGGCTATGCCGGACTGGAAATGGTTCATCCCGAATACAAGGTCATCGTCAATCCAAACGACTGCATAACGGAAACCCGCTTAACCCCCGTTTATCCGCTGACCGAAGGCCTCAGCCAGAATGTCATACGCAAGGCGGTCAAACAGGCTTTAGACCTGTGCAGCCAGTTTCCCGAACTGCTGACCGACTGGATACCCGAGTCGATCTTAACGCAATATCATTATCCTAGCCTCGCCGAGGCGATCCGGATCCTGCATGCGCCGGACGAATCGGTGTCGATTGAAGCCTTGCAAAACGGCAGCGTACCCGCGCTAAAACGCTTGGCTTTTGAAGAACTGCTTGCGCATTATTTAAGCCTCCGAATAACCCGGAATAAAACCAAAGCCTGGCAAGCGCCCTCTTTTTCGGAAACGGCAACGGGCAAAATCGCCATAGAACATTTCATCCGCTCCCTGCCGTTTAAACTGACCGGCGCGCAGCAACGGGTCATCGCAGAAATTGAAGCCGATTGCCGATCACAACACCCGATGATGCGCCTGGTACAGGGCGATGTCGGCTCCGGTAAAACCGTAGTCTCCGCCTATGCGGCATTGCTGGCGTTAACGGCAGGCTATCAGGTTGCGGTGATGGCTCCGACCGAGTTGCTGGCCGAACAGCATAAGCGCAACTTCAGCATCTGGTTTGAAGGCTTTCAGACCCAGGTAATGTACTTAACCGGGCAACTCAAAGGCAACGCCAGGAGAGCCGTTTTAGAAGCGCTGGAAGACGGTACCGCCGGAATCATCATCGGCACTCATGCCTTGTTTCAGGACAGCGTAAACTTCTACCGCCTCGGCCTGATTATTATTGATGAACAACACCGCTTCGGCGTACACCAGCGGCTGGCGCTAAGGGAAAAAGGCCAACAGGGCGGTATCAGGCCGCACCAGTTAGTGATGACCGCCACGCCGATTCCCCGCACCCTGGCCATGCTGCAATATTCCGACCTGGATATGTCCATTATCGATGAGCTGCCGCCGGGCAGAAAGCCGATCGTCACCAGCGTGATTCCCGCAGAGCGGCGCGCCGAGGTGATCGACCGGATTCACGGCTGGGTCGAGAAAAAAAAACAGGTCTATTGGGTCTGCACGCTGATTGAAGAGTCGGAAGTTTTACAATGCGAGGCGGCGGAAAAAACCGCAGAAACGCTGACCCAGGCCTTGCCGAATGTGCGTATTGCACTGATACACGGGCGCATGAAATCCGCCGAAAAAGATGCCGTCATGCAGGCCTTTAAAAATCACCAGCTTGATTTACTGGTCGCGACAACCGTTATTGAAGTCGGCGTCGACGTACCCAATGCCGGATTAATGATCATCGAAAACCCGGAACGCCTCGGTTTGTCGCAGCTGCATCAATTGCGCGGCCGGGTCGGTCGAGGCAATGACAACAGTTATTGCCTGCTGATGTATCAAGCGCCGTTGTCCGATACTTCCCGCCATCGTCTGGGCGTTTTACGAGACAGCAACGACGGCTTTGTAATTGCCGAAAAAGATCTTGAGCTGCGCGGCCCCGGCGAAGTCATGGGTACAAGGCAGACAGGGCAAATGCATTTTAAGATTGCCGATTTAGCCAGAGATGCCGATGTGCTGGATATTGTCCAACAGGTCGGCGACAGCTTTTTTACTCACTCGCCCCAGGCCATACAACCCTTGTGTGATCGCTGGTTGGGCGCATCCACCGAATATTCCGAGGTTTAAACTACATTGAACAGCAAAAGCTTTTTATTTAACCGGGAACCCTCATGGCTTGAAAACCGCTCGGGCACCCGTCATACCCTGCCGGAAAACGTTCAATCATGGGTCTATGAACCGGGATCGCTGACTCAGCGTCTGCGTGATTATTACGGCGATGCGATTGGCGTTAAAATTCTGCTGCAACAATGGAATACGCCGTTTTTAACCGAGCGCAGACTGCTTAAATTGCACGAAAGCAAATACAGCCTGATCCGTGAAGTTTTGCTGCACGCCGACGGCAAGCCGCTGATTCTAGCCAGAACCATCATCCCGACAAAAACCATCAAAGCGGCTAAAAGCAACCTGGCACATCTCGGCAGTCGGCCGCTGGGGGAAGTGATTTTTTCCTATCCCAAGCTGGAACGCATCGAAATGGATGTCGCCTTGATTGCTTCACCGACATGGACACAGTCGGCGATAGTTGAAGGCTATATCGACCAGCCGATCTGGGGCAGAAGAACCGTCTATGCGATTTCGCAACGGCAAATGCTGGTGAGTGAGTTTTTTTTGCCGGGGGTTTTGGAGGTTTTTTAGTTCCGCAACCCGGAGTGCAAGCTTTACTTGCAAGGCAGGCGAAGCCTGCACTCCAACCGCAACCCGGAGTGCAAGCTTTGCTTGCAAGGCAGGCGAAGCCTGCACTCCAACCGCAACCCGGAGTGCAAGCTTTGCTTGCAAAGCAGGCGAAGCCTGCACTCCAACCACGCTTCGCACCTTAATTATCTTTTGGAGCTGACTATGTTAAAACGCTATCAACATCGCCCAGCACACCTCCTGCTAGATAATACCAGTTACTTTATAACCGGCAGTATTTATCAAAAACGCCATCTATTAAACAATCAACTTAAAGAACAGTTGATCGCCTTATTGCAACAAACGTTTACTGAATTTTCCTGGACGCTGGAACATTGGGTGGCGCTAAATAATCACTACCACCTGATGGCGTTTAGTCATAAAGGTGAGGATTTACCGAAAATCATGGGTCGCGTGCATTATCAGTCGGGGCGGTTAATCAGAAAAGTTTATCCTTCTAATTTACCAGTGTGGTGGAATTACTGGGATTATTGCCCACGCGCTGAAAAGGATTACTTAATTCACCTTAACTATTTGCTGAACAATCCGGTAAAACATGGCTATACGAAAAATCTGGCTGATTATCCTTTTTCCAGCTTTCATCAGCATATAGAGAAAGTGGGGCGAGAAAACTTACGCCGACAATTTAACGATAACCCGAAATACCAATCCTTAATTCTGACCGAAGACGACTTTTAAGGAGTGCAAGCTTTGCTTGCAAAGCTTGCACTCCACCTCTGATTCTATGCCGCATTCGCAATAACAATCGCTCGCTTCGGAGCCGGCAAACCTTCGCAGGTCAGTTGCGGATTATCGGCATCCAGAAAATCTTTCAGCGAATGGAAAGTCATCCATTCCGTAGTTCGCTGCTCTTCAATACTGGTTACGCTGACATCAACCAACCGGATATTTTTAAATCCGCAGCGTTTTAACCAGCTGATCAGGGTGTCGCAGCTGGGCAAAAACCAGACGTTGCGCATTCTGGCGTAACGGTCTTCCGGCAATAAGACTTGACCCAGGCCGCCGTCGATAACCAGGGTTTCCAATACCAGCTCGCCGCCGGGTTGCAGGCAATCCCTTAATTCCATCAGATGATCGATAGGCGAACGACGATGGTAAAGCACGCCCATCGAAAATACCGTGTCGAATGCCTTCATGCCATAAGGCAGGTCTTCTATGCCCAATGGCAAAACGTAGACCGGCGCTTCGCCATACAGTTTTCTAACCAGCTGAAACTGCATCACATTAAGCAGCATGGGATCAATGCCGACCACCATTTTTGCACCGGCACCCAGCATACGCCAGCAGTGATAACCGTTGCCGCAACCGACATCCAATACCAGACGATGTTCCAACGGCGCGATATGATCTTTCAGCCTGTCCCACTTCCAGTCCGAACGCCATTCGGTATCTATATGGATGCCGAACAGCTTGTACGGGCCTTTACGCCAGGGATGCAGAGCTTTTAACTGGCTTTGTAGGGACGACGCAAGGCGCCCAGGGCGACTAAAGTCGCCCCTACCATGCTCATCCGGCAGTTCATCCGCACCGCCAATTTGTACCGCATCGGCATCCAGCACTCGATGTGCGGTCGGCATGTGCGGCACGCTATCGACTAAAGCCTGCCATTGCGCCAAATCGCCATGTTTGCTTTGATCAAGGCTCTGTTCAAGCTGTTGCGGCAGTATTTTTGCCCAAGCCTCGGCCTTGGCGTCGGTCAATGCATCATATAAGGGTTGGTAGTCGATCATTTCAGCGCAATGATCGAGGCGAAGTTGAAGTATTGAAACCAGACTTCAGCGCTGCTGAAACCCACTTGCCGCAAGCGGCTTTGATGCCGGACAAAGGTCTCAGGGATCAGCACATTTTCCAGCGCGGTGCGTTTCCGGCTGATTTCCAGATCGCTGTAACCTTGTGCTTTTTTAAAGGCGTGATGCATTTCTGTTTGCAATTCCTGTTGCCTATCATCGTCGAATCTGAGTTTCTCCGACAAGATTAATATGCCGCCGGGCAACAGTCCCTGGTGGATTTTTTGCAAAAAATCGAGCCGGTCTTCAAGCGGAATAAACTGCAAGGTAAAGTTTAAGACGACCACCGAGGCATTTTCTATCGCAAGCTCTCGAATATCGGCGCACACCACATCGACGGCAACCGTGGCCCGATCTTTTTGCAATGCTTGCTGAAAACGCGTCACCATTGCCGGAGAATTGTCGACGGCTATGATGCGACAATCTTTAGCTTCAATCTGGTGGCGCATCGATAAGGTCGCCGCGCCCAAAGAGCAGCCCAGGTCGTAACAAACGCTATGTTCGCGGGCAAAACGCCCGGCCAAAAGACCTATCGCGGAAATAATGGCGTTATAACCGGGAACGGATCGCTGGATCATATCCGGGAAAACGCCGGCTACTGTTTCGTCAAACTTAAAAGCGCCGATTTCGCCGACGGGACTGGCATAGATGGAGTCTTTGACGGAATTCATGAATTTAACGAGGCGAGAGGCTAAGTGGATGAACAATCGTTAACGGCTGTAGGAGCGGCTTTAGCCGCGATAATCGCGGCTAAAGCCGCTCCTACAGCTACGAACAGGCAAACGATGAAGTCGCTACTGCCAATTAAAGCTCAGGACTTCGCTTTAGATCTTACCGACAATGCTTCCGCATTACGCTTAGCCAGTCCATCGATGACGGCGTTTAATGAACCTTTGCTTTGAACTTCATTGGTGAAGGTGGTGCGATAATTGGTCACCAGACTCACACCTTCAATCATAATATCGTAAGCCTTCCATTCGCCTTTGCTTAGCAGCATCCGGTAGTTGACGCCGATAGGCTGTATACCGGGCTGCAAAACTTCTGTTTTTACAATAACTTTTGTTGCATCACCTTCCATTTCAAGAGGCAGAAAACGAATGGACCAATCCTTAAACTCCACAAAAGCACGGGAATAGGTTCTTACCAACAGCGTTTGGAATTCATGTTTAAAACGCTCACGTTCGTCATTAGTCGCGGTTTTCCAGAGCTTTCCGAGTACTAATGCCGCAATCCTGTCGAAATCGGTGTGCGGATAAATAGCCTTGTTAACGAATTCTGTAATCTTGGCAAAATCCGTGGTAAACGACTTATCCTGCATCCTTTCCTGCAATTGCATCGAAGCTACGTGTATCGCCTGTTGCGGCGGCAACAACTCAGCCGCGACGACGTTAGCGACAGGCATTAAACCGAGTAATACCACGAATAAACCCACTATTGAAACTTGCTTAGCTTTCATAAAATCCTCAAAAATCAAACTAACAAATACATTCACTGTTCAAATATCAGAGTGGCAATTTCCCTGATACAATAAATCTTCTGTACTTAGAATCTCTACAGAAATTTAAGATCTTTCCAAACCCTCAGAACCAAAGACAAGATGACATATAATAACATCAACTTCCCCCAGACACGCATGAGAAGAATGCGTTACAACGATTTTTCCCGTCGTTTAATGCGCGAAAACCGCCTGTCTGTCGACGACCTGATTTGCCCGATGTTTGTCACTGAAGGCTCAAATCAACGGGCATCCATCTCATCGATGCCCGGAGTAGAAAGACTATCCCTGGACTTATTAGTTGAAGAAGCGCATCAGCTTTATAAGCTGGGTATTCCCGCGATAGCACTGTTTCCGGTGACGTCTGCCGATAAAAAATCGGAACAGGCGAGCGAGGCCTATAATCCTGACGGACTGATTCAGCGTAGCGTAAGAGCCTTAAAAAAAGCCATTCCTGAATTGGGCATTATTACCGATGTCGCACTAGACCCCTTCACCACACACGGACAGGATGGACTGATCAATGCGGACGGCTATGTGATGAATGATGAAACCGTCACCGTATTGACCCGGCAGGCGCTCTCCCATGCGGAAGCCGGAGCCGATATTGTGGCGCCGTCGGACATGATGGACGGTCGCATCGGCGCGATAAGACAAGCCCTGGAAGCGGAAAATCATATCAATACCTTGATACTCGCTTATTCTGCGAAATATGCCTCCAGCTTTTACGGCCCGTTCAGGGATGCGGTCGGTTCCGCCGGAACATTAGGCAAAGGCAACAAATTCAGCTATCAAATGGATCCGGCCAATTCCGATGAAGCCCTGCGCGAAATTCAATTGGATTTGCAAGAAGGCGCGGATATGGTCATGATCAAGCCCGGCATGCCCTATCTGGATATTATCCGCCGGGTAAAAGACCAATATGGCGTACCGACGTTCGCCTATCAGGTCAGCGGCGAATATGCGATGCTCAAGGCCGCCGCCCTAAACGGCTGGCTGGATGAAAAAGCCGTCGTACTGGAATCCTTACTGGCCTTCAAACGCGCCGGCAGCGATGCCATTCTGACCTATTACGCCAAATCTGCAGCCCAGTGGCTACACGAGTAATTCGAACGCATTACCATTAATTCAATGTAACTACTTAGCTATTAATATAATAGAACGCAGATGCCAAAAGTAGGCGCCTCTAGGCGACGCTGATTATTAAGATAAAATAAGATTTTTTCTTGGATTATCCGCGTTTATCATATTTATCTGCATTCCATTTCTCTAACTGCTGAGTCGTTACAATTCAATCACTAAAGCGGAGCCTGTTTCATGTCAGAAGACATCTTAATCACCGAAAAAAGAAGATTCCATATTGAGGAAGCTATTTTGGTTTTGCTGCTGATACTGTCGCTGGTCGGTATCGGCATCATGGACTTTTCCCCCGCCGACGGCTATGGCTACTGGCTCATTTTGGTTTTTGTCTTTTGCCTGTTTGCGATGATTATCGGCTGGCTGCAATCCAAACATCGTAGCGACGATGTCTGGATTATCCTGCGAGAGCAGTCCATGCATTGGGCGACGTCGCTGCTGGTAGTTGGCGGTGCATTTTTAATACATCAGTCCGGACGGATAGCCGAAGAAGATGCAGGACTGATTATTCTGCTTATTTTGTCGCTTTCAACCACGCTCGACGGCCTGCGCGTAGGCTGGCGCTTCAGTCTGGTCGGGCTTTTCCTGGGTGTTTCTGCCGTTGTTTCCGTCTATACGCCGCACTTTCTCTGGGTAGAATTGGGCATCGCCATTTTGATCGTTGCGATGACTATTTTCTGGGAATTACGGATGGAAAAAAAAGCACAATCATGACGCTAATAGATCGCTACGCTGTATTTGGCCACCCTATCAAACACAGTAAATCGCCGCGCATTCATCGGCTTTTTGCCGAACAAACCGGACAAACGCTCGAATACACGGCTCAAGATGTTCCCGCCGAACAATTTCAGAGCGCCGTTACCACCTTTTTTGCTGACGGCGGCAAAGGCTTGAATTGCACGGTACCGCTCAAAGAACTTGCCTGGAACTGCGCCGACCGTAAAACCGAACGCGCCCGACTGAGCAAAGCCGTCAACACGCTCGCACTGCAAACGGACGGTTCGCTATTAGGCGACAACACCGACGGCATCGGCCTGGTAACCGACTTGATCGCCAATCATGCCATCGTCTTATCGGGCAGCCGCATATTGATCCTGGGTGCAGGCGGCGCCAGTCGGGGCATCATAGCCCCGATTCTTGAACAAGCCCCGCACTCGCTTGTTATCGCCAACCGCACCGTTGATAAAGCCGTCAAGCTGGCCGCCGAATTTGACGACGACGGCTCCATCAGCGGCTGCGGTTTTGATGCCTTAAAAAACCGGCAATTCGACTTGATTTTAAACGCGACATCTGCCAGTTTAAGCGGCCAGTTACCGCCGCTACCGACCGGTTTACTGGCTAAAAACGGCGTGTGTTACGATCTCGCCTACGGCAACGAACCGACCGCTTTTGTGCGTTGGGGGCAGGAAAACCATGCGCTAAAAAGCCTGGATGGCCTGGGTATGCTGGTTGAACAGGCGGCAGAAGCTTTTTTTATCTGGCGTGGCGTTCGTCCTAAAACCCTGCCTGTTATTGAGCTGTTGAATTCAGAGCGGCAGCTTAAAGGCTAAAGGCTAAAGGCTAAAGGCTAAAGGCTAAAGGCTAAAGGCTAAAGGCTAAAGGCTAAAGGCTAAAGGCTAAAGGCTAAAGGCTAAAGGCTAAAGGCTAAAGGCTAAAGGCTAAAAATTGAAAAAAAATCTTAAACCTCAATGCAAGCTTTTTTTCGCCCTTCGCCCTTCGCCCTTCGCCCTTCGCCCTTCGCCCTTCGCCCTTCGCCCTTTCACCTTTCACCTTTCACCTTTCATCTTTCATCTTTCATCTTCAAATATTCGTTTTTCAAATGAATGTAATGCAAAGATGAGTACTCCAGAAACTCTTTTTCGGTCTCTGTTAATGGCCTTGCCTGTTTGGCAGGCGAGCCGACATAAAGATAGCCGCTTTCCAGTTTTTTCCCCGGCGGAACCAGCGCACCCGCACCCAGCATCACATAATCTTCAAGAACGGCATCGTCCATAATAATCGCCCCTATCCCGATCAGGCAATAATCGCCCACCGTGCAGGCATGAACCACCGCCCTATGCCCGATAGTTACGCCTTTTCCTATGATTAAAGGATGGCCTTTGTCGGTAAACTTGCCGAAATGAGACACATGCAATACCGAACCGTCCTGGACATTGGTGCCATCGCCGATCGTGATAGCTTCAACATCGCCTCTGACCGCCGTCGTCGGCCAAATAGAGACATCATCACCCAAGGTAACGTCGCCGATCACCACGGCGCTGTCGTCTATAAACACCGACTTGCCGATTTTAGGTTGCTTATCGTTAAATTTTCTAATGGTCACACTAACCTCGATTTACGTATGTTAACGCCGTTTGCACGGCGTCGAATTAACCTTGCACCCGTTTCAAAGCAAATAATGCCGCAATCAAAACAGCCAGACTGGGAGCAATTGCCATTAGCGGGGGATTAAGTTCATAAATCAAGCCGATATGACCGACTATTTTATCGATGATATTAAATCCCATGCCGATGACAATGCCTATCATCATCCTTCCGCCTACGTTAACGCCGCGTTTAACGCCGATAACAAAGGGCGCAGACACCAACAACATCACAAAAACAATCAGCGGATTGACCACCCGCCCCCAGAAAGCCAGCTCAAAACTATGCGATTTTTGATGATTGTCCTTTAAAAAACCGATATACATAGCCAGATCATACATGGACAGGTTATTCGGATTGACCACAACAATTTTTAACAAATCCGGGGCAACGGTTGATTGCCATAGCTGCTCATTTTGACTGCTTGCCGTCACCTGCTGTATTGAAATATCCGATTGTTTGATTTGCTCTAATTTCCATTGCTTATTGCCTTGAAAAGAGGCTTTCTCTGCATGAATTGACCGCCTCAAATGACGCTGATCGTCCAGCTCATAAATACTGATGTCGGCTAAATTTCCGTCGTCTTGTATGCTTCGTACATTAATGAATTTTTTGCCCTCGCGCAGCCACAGTCCATATTCGCCCCCCATAACAACCTGCTCATTCTGGGCGGTAACTTTCAATATCCGTGCCGTCCGTTCGGTTACCGGTGCAATGAATTCACCGACCAATAGGGCAATAAAAACTAAAATCGCACCGGCCAGCATAACCGCTCTAATAATCCCCATAACAGACAAGCCGGCGGCTTGCATCGCAATCAGTTCGCGATTATTACCCATCGCACCCAATATAAACAGACTGCCTAATAACGCAGAGGCAGGCATCAATTCATAAAAAACGGTCGGCGAGGTCAGCGCAAGATAATAAAAAATCTCGGTTAAGCCGTAGCTGCCTTTGCCCAGATCCTTTAGCTGGTCGCTAAAAGTAAATAAATTAAATAAGGTCAATAATAATAAAATGGCAATAAAAGAGCCCTTTACTATTTCCCTGACGATATAGCCTGTTAATACATTCACTTATTGACCTCCCTAAGCTTCATCAGCAGCCACTGCCAGCCAAATAACCGTGCCAACAAAACCGCGCCTATCAACAACAATAAGGTATTGACGCCAACAATACCCAGCCACGCGGGGATAGTTTGATTCATTACCCAGCTATAACTGACCCGAATAAGATTTCCATAGCTAAAATAAATCATAAAGCCAACCAGCATATTCCCGTATACGCCGCCGCGAGGCGACATTTGGGCCAAAGGCACGGCAATAAAACTCAGCAATATGATTCCCATAGGAATAGACAATCGACGCTGCAATTCGGCAATATCGGCTATTTGGCCGGAAGCCATTAACGCATCACTGCCAATCGACTCCTTGCCAAAATTAGCAACGGATTCTTTATTCTCTATTCTGACTGCATATTCAGTGAACTGTTCAAGCACAAAATTTAACGCGCCCGGTTGTCCCTGTATGCGCTCACCGTTTTCCAGAATAACATAACGTCCGTCCGGCAAATCTTTCAACCGACCTGCTTCCGCATTGATAATCGCCAAACGACCTCCCTGCCTGTGCTGGACAAAAACCTGATGCATTTTTTTATCGGCATCAATATTTTCCACGTAAAAAACCAGGTCTCCTTGACTATATTCACTAAATTTTCCGGCGGCAATGCCCCTAAGATCTGCGGACTCCTTATCCTGATGCATCAACTCCTCCATCATGGCTTCCGCCCAGGGCGAGACATAGAATGACAAGCCGACTGAGAGCACCGTTAAAGGAAAAACCAGCAACAATATAGCCCGATAGACCGTTCCCGCACCGCCGCCTGCCGAGGCCACTGCCGACATCTCTTGATCCCTGTACATTCTGCCCAGAACCATTAACACCGCCATAAACAAGGCCGCAGGCAAAAAAGCCGCGCCGGCAATAATCGTTTTTAAACCCAAAACAGTCATCAGGGTTTGATTGGATACCTGCCCTTCAATGGCCTTATCAAGAATCCTGATAAACTGCCGACTGACGATAATCACGACAATCACCGACCAAACCGCCAGCAACGTCCTTAACAAATCCAAGGCAATCATTTTATCCAGAACGGTGACTATCTTGCGCCGCCCCCTGTTATAGCCTTTAGTCCAAGCTGCTTCCAAGCGTATTCTCCCCATCAAAAACATGTGTGTTGTACAGCGAAAGTAAACGGTGAAAAGTCGAAAGGGTATCGCTTCTCCCTTGAGCCTGTAAATTATGAACTATTTTATAGAAACAGCGCTATTGGAAGTAGCTCATTGTGATTGAGCCAACATTTCGCATACCTTAAAAAAATTATAGCCCCCACCAAAGTCAAATAACGACACATTGATTGCATCTATTTTTTAATTGTTTATTTTGATGAAATGTGTTTTAGCTGCCGAATTGTATTATCATTGCCGGAATTTTGCCAAGGCCAGAAATTTTAAAGGATCTCCAAAAACATGACACCAGTGTCTTTGCGTCAATGCCGGATAAATGGAATAGTAATAGTTGTTGCCGGATTTATCTGGTTTCTGTTGCTGGGCTACCGTGACCTGATAGACCCGGATGAAGGGCGCTACGCCGAAATTGCGCGGGAAATGCTCAACTCCGGCAATTGGATTACTCCGCGCCTTAACGGCTTCAAGTATTTTGAAAAACCGCCTTTACAATATTGGGGATCCGCGATCGGCATGGCTTTATTGGGCGAAACCAATGCGGCAGCCAGAGTGTGGTGTTCAGGTCTAGGGTTTATCGGTGCCTTATGGGTCGGTTTTGTCGGTAGCCGACTTTATGGGCGTAGCGCCGGTTATTTCGCATTCCTGTTTTTAATCAGCACAGTGCTTTATGTTGGGATGGGGCACGCCAACAGCCTGGATATGGGGGTCAGTGTACTGCTGATCATCGCAGTCGGCGCACTGGCGCTGGCTCAGTCAGTACGGCATCTGCCAACACAGGAACGAAACTGGATGCTGTTGGCTTGGGCTGGACTTGCCGGAGCAACACTGAGCAAAGGCCTGATCGGCCTGGCGCTTCCCGGCGGCGCGCTGGTGGCGTACACCCTCTGGCAGCGCGACTGGGCATTGTGGCGTCATTTGCATCTGGGCAAAGGCCTGCTGTTGTATTTTTTGATAGCCGCGCCCTGGTTTATTGCTGTCAGCTATGAAAACCCTGAGTTCCCCCATTTCTTTTTTATCCATGAACATTTCGAGCGTTTTACCAGCGATGTCCACGGGCGCACCAAATCCAACTGGTATTTCTTCGCGGTCTTGGCAATAGGGGCGATGCCCTGGTTATTTTCGTCATTACATGGCTTGATTAAACCGTCTTTTTCCTGGAGAGCCGAAGCCGGAAAATTTGAAGCCTCCCGCTTGCTTTGGGTTTATGCGGTTTTTGTTTTTTTCTTCTTTTCAATTTCGCATTCCAAGTTACCGGCCTACATTTTACCGATGTTCCCGGCGCTGGCATTGTTAGTCGGCGAAAATATGTCCAAGCGCAAACGCTTTATTGCCGACGGCATTCTGGCGATAATACTTGCCGGCGTGATATTCATTTTCTTTTTCTGGAAAGTTGTCGATACGTCCAAGATTGGAAAATCAGTGTCAAACCTGACGCTGTTCCGCCCCTGGATTATGGCAGCGGCGGCTTTAACAGGGTCGGCCGGTATTTTTTCACTACGGTTAAGACATCAAAAAAATCTGGCTATCTCCGTTTATGCCCTCTGCGCCCTGCTTGGCATACAAATGATTTCATGGGGCTATCAAAGCATCAGCGAATTACGCTCCAGCAGGGCTATGGCAGTTGCGATTCAATCCTACCTCGACAAAAACAGCAAAGACAATGTGGAAATTTATGACGTTAATCGCTATGATCAGTCTTTGCCTTATTATTTAGGCAGAACCATCAACTTGGTCGGCTTTACCGGCGAACTGGAATTCGGGATTAAGCAAGAGCCGAAAAAATGGTTAAATGAGGCGGATTTTCTGCCTTTATGGCTAAATTCAGAACAGGCGATCAGCGTCCTTAATCAATCCACCTACAACCGATGGCAACAACAAAAGATTCCAATGCTCACCATTTATGAAAATCCCCGTTATATCGCGGTGGCCCGCCGATGAACCTGATTAGTTTCGGTATTATTCTGACCGGCGTCATGCTGAATGCGGTCGCGCAATTGGCGCTCAAAGCCAGCGTCAAGGAAATGGGCGCCATCGGCCTGAACTTTTCCTCATCCGCTACGGCATTTTTGAGGCTGGCTTTCGAGCCTTTCCTCTGGATCGGCTTGTTTTGTTACGGCATCAGCGTGATCGTCTGGATATTGGCATTATCCAGGGTCGACGTCAGCATCGCCTATCCGATGCTGTCCATGGGCTATGTGGTCAATGCGTTTTTTGCGTGGCAGTTATTCGGCGAAGCCATGAACCCGACCCGTTTGGTTGGAATGGGCATCGTCCTTCTCGGCGTTTACGTTTTGGCAAGGAGCTAAGATGCTGCCATTCACCCGCCCCACGCTTGATGACGAAGAATTTGCAGCGATCAAAGAGGTGCTGCAATCAGGATGGCTGGCGACCGGCCCCAAGGTTGCCGCTTTTGAAGCCGCGTTGGCCGATTATATCGGCGGCGATGTGCAGCTTCGGGTATTCAATTCGGGCACCAGCGCACTGGAAGCCGCGTTGCTGGCTTATAACATTGGGCCGGGCGACGAAGTTATCGTACCGGCGATGAGCTTTGTTGCCAGCGCCAATGTGATCGTTCGTTGCGGCGCCACACCCAAATTTGTTGACGTTGACTTAATCTCCCGCAATATCGATGCTGCTGCGATTGCAGCGGCAATCACGCCCAACACCAAAGCCGTTATCCCGGTGCATTTTGCCGGTCGCGCCGTCGATATGGATGCTATTTATCAGCTGGCCGAGCAGCATAACTTGCTGGTGCTGGAAGATGCGGCCCAGGCTATCGGCACACAATATCAGGGGAGCCGGATCGGAAGTACAGGCAATCCCGTCTGTTTCAGCTTTCATCCCAATAAGAACATGACCACGATTGAAGGCGGTGCGCTGGCGATCAACGACCCGGTTTTGCTGAAAAAAATTGACGGCATACGTTTTCACGGCATCGAAAGAGACTCGCAAGGCGGCATGGATGTAACTGCATGGGGCGGCAAAATGAATATGCCGGATGTAGGCGCAGCCCTGGGTTTGGTGCAATTGAAAAAACTGGATGGTTTCAATCGAAAACGCCGAACACTGGCTCGGCGTTATTTACAGCAACTTCCAAAACATGACGCCTTGGTGTTGCCCGCCGATGTAGAAGGCCACAGCTGGCATATGTTCTGTATCCTGCTCGATTGGGAGAAAATAGGCCTGAACCGTAAGCAGGCTCTCGACCTACTCAAGCAGCAATCCATCGCTGCGGGCATCCATTACCCTGCCATGCATTTGTTCTCGCTTTATCGTCAATACGGCTACAAACCCGGCGATTTTCCCAATGCCGAAAGAATCGGCGAGCAAACCTTGACGCTGCCGTTATTTCCCGGCATGGCAGAAAAAGACGTTGACCGGGTCTGTTCGGCGGTGATTTCATTGCTGAATGGCTCTCTCATTAATGACGCCATGTAAGTACGCACAGCATATCCTCCTACCGAGCGATAATTTACGACGCACTTACCGATTTAACACCACACACCTATTTCATAATGACGAACAATTTTGAAACACCGGAAGTATCCATCGTTATTCCCGTCTATAACGAAGAAGCCGTTTTATCGTTGCTGTTTGAACGGCTTTATCCCGTATTGAAAACACTTAAGCACCGCTACGAAGTCATTTTTGTTGACGACGGCAGCCGCGACCACTCGGCCGCATTGCTGCGCAAGCAGTTTCAATTGTTCCCCGACACCACCCGCGTCGTATTTCTGCGCGCCAATGCCGGACAACATGCGGCGTTGATCGCAGGTTTTGAGCACGCCAGAGGCAACTATATACTGACTCTCGATGCAGACCTGCAAAATCCTCCCGAAGAAATCCCCAACCTGCTGCTGCAAATGGATGCGGGTTTCGATTATGTCGGCACTATCCGCCGGGAGCGTAAAGACAGCCGCTGGCGGCATTGGGCTTCATTGGCGATGAATCGTTTACGCGAAAAAATTACCCGCATTCGTATTACCGACCAGGGCTGTATGATGCGGGGCTATCACCGCGACATTATCGATGCGGTTTTAGCCACCACCGAAACCAATACCTTTATACCGGCGCTGGCCTACCTTTATGCCGGAAATCCTACGGAAATAGTGATTAACCACGAAGAGCGTGCAGCCGGAGAGTCGAAATATTCGCTGTTCAAGCTAATCCATCTCAATTTCGACTTGATGACCGGATTTTCCATTGCCCCTTTGCAGGCATTTTCGTTGATCGGCATCGGCGTTTCGATATTCTCGCTGCTCTTTGTATTTTATCTGGGCTGGCGCAGACTGACGGTTGGGCCGGAAGCGGAGGGCGTTTTTACGCTGTTCGCCATCGTGTTTTTCTTGATCGGCATCCTGTTGTTCGGTATCGGCCTGCTGGGCGAGTACATCGGGCGGATTTATTCCCAAACCCGCTCGCGCCCCCGTTACCTGGTCAAGGCAGTACTGGATAATACCAAGAGCAACAAACCTTGATGAAGCCCTCAGCCGTCGTTTTTGCCTATCACAACATCGGCGTTACCGGCATAGAATGCCTGCTGCAAGCCGGATTCGACATTAAACAGGTGATCACCCATCAGGATGACCCCAAGGAAAACATCTGGTTTAGCAGCGTTGCCGAACTGGCAAACAGGCATCGGATTCCGGTTATAACGCCGGAAAATCCCAATCAGGCTGAAGTAATCAAACACATTGCCGAGCTTAATCCGCAATGGTTGTTTTCCTTTTATTACCGGCACATGTTGAGTCCCGAGCTGCTGGCAATACCGCCCCGAGGCGCTTATAACCTGCACGGCTCGTTACTGCCGAAATACCGGGGCCGCGCGCCGGTCAACTGGGCGGTTTTGCATGGCGAAGCTACAACCGGCGTCAGTCTCCATCAAATGGTGGAAAAACCCGATGCAGGTTCGCTGATTGATCAGGAAGCCGTCGCTATTCTGCCCAACGATACCGCACACGCTGTTTTTTTGAAGCTTACGCCGGCCGCAAAAACGCTGTTAACCCGCTGTTTACCCTTATTGCTGGCCGGGAACATAGAACCCAAGCCTTTGAATCTTGCCCAGGGCAGTTATTTCGGCGGACGCAAGCCGGAACACGGCCGTATCGACTGGCAACAATCGGCCTGGACCATCCATAATCTGGTCAGAGCCGTGGCGCCGCCTTATCCGGGCGCATTCTTCGATAGCAACGGCAAGCGTTTTTTCCTGCTCGGCAGTCATTACAGCGGCGAACCCGCTATGAATTCGGGCAAGGTTTGCATCTATTGGGTAGACGGCCATTTTTATGCCGACTGCGCCGACAACAAACGCTTCCGCATTGAACAACTTAGCTGCGACGGAATATCGCTGGATCATTCTGCTTTCAAAGCCCTAATCGATGATGAACAGTTATTTCCAACCGTAAACGATTAACAATTTTTTAATATAACCAATCAGGAACTTATGAACGTACTCATACTGGGTGTCAATGGTTTTATCGGCCATCATCTTTCAAAGCGCATACTCGAAACCACCGATTGGCATGTCTACGGTATGGACATGCAATCCAACCGTGTTGAATCATTCCGCGAGCATGAGCGCTTCCATTTCTTTGAAGGCGACATCACCATTAATCACGAATGGATGGAATATC
>JAURVK010000098.1 GCA_030655535.1 Methylobacter sp. | reverse complement strand
GCCGCCAGCACCGTTGCCGAAAAAATAATATACGGCGCTTTGATAAATAGCCACGAAGCCTGTTCCGAGACGACGGGTTGTTTATGCGTTAATTTAAACAAATCCCGGTAAGGCTGGAAAATAGGAGGGGCTTTGCGATTTTGTAATCGGCACTTGCAGCATTTAACCCAGCCAGCCAGTAACGGCGCCAACGCGACAAACAAGGCGGTTTGTAAAACGGCTATTAACCAGTTCATCAGCTGATCACCCATAACAAAATAATTAAGGTCGTAAACGAATAGCCCAGATAAACCCGGATATTTCCCGTTTGAATGCGTCCTACCCGCTTGGCTAGACTATTTACGCCGCGTGCTATCGGCTCATACAACCGCGGCCAACTGTGATCCTGAATCTGCAAGCGATAATGAACCGCCGCCACATCCTGATTCATTGCGCCTTGCATGTCTTTGTCGATCTGCTCGTCGATAATCCAGACTTTGGAAAAAATCCGCCGGAACGGCATGGTAAAAGCGCTGCTGCTGTATTGCATACGCGGCGTTAACCCGCCAAAACCGCAATCCCAAGTTTCAGCTCTGCGTAACGCCGTTGCGGGATTGCGCCGCAAATACCAAAAACTGATGCCGCCGGTAATAAGTGCTCCGATCAAAACCAACGGAGGAGCATAAGAAGCCTGACTGGCAGAAACCGGCGCCAGCCACAACCAGCCTAAAGCGGCGTCATTGGGCAGGGTTTCGCCTAACAGTTGCCCGGAAACAGTGTTGATCAGACTGATGATCAGTCCGGGAAAAATCCCGAACAAAAAGCACAATCCGGCCAGTAGCGAAGATCCGGCCAGCATACCTTTGTCCTGGACTTCATGCGCTTTATCGCAATGATGCGAACGAGGCTGTCCCAAAAAGATCAAGCCGAATACTTTGACGAAACAGGCGGCGGCCAATGCCGCCGTCAGCGCTAATGCCGCAGCGGCGACCGGTATCAAACTGCGCAATACGCCATTGTCCAGCACATCGACCTGCAATGCGGTCTGAAAAGCCAGCCATTCCGAAACGAAACCGTTAAACAACGGTAATGACGAGATACTCATACAGCCGATCAAAAACAATACACTGGTTTTCGGCATCCGTTTAATCAGCCCGCCCATCATATCGATATTCAATTCATGGGTTTGGTGATGAATCATGCCCGCCCCCAGAAACAACAGATTCTTGAACAAGGCATGATTGAAGGCATGCAGCAACGCCGCCAACAAACCCAGCGCCGCCAGTTGCGGATGACCGTTTGCCATAAAAATCATAGCCAGACCCAGCACCATAAAAATAATGCCGATGTTTTCGACCGAACTGTAAGCCAAAAGCCGCTTTAAATGGGTCTGCATCATCGCGTACAAAATACCGCCCAGCGCGGAGACAGTCCCCAGTATCAGCAACACCACGCCCCATTGCCAATGCACATCGCCGAGCAAATCAAAACAGAAACGGATCAAGCCGTAGAGTGCGATCTTAAGCATCACGCCGCTCATCAAAGCGGAAATATGCGAAGTCGCCACCGGATGCGCTTCCGGCAACCAGACATGCACCGGGACAATCCCGGCCTTCATGCCGAAACCCAGCAGCGCCAGCATAAAGGCGATGCTGGCCCAGGTGGTTGATAACTTCGCTTCACGCAAGGCATCGAAAGTAAAGCCGTCGCTAAAACCGGCCAGTACGCCAAAGCCCAGGATAATGGCTAACGCGCCGACTTCCGCCATCAATAAATAGATAAAAGCGGCGCGGCGGTTGGCCGGGTTTTCATGCTGGAACGCCACCAGAAAATAACTGGCAACCGACATCAACTCCCAGGCGATCATGAAAAAGAACGCGTCATCGGCCAACAGCACCAGCAACATCCCGGCAACGAACAATCCGGTAAATAAGCCCAGGACAGCAAAGGGATGCCGACTTTCGTCATAACCCTTCACATAGCCCGGCCCATAAAGGCTGACTGCACTGGTGGCAATGCCGACGATTAAAAAGAAAAAACCTGACAAGCAATCAAAGCGAACATGCCAGGGCAGCCAAGGTAGGCCTAAACCGATTTGATCGGTAACCACCTGTTGTCCGATCAAAACGCTCAACCCGGCCAATACCGCGAAAACGCCGGATAAACCCAGTAAAACAAACACCGCTAGACGCAACCTCATTGGAAATTGCTGTTCTTCCAAACAGCCGGTCATCATGGATCGGCGAAGGTCATTACCATTCGGGAATTTTTCAGACCAGTGCTGACTAAGTTCCAGTAAAAATGAACGCCGATGCATCATCAGCGCCGGTAAGCCGGAAGCAAAGCTTAGAAGAACCGCGCTATAAGCTAATATAAGGATCATGAAACTCTCAATACAATAATAGTTACATTGTGGGCGCGAATTTATTCGCGCATTTTAACCTACTGCGCGAATAAATTCGCGCCCACAACATTTAACCATGCATTAATTCCACACCACGTGGAATCGATGCAACAGCGACCCTACAGTCCATAATGGTCGCTTCTACGGCGACTCATGTTGTTCCGTTTCATTTTTCGTACCGCCAAAGGATGTTCTGAATAAGCATCATGG
>JAURVK010000173.1 GCA_030655535.1 Methylobacter sp. | reverse complement strand
TTGCATGGCTAAAATCAATTTTGGGTCTTTAATCAGGTCGCTCATCTTCTCTCCTTATGGAGCCGTATTGTACGGCTCTGAAAATAAGCGGTTACACGAATTTATTTACACCCTCCTTAATCCTAACTCTACACTTCAAATTCAGAACGTTGATGCCCAGCATTCAGCAACTCTTGCATCCATTTTGGCGCCACCCCGCGTCCTGTCCATGTTTTGTTAAAATCATCGGGATGACGATATTTAATGGCAACTTTTGCGCCCTTGCGAACTGGCTTTTTCTCGGTCTCGTGGATTTCTACAATAACATCGATAGAGGCTGCCAATTCTTTAATTTGCGCCATAACTTCTTTACGCTTGCTAGCCTGCATATTTTTTAATGCTTTTTCTGCGTTTACAATAACAGCCTGTAATTCATGCTCAGAAAGATTTTGATACTCGGTCATTTTTAGTCCTTAAAATAAATAAAAAACATGCATTAACTTTATCATTAATCTTAATATAAATATATTAAATTATTCGACAACAGATATGTACCTCCCCACCTTACCTTGCAAACGACATGATTCTTCTTGCGAATTACTCAAGTTAAGTTTTACAAAATCGAGCGATTTATCGCACAGTGGGAATAGTTATTCAACCTTAAAGTTTTTTTCATTTAATAATCGGTCGTTTTTATCAAACAGCCTTACAGTCCAGTTACCTTTCTCAGCATCGGAAAACAACTTGCGACTTGAAGTGCGCCATCTATTGCCCGATATAATTAACGTCCTCCTGGTAACAACAACGCCATCTTTCAACCATTCATGATAAACCTTGCTATCCTTCATTGTTTTCAATTCAGTAAAATAATAAACCCATATCGGCTTTTTGTTGCTAAGGTTCACAGCCCTTACTATTTCACCTACCGGCTCTTTATTATTAATATTGTAAGTTAATACTGCTCTCACTTCATTAGTATTAACTTTTGAATGTTCTCGCGCTTTAATAACTTTTTTGTTGGCTTGTTTTTTTATAACTTCTTTAACTGGAATTGCAGCAGTTTGTTTGCTTTTCTTATTCAGCTCTTTTCTCGACTTAGCCAAGGGATTGGTTTCCACAATTGCCTGCGTCGATATGTCCAAGTTTTTTATCTCGACTTCCTTCAGCTCAGCCAGCGGCGCCGCCTGTTTTTCTATAGCATTAACTATCACCGCCGCATTATCCTGCGTATCATTATTAATAAAATAAAACAACGATGCTAAAATCAGAACCAGTACACTGGCTGCCAGCAATATCCTTTTGATATTCCACTCCGTTATCATCTTGGGCGCCAAGTCCGCTACCGCTTTTCCGGATACCGGATATTTAACTTGAATTACAATATTTCGTTTGTCTGTCATAAAATCATATCGACCATATTTAGGTGAAAACACTCGGTTGCCTTTCTTAGCTTAAGGCCGCATATTTTAGTCAGCGAATGCGTTAAATCTTGGTAATATACTACTTAAGCGTTCAAACAAAGACAAAATCCTTGCAGAATAAATTGGATATTCAAAATGAGTAAGCTGCTTAAACTTTTTCAAGATTCTTCTTCTCTGTACGGCAGCAATGCCGACTTTGTTGAAAATTTATATGAACGATTCCTGGAAGACCCCGACTCGGTTGAACCCAGCTGGCAAAAAGAATTCACCAAAATTCACCGCGGCGTTGATTTTGAGACCCCTCACAGCCCAGTCGTAGAGCGCTTTGCGCAACTTGCCGTTAAATCTCAAGGCAGATTGGCAAAATTACAAGGCTTCACCGAAGAAAGCGTCAAAAAACAATCGGCTGTTGCCCGGCTTATTAATCATTACCGGGTTCGCGGACATCAGATTGCCGCCAATAATCCATTGGGGAAAACCATGCCCCCTCCTCCCGATATGGATCCCGCTTATTACGGTCTTTCCGAGCCTGATATGGACACCCTGTTCGATACCGGCTCACTCTATGGCGTTGACCGACTGCCTTTGCGCGACATCATTGCCAATCTGCAAGAGATTTACTGCGGCAGTATCGGCTCTGAATACATGCACATCGTCGACACCCATATCAGGCGCTGGATCATAAATCGTCTGGAAAGTTCTAAAACCAATTTGGAGCTGACTCCTGAAAAAAAACACTGGCTGTTAAAATTATTGACTGCCGCCGAAGGCATAGAAAACCATTTGCACAATCGATTTGTCGGCCAAAAACGTTTTTCTCTGGAAGGCGGCGAATCGCTGATTCTCATTCTGGATGAATTAACTCAAGGATTTGGCACAAACGGCGTCAATGAAGTTGTGATCGGTATGGCTCACCGAGGCCGCTTGAATGTGCTGGTCAACATCCTGGGCAAGAGTCCTGCCAGCCTGTTTAATGAATTTGCCGGCACTTCGCCGCTTTCTCCGGGTGTCAGTACCGGCGATGTGAAATATCACATGGGCTTTTCATCCGACATCAGTACGCCCGGCGGCCCGGTGCATTTAACACTGGCATTCAACCCGTCGCATCTGGAGATCATCAATCCGGTTGTCGAAGGTTCGGTTAAGGCTCGTCAGGACAGAGCGAAAAAAAACGGCAAAAACACGGTAATCCCGATATTAATCCATGGCGATGCGGCCTTTTCCGGACAAGGCATCGTCATGGAAACCTTGAATATGTCGCAAACCCGCGCTTTTTCCACCGGCGGAACCGTGCATATTGTTATTAACAACCAAATCGGCTTTACTACCAGCAACCCGCTGGATGCACGATCCACGCTTTATTGCACCGATGTGGCCAGCATGATCCAGGCGCCGGTTTTCCATGTCAATGGCGACGATCCCGACGCCGTTATCTTTGTCACCAAACTGGCAATGGATTACCGGATGACCTTTAATAAAGATGTGGTCATCGACCTTATTTGCTATCGCAGGCTGGGGCATAATGAAGCCGATGAGCCTTCGACTACCCAGCCCTTGATGTATAAAAAAATCCGTAAACTCAAGACAACGCGGAAGCTTTATGCCGAAAAACTTATCAAAGCCGGGCTTATCACTGTTGAACAAGCTGCAGAGTTGGAGAAAAATTACCAAAAACTGCTCGAAGCCGGTGAAGTCGTTTCCAGGCCTATCCTGGCCGACGGCCCCTACCCCTACACCAATCAATGGAACGAATTCCTGAACAGCGACTGGAAGTCAGCCTGCAATACCGCAGTTTCCATGGATCATCTGCGCTTTTGTAACGATAGAATGCAACGACTGCCGACCGGTTTCGAATTACACGCCCGAGTTGCCAAAGTCATGGATAACCGTCGTAAAATGGCGGCGGGAGCCATGCCGCTGGACTGGGGTTTTGCCGAAAATATGGCCTATGCGACGCTGCTGCTGGACAAATATAATGTTCGTTTAACCGGCCAGGATGTCGGTCGCGGCACCTTTGTGCATCGCCATGCTGTTTTGCATAATCAACTTAATAATAAAACTTATACACCGATCAAACATCTGGACCAAGATCAGGGCAAAGCACAGATTTTCGACTCCCTGCTTTCCGAAGCAGGCGTTTTAGGTTTTGAATACGGTTACAGCACCACGATGCCGAATACCCTGGTTATATGGGAGGCGCAATTCGGCGATTTTGCCAACGGCGCACAAGTCGTTATCGATCAATTTATCAGTTCCGGCGAAACCAAATGGGGTCGCTTGTGCAGCCTGGTAATGCTGCTGCCGCACGGTTTTGAAGGCCAGGGACCGGAACACTCCTCCGCTCGGCTGGAACGCTACCTGCAACTGTGTGCCGAACATAATATCCAGGTTTGTAGCCCGACTACGCCCGCACAAATATTTCACTTGTTGCGTCGCCAGATGCTGCGACCCTATCGCAAGCCATTGATAGTCATGAGCCCCAAGAGTTTGCTGCGTCATAAACTTGCGATTTCCACGCTGGAAGATTTAACCGGCGGTCAGTTCCAGCCCCTCATCGGTGAGCAGGATGACATCAATCCAAAAAAAGTGACCCGCCTGGTTATGTGTTCCGGCAAAGTCTATTACGATCTGATCGAAACCAGGCGTCAGGACGACCTCAAGCACGTCGCCATTGCCCGCATAGAGCAACTCTACCCTTTCCCCGATGAGTTATTTAGAGCGGAAGTCGGCAAATACCCGCAGCTTAAAGAATTCATCTGGTGCCAGGAAGAACCCCAGAATCAAGGCGCATGGTATCAGTCCAGACATCACTTTGCCGATAACCTCAGCCCCAAAATCAGCATGACTTATGCCGGTAGAGATGCCTCGGCTGCGCCTGCGGTCGGCAATTTCCGCGTCCATATCGAACAACAAAAAGCCGTCGTTCACTCGGCTCTTTACGGCAACCCTTCAGGAAAATAACAATGCGCATTGAAGTCCTAGTTCCCAACCTACCCGAATCCGTTTCCGATGCAACGCTGATCACCTGGCATAAGCAGCCCGGAGACACCGTGATTAAGAACGAAAACCTCGTCGACCTTGAAACCGACAAAGTGGTGCTTGAAGTGCCTGCGCCGGAATCCGGCATCCTCAGCAAAATACTCCAGCAAGACGGCTCCATTGTAGTCGGCGGCGATGTACTGGCCTTGCTGGAACCTCGAACCGTAGAAGCAAGTCCAACAACAGCGGCAACCGAACCCGAGCACGATGAGGAGTCGGACATCCCGCTAAGCCCTTCGGTACGCCGGCTAATTGCTGAAAATGCGCTGGATCCTTCCGTCATCAAAGGCTCAGGAAAAGACGGCCGCCTGACTAAAACCGATATTTTGGATTATTTGCATAAAAAAAACCTGCAGGAAGCTCAACTCATAGTCCCGGCGGCCAAAGAAATCCCCCTCAGTCCTCCTTTGACAAAGGGGGAGGCAGCTACCGCCATCAGCCATCCTGTGCCTAAGGAAGAAGCAGGCAGGGGGATTTCAAATCTGCGCCCGGAACAGCGCGTCCCCATGACCAGGCTAAGAGCCAAGGTAGCCGAACGCCTGTTGCAGGCACAGCAAAATGCGGCTATGTTAACCACATTTAATGAGGTCAACATGCAAAACGTGATTGATCTTCGCAACCAGTACAAAGAACGCTTTGAACAAAAACACCATGTCAAACTGGGTTTTATGTCTTTCTTTGTCAAGGCCTCTATCGAGGCCTTAAAACGCTTTCCGGCGATCAATGCCTCCATTGACGACAACGACATTATCTATCACGGCTACTATGACATAGGCATTGCGGTCAGCACCGAGCGCGGCCTGATTGTGCCGGTACTGCGCGATGCGGATCAACTCGATTTTGCCGGCATCGAACAAAGTATCGTCGATTTCGGCGCAAAGACCAGGGCCGGCACTCTGACCTACGATGACTTAAAAGGCGGCACCTTCACCATTACCAACGGCGGCATTTTCGGCTCCATGCTGTCCACACCGATACTCAATCCGCCGCAATGCGCTATATTGGGTATGCATGCGATCAAAGAACGCCCTGTAGTTGAACACGGACAGATCGTTATCAGGCCGATCATGTATCTGGCTTTATCGTACGATCATCGACTGGTTGACGGTCGAGAGGCCGTGCAATTTCTCGTCACCATCAAAGAATGTCTGGAAGCGCCTGCTCACCTATTACTTAATATATAAAGCCATGTCAAAAAAACAACTACAAACATCATTTGATGTAATCGTCATCGGCGCGGGACCGGCGGGCTATTCCAGCGCTATCCGATGCGCCCAGCTCGGCTTAAAAACCGCCTGTATCGACAATTGGTGCGACAAAAGAGGCCTAGTCAGCCTGGGCGGCACTTACCTCAACGCGGGTTGTGTTGCGTCTATCGCGTTGCTGGAATCGGCGAAAATTTATCACTCGCTGAACCATCACCTAAAAGAGCACGGCATCCAGGCAGAGGCGGTTTCTGTGGATATTGCGCTAATGATGCAGCGAAAAAACAACATTATTGACGCACTCAGCCGACAAATTGCCGACTCGTTTGCGGACCACAAAATCACCTACATGCAGGCAGAGGCCAGGCTGCTCAATGAGCGACAGGTGAAAATTACGCCGCTTGATCAATCGGGTGTTTCAATGCTCGAAGCCAAGCATATTGTTCTGGCCTCCGGCTCCTCCCCAATCAATTTGTCCTGTGCGCCGATAGACAATGAATTTATCATCGATTCCACGATGGCTTTAAATCTCGACGCCGTACCCAAACGCTTAGCCATTATCGGTGCGGGCGTTATAGGCCTTGAATTAGCCAGCATCTGGAACAGGTTCGGTGCAGAAACCATTCTGCTGGAAGCGCAGGAAACATTTTTAAGCCTGACCGACCAGCAAATTGCGCTAGAGGCCTATCGTATCTATACCGAACAGGGACTGGATATGCGCTTGGGTGCGCGGGTTATTTCAGCCAAAAAAGGCAATAAAAAAGTCACCGTAGAATATCAGGATAGCGACGGCACTCATGCCCTGCGTGTCGATAAACTCATCGTTGCATCCGGCCGGAAACCCAATACCGAAAACCTGGCTGCTGCTGAAGCCAATTTACTGCTCGACGAAAACGGCTATGTTCACGTCGATGAAAACTGCCGCACCAACCTGCCCGGCGTTTACGCCATAGGCGACCTGACCTTGCTCGGCCCGATGATTGCCCATAAAGGCATAGAAGAAGGCGTGTTTGTTGCCGAACAAATTGCCGGTATTCACAGCCCTATCAACTACGGCCTCCTGCCAAGCGTTGTTTTTACCGATCCTGAAATTGCCTGGGTAGGTCAAACCGAACAAGGTTTAAGAGCCATGGGCGAATCCATTAAAATCGGCACCTTCCCGCTAAACGCCACTGCCCGTGCTCAAGCCATGAGCCAAACTGAGGGTATGGTTAAAATCATCGCTCACGCAGATACCGACGCCATACTCGGCGTTCATATCATCGGCATGCAAGCCTCCGAAATGATTGCCGAAGCCGTGCTGGCTATGGAGTTCTCCGCCAGCAGCGAAGACCTGGCCAGAACCATACACGCCCACCCTACCCTTGCCAAAGCCCTGCATGGCGCGGCGCTTACTCTTAAGAACAAGCTATAACGACTAGAGCCGCCGCTATTGCGATGGGCTCTACCTGCCGGCTACATCGCTGCCATTAAGATAAGGATTCAATATATTGTGGCATATAGCCAACAGCATTCGTTATTCTTGCCTAATCGGTTCTACCCAAATCAAGATTCGATTCCCAACCGCCCCCCAAAGCCTTGTAAAGCGCTGCCAGCGCAGTCGCCGTGGCGGTTTCGCTCTGGGCCAGACGATCCTGGTCTTGCAACAGACGCAATTCGACATCCAGTACCGTCAGAAAATCGCTTATCCCTTCCGCAAAACGCAGATGAGCCAGTTCCTGTGCTCTTTCGCTGGCCGTAGCCGCCGAGCTGAGCAACTCTCTTCGGATTTTTTCACGGTTATAATTGACCAGAGCATTTTCCGTTTCTTCCAAAGCGCTCAGCACCGTCTGCTCGTACTGGGCCAGGCTGGCTTCGGCACGGGCATCGGCCGCTTTAATGCGGGCATACACACGACCTAGGTCAAATGCTGCCCAACTGATTCTTGGGCCCAAGGAATAGGCATCCGACCGAGCCGCTCCTATGCCCGTAAAGGTGCTGGCCTCTAATGCGATAGTGCCGACAAAGGTAACGCGCGGAAAAAGATCGGCGGTAGCGACGCCGATGCGGGCGGTAGCCGCTGCCAGAGTCCGTTCGGCAATGCGGATATCAGGGCGGCGGCGCAGTAGTTCCGCAGGCTGACCGATATGGATGCTCTTGGGAATCCTGGGCAGCGGCGCAGGCTGCGACAGCTTCTCGGTCAGAGCGCCGGGAAACTGCCCGGTGAGCACGCTGAGGCGGTGAATAGCCTGATGAATGGAGCTCTCCAGAGACGGAATGGCGGCCAGGGTGGAATCGAGCTGGGCTGTCGCCCTGGAGGTGTCGAGTTCGGTGCCGCGCCCGCCTTCGAGTCTGACGCGGGTTATTTCCAGCGTTTGAGCCTGGTTTTCGGCGTTTTTTTTCGCCGTTGCCCACTGGTTTTGCAGACCCCGCAATTCGAAATAATTTCTGGCCACTTCGGCGATCAGGCTGACGCCGAGATCCCTAAGACCGGCTTCCTGCGCATCGACTTCGTCGCTGCTCGCTTCCACGTCGCGGCGCACGCGGCCAAAAAAATCGACTTCCCAAAAAGCGTCGAAACCGACATTGTAGAGTTTCAGCTCGCGCGGCGCGAAGTTTCTGTTGTTCATCGCACCGGCGCTGCGTTTCTGATCGGTATAATTGGCGTGCGAGGCCACAGTTGGCGCCAAATTCAGCCCCGCTTCCATATACAGCGACCGCGCCTCACGGAGATTGGCGCGGGCGGCCTGGAGATCACGGTTGTGCCGCACCGTCTGATCGACAAGTTCGGTTAGGCCCTTATCTTCAAACAGCTTCCACCACGCTACATCCACACCTTGCGTTGAGAATTCCGGGTGGACAGCATTGGCAAAGGCTGAACCGGCATCGGTTACCGGAGTCTTGTAATCGGAACCTACCGCGCAGGCACTAAGAGCAGCCGCGCAGAGGAAAGCCGGACCAAAGACCCTGCTTCGCTTAAGCGCAACGACTAAGGCAATATCCACTACTGGAATACAGGCTCCGCCTGCTGGTACAAGCAAAGCTTGCACTCCCGCTGCAATGTACTGATAGCTTTGCCTTAACATAATGGGATATGAATCAGCTTTCATAGTTAACGGATAATAGGGCTTGTTCATAAATCGTGGCCGGAAGACGCGTCATGGGGCGACTTGTGCCTGGAAGCTTGCCAGCGTTGAGATAAACCCTGCGCAATCACGTAAAACACCGGAGTTAACAGCAGACCGAACACGGTCACCCCCAACATGCCGCTGAACACGGCCGTACCCAGCAGCTGCCTCGATTCCGATCCCGCCCCTTGGGCGATAACCAGCGGAAATACGCCCAGGATGAAGGCAAGTGAGGTCATTAAAATAGGTCGTAGCCGGATTTTCGACGCATCCACCACCGCATCGAAACGGTTAAGCCCGCTTTCTTGACGCTGTTTGGCGAATTCCACAATAAGAATGGCGTTCTTGCTGGCCAATCCTACCAGTACGATGAAGCCGATCTGGGTAAAAATATTGTTGTCCATACCGCGCAACCACACGCCGGCCAGGGAGGACAAAATGCACATGGGCACAATCAGGATCACCGCAAACGGTAACGACCAGCTCTCATATTGGGCCGCCAAGGCCAAAAACACGAAGATCACGCTCAGCGGAAAAACCAGCAGGGCGACGTTTCCGGCCAAGACCTGTTGCAGACTGAGCTCGGTCCATTCAAAGTCGAAGCCCGGCGGCAGCTCTGCGGCCATCAGTTTATTCATGATAGTAATCGCCTGACCGGAACTGATTCCAGGCAAGGTGCCGCCGTTAATTTCCGCAGCCGGATACATGTTGTAGCGTGTAATCTTGTCGGGACCGGTAATTTCCTTAACCGACAGAAGAGACCCGAGCGGCACCATGCCGCCTTGAAGATTCCGCGTCTTCAGCTCGGCGATGTCCGAAGGTTTCATCCGAAACTCCGAATCGGCCTGCGCTATTACCTGATAGGTTCTACCAAAGCTGTTGAAATCATTGACATAAAGCGAGCCCAGATAGATCTGCAAGGTGTCGAAAACTTCTTTCAACGGCACGTCCATAGACTTGGTTCGGGTGCGATCCACGTCCAGAAAAAGTTGCGGCACTCCCGCACGGAAGGTCGTAAACAGCCCGGCCAAACCCGGTTGCTGGTTGCCCTTGGCGATCAGCTCGTTGGCAGTGCTCTGCAGCGCGTCAATACCGGCATTGGAACGATCCTGAATTTGCAGCTTGAAACCGCCTACCGAACTCATACCCCGAATGGGAGGCGGAGCAAATACGGCAATATGGGCATCCTCGACCTGAGCAAGACGCTGCTTGAGGCTTTTAATGACGGCATCGGCGTGAAGTTCCGGATGACCGGCGCGCCGGTCGAAATCATCGAGCCTGGCAAACATCGTGGCGACGTTGGACTGGCTGGAACCGGTCAACACCGACCATCCGGCGTAGGCGTTCACATGCTTGACCCCTTCCGTTTCCAGGATAATGCGGGTGGCTTGCTGAAGCACTTGCTGGGTGCGCGCCAGCGAGGCCGCGTCCGGCAGTTGCGCATACAAAATCAGGTAACCCTGATCCTGCGGGGGAATGAAGCCCGTCGGCACTTTTTCAAAGGCCAGAAAATTGAGCCCATTAAGCCCGGCATAGAGCAGCAGCACTACCGCCGTCATGCGGATCAGCCTGCAGACCAGACGTGCGTAGCCTTCGCTGAACGAGTCGAAGAACCGGTTGAAGCCGACGAAGAACCAGCCGAACAGGCGATCGAACAGCCGCGTGAACCAGTCCTTGTCGCCATGCGCCCGATCCAGCAGCAGCGCACACAGAGCCGGACTCAGGGTCAGCGAATTGAACGCCGATATCACCGTGGAAATAGCGATAGTCAGGGCAAACTGTTTGTAGAAAGCGCCCGAAACGCCGGTGATGAAAGCAGTGGGCACGAACACCGCGACCAAAACCAGGGATGTGGCGACGATGGGGCCTACCACTTCTTCCATGGCCTTCCGGGTGGCATCCCTGGCCGATAAGCCTAAGGCGATGTGGCGTTCCACATTCTCTACCACCACGATGGCATCATCCACCACGATACCGATAGCCAGCACCAGGCCGAATAACGATAAAGTGTTAAGCGACAAGCCCATTGCCGACATCACCGCGAAAGTGCCGATCAAAGAGACCGGTACGGCAAGCAGCGGAATAACGGCGGCGCGCCAGTTCTGCAAAAACAGCACCACCACCAGCACTACCAGCAGAAAGGCCTCGAACAGGGTCTTGATCACCGCGTCGATGGACTGCTGCACAAACACAACAGTGTCGTAAACAAGGAGATAATCAAGACCTTCGGGGAAGCGCGGCTTAAGCTTCTCCATAGCGTCGACCACCGTCTGCTTGGTTTCCAGAGCGTTGGATCCGGGCAACTGGAAGATGGCGAGGCCCACCGTGGGCTCGCCGTCCAGGAACAGGCCCGAGTTGTAATCTTTGGCGCCCAGCTCGATGCGGGCCACGTCCTTGAGACGGGTCACCTGACCGTCATCTCCCTTTTTAATAACGATTTCGGCAAACTGTTCTGCCTCCATCAACCGTCCCGTCGTACTGACCGTGTACTGAAAATCCGTATTCTCTTTTGTGGGTTGCTGGCCGACCACGCCGACCGCAACCTGAACGTTTTGCTCGCGGATAGCACTGACCACGTCGCCGGCGGTCAGATTACGGGCAGCAACTTTTTCCGGATTCAGCCACAGGCGCATGCTGTAGTCGCGGGCGCCGAACACCAGGATTTCACCGACACCGGGCAGCCGCGCCAGGGTATCCTTGATTTGCAGTAATGCGTAGTTGCTTAAATACACGCTGTCATAGCGCTTGTCCGGGGAGACCAGGTTGACCACCAGACTCAAGTCGGGGCTGCGTTTCTTGACACTGATGCCTTGCCTGCTCACTTCCTGAGGCAGCTTGGATTCGGCCAAAGCCACCCGGTTTTGTACCAGTACCTGCGCTTTATCCAGGTCAGTACCCGGCTTGAAGGTAATGGTGAGCGCCATGCTGCCGCTATTGGTGGACTGCGAAGACATGTACAACATATCCTCGACGCCGTTCACTTCCTGTTCGATAGGCGTCGCCACGGTTTCGGCCACCACCTTGGCGTTGGCGCCGGGATAGGCCGCACTGACCACCACGGTGGGCGGGGCGATTTCGGGATATTGGGCAATAGGCAGGCCGATGAGCGCAAGCCCCCCGACCAGGACAATAACGATGGATAGTACCGATGCGAAAATCGGGCGGTCGATAAAAAAGTGGGTGAATCGATTCATGGTCTATTTCTCAGCCTCTTGTACGGCGAGCGGGATGCGTTCGGGATTCACCTTGATGCCCGGCTTGAGCTTCTGGATGCCTTCGATAACGACCCATTCCTCAGGCTTCAGCCCTTCGGTAATCACGCGGGACTGGCCGATATGGGCGCCTAGCGCCACCTTGCGATATTCCACCTGGTTTTCCTGATTCGCCACCCACACAAAGCGTTGCGCCTGATCCGTTCCGATAGCCCGATCGGGAAGCAGGATGGCTGGGTACGGAACGCTCGCGCGGATCCGCATACGGGCAAAAAAGCCGGGGCTCAACAATTCGTCCGGGTTGGCGAACACGCCCCGCAACGAAAGTGTGCCGGTGGCCGCATCTTCACGCGGCGATATATAGTCGAGACGGCCTTGGTGAGGAAAACCAAGCTCATCAGCCACAGCCAACTCCACGGGTGTCCGTTCTTCTCCCAGGCTGCCGCGACCTCTTTCCTTGGCCTGACGCCGGTATTTCAGCACCGAGCGCTCATCCGCATCCGCGTAAACATAGACAGGATCGGTGGAAACGATGAAGGTCAACAATGTTGCATCGGCACCGCCACCGTTAACCAAATTGCCGACAGTGATTAACTCGCGACCGATCCGGCCGTTTATCGGGGAACGAACTTGGGTATATTCCAGGTTCAACCGCGCCGTGTAAACATTGGCTTCCGCAGACTGAACTGCCGCAAGGGTTTCCCTAAGTCCCTTGCTGCGCGCATCATGCTCCTCTTCGGAAATGGCTTTGGCGCGAAACAAACGCTCGGCGCGTGCCAGGTCATTTTTTGCCAATTCGTACCGGGACTTGGCGCGCTCCAGTTCGGCTACGGCATAGTTCAATTGAGCGGTGAACGGTTCGGGATCGATCTGGAATAAAAGATCGCCTTTGCTGACCCTGTCTCCCGCCTTGAAGTTCACTTTCTCCAGATAGCCGCTCACCCGGGCGCGCACCTCTACCGAATTGACCGCTTCGATGCGGCCCGTGTATTCGTCCCACTCAATAACTTCTTGCGACAAGGCTTGGGCGATTTTGACATTGGGCAACGGGCGCTGTTTAGAAGCCGAATCGTCATGGTTTTCGCACCCGATCATCGTCATCAGGGTGACGGCGGCCAACAGGCCGATTCGGCTACGCTGGATAACAATCGACATGTGAGTTTCTTTTTGCATCCTGTTGACACCCTGCTCTTCAAATAAAAAATGGTAAAACATATTACCATTTAATTTAAGGTATGATTATAATTTGAGTCAATTAATTTCGTGAACACTACCCATGATTAAATGCGGACGACCTCGCAAAGGAGAGGAACTTCTAAGCCGCGACCGTTTACTGGACACCGCTTTCAACCTGTTCCTGGAATACGGCTACGGCAACCTCAGCCTGGAAACCATCGCTCGGGATGCGCGTGTGTCAATGCGAACCATCTACAGTCAGTTCGGCGGTAAGGCCGGACTATTCGGCGCGGTGATAAGACGTTGTAGCGACCAATTCGTCACCGGCCTGTCGGATGAGCATATCTTGAAGTGCTCTCCAGAGGCAGCGCTGGTCTCTTTTGCCAAGCAGTTTCTGTACCGCATCACGCGGCCGGACGTAGTGCGCATACGCGCCATACTCATTGGCGAATCACTACGCTTTCCCGATCTCGCCACTCAATTCTATGAACAAGGTCCGCAACACACCCTCGATCATCTCGCGCAGTTTTTCGCCCGGCAGCAGCAAGCCGGATATTTTGCCGCCATGAATCCCCATTTTCTCGCCGACCAATTCTTGAGCGCATTACGTAGCGAACGCTTCCAAAAACTGCAACTCGGCTTGGAACCAACGCCCGACGAAGCGGAAATCGATGTCTGGGTGCGACAGGCCACTGACTTGTTCCTGCATGGTAGCCTGAATACCAAGGACATCGTGGCTGAATCTGGAAAAATCAATTAATCCACAAAAAACACGAAAATATTTAATTTTTATTACGTCACCCTGCCCATCCCCCATTTATAAAGCATCCCGCTTTATTTCGTGTCAAAATATACCTTTATTTAAATGTATTAAATCGAGAACTTAAGTCTTTATGAGAATTGCTATTTTGTCCCGGAACCCAAAACTGTATTCGACCTCTCGGCTGGTTGCAGCTGCAGAAGCACGAGGCCATAAGGTACGGGTGCTGGATGTATTACGTTGCTATATGAATATTACTTCGCATAACCCATCTATTCATTATCGGGGCGAAGATTTGACGGGATTCGATGCCGTTATTCCCAGAATAGGCGCTTCAGTCACTTTCTACGGAACTGCGGTATTAAGGCAATTTGAAATGATGAATGTATTTCCTTTAAATGAGTCGGTAGCCATATCGCGTTCACGCGATAAATTAAGGTCGATTCAGCTACTGGCCAGAAAAGGCATCGGCCTGCCGGTAACCGGTTTTGCCAATAACCCTGACGATATTGAAGATTTAATCGCTCAAGTTGGCGGCGCTCCGCTGGTGATTAAGTTGCTGGAAGGTACGCAGGGCATCGGCGTGGTCTTGGCGGAAACCCATAATGCCGCGGAGAGTGTTATTCAAGCTTTTATGGGCTTAAAAGCCAATATCATGGTGCAGGAGTTTATCAAGGAAGCCGGTGGTAGTGATATTCGCTGCTTTGTGGTCGGCGATAAAGTGGTTGCCGCAATGAAGCGGCAAGCGGCAACAGGTGAGTTTCGTTCGAATTTACACCGTGGCGGTTCTGCGACTTTAGTGCGCTTAACGCCCGAAGAACGCTCCACCGCAGTACGTGCCGCTAAAATCATGGGACTCAATGTCTGCGGCGTCGACATACTGCGTTCTAATCACGGCCCGGTCATTATGGAAGTTAACTCATCGCCGGGACTACAAGGCATTGAGAACGCCAGCGGCAAGGATATTGCGGATTTAATTATTAAATTCATTGAAAAACGCTTTGAAACGCTGGAAATCTCTAAAGATAAATCGCCCACCAATTCAGACACCAGAACCCGTACTCGCGGTAAAGGTTAACCGTACGCCCGGCCAATAAAACGCGTAAGCTAGCCTTTCAGTTATCTTAAACAAGGAAAAATATGTCGGCTTTTAAAAAATACCAGTGTTTAGAATGTGAACATATTTATGATGAAGCCAAAGGCGATCCTGATAGCGGTATCGCACCGGGAACCCGTTGAGCGGACATTCCCGATAGTTGGAATTGCCCGATATGCGGCGCTCCAAAAAGTTTTTTCAAATTAATGGAATAATCGTAACTACTCAGTAGTTAGAAAAATGGCACGCAGATGACGCTGATAAATAGGATAAACGCGGATAACTCGAAAAAAATCTTATTTGATCTTACTGATCAGCGTCGCCTACAGGGATGTAGGTGCTTAGCGTGAGCAGGAGCGGAAGCTGCATCTGCGTACTATTATTATAATGATGGCTGAGTAGTTACGAATAATCATTAATTTTTATAACCGTTCAGCGCTTTTGAACCCGGAAATATCAAAAATGAAACTTCACCGTAGTTTTTGCA
>JAURVK010000155.1 GCA_030655535.1 Methylobacter sp. | reverse complement strand
TTAATAACTGGGGTCAGGTACAAGTTATTTAAATAACTTGTACCTGACCCCAGTTATTAATATTTTTCTCGTTATATTCTTTGAGTATTAAGGTAAACGTACTTTAGATAGTGATTTTATTTCACTTTCACATTGATTTTGTTCAGCGAGGTTTATATCTGCGCTTTTACATGATAGACAGAAGTTAAGAGTTAATTTCAGGCAATAAACTTTTCCTTTTTCAACAGTTACATTGATTCCCTTACCGAAACCAGTAGAAGTTAAAGTTTTGGGTTCTATTTTATTTTCACCGGGATCAACATCTAAACTAAAAAATGAGCCATTAGGTAAAGATCCGACTAGCTCGCCATTTAACATAACATCATATTGATTTGCAGCGCCTGCAAATGAGCTATCTCGATAAACAAATATTGCTCCTTTCTCTGGGCCTGAGTTATTCAGGCCTTCAAAGCTTCCAGAAGTAATGACTCGAGAAGAAGTTGTACAGCCCATTAAATTGATAATAAAAAATGATATAGCAAGAAGTTTAAGTTTCATAAGGTATCCTTATTGTGGCTGTTGAAATTGGTTCCATCTATTTAGGGAATATAACGTCGCAAATCACCGGATACCAAAAACTGCATAGCGAAGCGGCGCAGCTTTTGGCAGTCCGAGTGAATTTGCTTTGTTAGGTGCATGTTAAATTAATTACCGCCTTGAACCGCCTCCATACTGCCCCGTTCCTCTGTCTATATCGACCATAGGATTTACGCTGTCCATTACTTTAGCTGCGGGGTCTACATCGTACATGACTCGATCTGATGGATTATTTAAGTCATATTTATATTGAGTCCCTGTATTGCTTTCATATTTATATTCAGAGTTATTTGAGTCGTTTTGGTTATTCCCATAACCATAATTGTCATCATACGCATACACGGATGATGACACTAATACAAAAGCAGTTATTAATAACGATTTTTCATAATATTTCTCCACGCCCTGTGGTTGAAGGATATTAGATGCTGAGCGTTAAGCACCTAATGTTAAGTAGACACCTAAATCGGTGCCTATCAAAATTCTGAACGCTGCAAAAACAACGTTCTGTTCTTTAATGCCACCTGAGTGTAACCGAGTCAGCTCTGGATAAAAAACTTATTACACAAAATCCAAAAACCCACCAAACCTACCCGCTCAGCCTTGTAGACCGGAATAAGCTCGTAAACCGGCGTTTTCGGAACACATACCCGACAAGCCGGAAACGCCACCTCGCGCTACGCTTGGGTGGTCTTATTCCGGCCTACCCAACAACGCCAAATATTCCTCTTCGCTGATAACCCGAACGCCCTTTTCCATGGCGGCAGCGATTTTGGCTGCTCCCACATCGGAACCGGTGACCAAAAAATCGGTTTTTCCGCTGACTGCACTGCCCACTTTTGCGCCCAAGCGTTTGGCTTCCTTGCTCATCTCGTCACGCTTGCCGTGGATCATGGTGCCGGTGAAGACGATGGTTTTGCCGGAAATCGGGCTGATGTTTTGCTGCCGCTCGGTAATTAACGGCGTTCGGATCAAATTAAAATCCAGCCGGTAGATTTGCATGAAATCAGCTTTGATTTTTGCCAAACATTCAACTACGGCTTCGCCGGTCTTCTCGGCGAAGCCTTCGATATTAATCACGTCTTCAACGGTCAGCTTGAAAATATCCATCAGATGATGATGTTGCAGCAGGCGTTCGCAATTGCCCAGACCCATTCGGTAAATGCCGAAAGCGCCCAAAAAGCGCCAGTCTTCAATGGCTTCGGTACGGCTGCGTTGCAATTGGTCCAGCAGGTTTTGCGCGGTTTTGTCGCCAAAGCCCATGTCCTGCAATTGCTTCATATCCAGCTGATAAACGGCATAAACCGAATTGATGCCGGACGCGTGGAGTTTTTCGACGGTTTTTTGCCCGAAACCGTCGACATTCGCCAGGGTTCTGAAAAAGTGTTCGATGGTGTTTTCAATTTGCGCTGGGCATTTTGTAGTGTTCAGGCAATAAAGATAATCGCTGTCCCAAACCAGCTCGCTGCCGCAACTGGGACAATGTTCAGGAATCTGCGGCGTTTTCGGGATAATGACCCGCTCGATTTTGGGGATAACCAAGCCCGAGCGCGTCAATTCAATCAGTGTGCCGACGCCGATGCCCAGCGCCTTGACCATGCCGTAATGATGCGCCGTTGCTCTGGAAATCACCGCGCCGCTGAGTTTGGTCGGCGTCAGTTCGGCAACCGGATTAACCCGGCCGGAACGCGAGGTTTGCGGGGTGACTTTCAGCACGATGACTTCGGCGGTTTCTACGTTGCTTTTATAGGCAATCTGCCAGCGGTGGTGGTGCCGCGTTGCACCCAGGTATTGCTTTATCTGTTCATTACCGACCAGCTCGAAAACTACGCCGTCCACATCATAATCGACCAATGCGTACACTTTTTCGATAACACGGTCGAAATCGGTCAGCACTTCGGCGGCAGTGCCTTGCCAATCAGGCAACTGGGAGAACGGAAAGAAAACCGCCGCATGATTTTGTATGGCGTCTAAAGCGTGTTGTTCCAGGTCTTTTTCTTTGATGATACTGGCCTGAAAATTCCGGGAATTTTCAAAATAATCGGCCAAGTGGCTGCTAAAATAGGTTTGACTGACTACGATTTCACCTGCGCCCTGCCCTCTTTTGCCGTTGCCGCCGACTTTCAGGCCGCGCTCGAAAACCCGACTAATGTCTGTGCCTTTACGGCCATCGCCGCGCGTGTATAAAATCTTTCCGTCATCGTAAGCCGCATAGCCGTCCAGCTTGGGCGTAGCCCGGATCTTCAACGTAGAAAAATAGACGTTACAGTCTTCTGCGGCTTTTTCCAGTCGGGACAGCCATTTTTCTATGCCGCTTTGGCTATAGGTTTTTTCCGTCGAGAGCATAGGCTCCGGCAACACGACGGTTTTGCCGACAATACCTATTTCCGGTTCGACGGTCCGTAAGTAGGGATGATGCGGGTGACGTTTTTGCAGTTCCGCCAGGAAAATGAAGTCATAATCCGCATCGGAAATAAACGGTTCGCCGCTACGGTACAGCGCGTTGCAGACCTGCAAAAAATCAAGCAGCCGCTCGTCGGTCAGTTCTTTGGGATCGGCCTGTGTGGCGATTTGAGCGATACGCTCAGGGGATAAGTGGGTTGATTCCAGGTCGGCTTGCTTAAGAATCTTTAACTGGGTTTTGCTAAGGGATGGCATTTGAATAATCTGAACGGGTGGGCGCGAATTTATTCGCGCTACTGTTATAGCCGCGAATAAATTCGCGCCCACATAATTTGCAGGTCAGTTTTAGCATAATTCAACCTACCATCATCAAATCACAAACTCTGCCGAATGGCCTGAACGGTCGCATCGGTCAGAGGTTGTCTTCTATGGTCAAGAATCACGCCATCCAATTTATCGGCCAACAAGTGAATGGTTTCTACGTAGTCGTCAAAAACGGCCGGTGCATCATCCAATGCGTCGGGCTGCATAAAAAATACGATACCGGGACAGTAAAACTGATCTAAATCTTTATCCGGAAAAGTGCCCGGCTCGACAATACAGGCCACGCCATAATCGACCAGACGGTTTTCATCCAGACGTTCGAATATTTTCAAACTGCCGTATTCAAGCCCGACCATTTTAAAAGCGCCCATCAAATCAACGCCGTTAAAATCCTCGTCCGCCTTGGTAATAATGCTGAACTGAATAATCGCCGGTGCGGCAGCCCGTGGCGGCGGCTCTACAAGGTTATTCTGCTCATGGTAGTCATAATTATCATCATCTTCATAATATCGCTCCGCTTTGTCATCAGCTTGATGAGCGCCGATACCGCTATTAGCCTCGGCCAGCGGGCTAATATCATAGTCGTCTTCGATTTCCTCAAGGCTTTCGGCCGCCGACGGTTCGTCGTCATCGTAAAATTCCATGCCTTCTCGGGCTTGCTTATCTTTTATAAAAGCCCAAGCCAACATGCCGATGACGACAACCATACCGGTTGCAATAATTACAATTCTTAATATTTCTTTATCCATTAGATTTCCGCCAGACTCACTGCTTCTTCAATATCAACTGCGACCATCCGGGACACGCCCGGCTCTTTCATAGTAACACCTGCCAGTTGTTTTGCAATTTCCATCGTCACTTTATTATGGGAAATATACAAAAACTGTACCGATGCCGACATCTCTTCGACCATTTTTGAAAATCGCCCGACATTAGCATCATCCAGCGGCGCATCGACTTCGTCCAGCAAACAAAACGGCGCCGGATTGAGTTCGAATATCGAGAACACCAAGGCCACTGCCGTTAATGCTTTCTCGCCACCGGACAACAAATGTATGGAGCTGTTTTTCTTGCCGGGAGGTCTGGCAATAATATTGACCCCCGCTTCCAATTCATCCTGATCGGTCAATTCCAGATAAGCATGACCGCCGCCGAATAATTTAGGAAATTTTTCCTGCAAACCGGCGTTTATTTTATCGAACGTTTCCTTAAAACGCAGCCGACTTTCTTTATCGATCTTGCTGATCGCCTGATCCAGGGTCTGCAAGGCCTCGATTAAATCGGCATGTTGCTCGTTAAGAAAATTCATCCGCTCGAACTGCGCCTTGTATTCTTCTATCGCGGTCAGGTTAATGGTACCTAATCTTTCGATTTGAGCCAATAACTCATCAACCGTTCTTTTCCAGCTGTGTTCTTCGGCCTGTTCCGGCAGGCTTTGCAGCACCAATTCAACATCCGCATCGATTTCGTCAAGCTGCTCGTTGACGGTTTGTGATCGTACCTTGCTTTCCTGCAATTCAAAACGGATGGTATCCAGCGCTTCTTTCTGCTGTTCCAAGGCCCGTTGTACCCGGATATGCTCTTCGGATAGCCGGGTTATTTCAGCTTCAAGATCTTCCTGAAGCCGGCGTTGTTGTTTCAGACGCGTCTCCAGCCGTTCCTTATCCACAACCTTCTGCTCCAGCTGCTTTTTTTCGTCGTCCATCGGCGTCAGCGTTTGTTGCAGGCTAAGCTCCAGATCGGCGATGCGCAGGGTCGACTGTTGATGTTGCAACTGCAAACGGTCCAGCTGTTTGCCGGTTAGGGTTTCGGAAGAACGCAGCGATTCAATCTGCGACTTGATACTGTAAACCTGTTGTCTCGCTTCATTGGCGGATTGGTCGATACGCTGCTGCTCGGATTGCAAGTCCTGATTTAACACGTCCAGAGTTTGCTTGTTTTGCTCCTGTTCGGCCATGATCTGTTCCGCCTGTTCGAGCAACAATTGGGCTTCGGCGATAGTCTCGGCGTTGTCGGCTGTCTCGCGACGTATATCGTCAATATCGTTACAAACCTGCTCCAGTCGGCGTTGCTGATGCTCCAGCCTGGCAGATTGCGCGCTGAATTCGGCGCTTTTGACCGACAGCACAGCACCCAGGCTATTATCCTGTTGCTGGATCGACTCTCGCGTGACTTCGGCATCTTTCAAGCCGGTTTCGGCGGTTTCCAGTTGGTCTTCAAGCGTTTCAATTTCAACGTGTAATTGTTCCTGGCGCTGCTTTAACAGACGCAAGTCTTTTTCGCGTTGCAACACGCCGGTTTTACTGTCTTTAGCGCGGATGATTTTAATCCAGCCGGGGCCGAACCAGGTGCCGTCCGGGGTAATGACCGATTCATGGGCTTTGAGCTGGGCTGATAAAGCTCTGGCCGTTTCGGCATCATCGACGCAGTAAACCCCTGCCAGTAAATTACCCAAATCCCACGGCGCTTTTACTTTATCCAGCAAGTTTGTGGGGGCGACGCAAGGCGCCCATTCTGCTGCCCGCCGGGCGACTGAAGTCGCCCCCACAGACTGGATCTCAACCAGCATCAACGATTCATCGGTCAAGCGCTGCAAGCCCGGAATAAGCTGATCGGCGCTCTCTATGCAAATCGCCTCAAGATAACTGCCCAAAACCGTTTCAACCGCCGTATCCCAGCCTGCTTGCACATCCAGAAACTCGGCAAGACGCCGGTTTTCGACCAAATCCACAGACTCAAGCCAGGCGCTCAGCTGCTTGTTATCCTTCCCCATCGCATGTTGCTGCAATAATTCCAGCGAGGTGATTTTGCCTTTGACGCCTTGCATTTCCGAGCGGCGCGTATGCAACGCTTCATGATACTGCTTGACCTGTTGCCGCTGCTCCCGTATCTGCCGATGGAGATCTTCAAGCTGGCGGTGCAACTCCTCGCGCTGCGTCTCAATGATTTCGATGCCGCTATCGAGCGATTCAATCTCGCTTTGCAAATCGTTGGACTCCAGCTCACTGCGCTCGCCGTGCAACTTATCCAGACGGATTTGCAACTGGCGATTCTGGTTTTCCAGCTGCACGGTTTTTACCCGCTGCACTTCGGCCTGTTCTTTATAGCCGGCACTGGTCGTGCGGTATGCTTCCCACCGCGCCTGCCAGGCACTTTTTTGCTGCTGCACTTCCTGCTGGCTGCATAAAACGTCCTCCTGCCTTTCCTCGGCGACAATCAGCGCTTCTTCCGCTTGGAACAGAGCCTCTTTGATCTGTTCCAATTGCTGCACATCGGCTTCGAGTTCCGCTAACGACTGGTCTGCCTGTTGACGTAAGCGGTTAATTTCGACTGCGGTTTGTTCGCGACTGCTTTCGCTGTGCTTGATGGTCTGCTCAAGGCCGCTGACTTCGGCGACAAGCTGGTAATAATCGCCCTGTGAGCTGCTAGTCTGCTGCTGCTGGGTCTTATGCGCCGCGCGTTTGGCTTCGATGTTGCTATCGATGTCGCGCAATTCGACAAACAAGCGGTTATGTTCGTGAGCCACTGCCTGCAATTTTTCATCCAGTTGCTTGGCGGCCTGATGATACGTATTCCAACGCATCGCCAACAACTCTACCTTGAATTGGCGTTCCTGTTTTTTAAGTCCGGTATATTTTTCGGCTTTTTCGGCTTGCTTTTGCAGATGCTTGATTTGTTTTTCGACTTCGTCGCGCAAATCGTCGAGCCGCTCCAGATTCTCGCGGGTATGCTTCATCCGGGTTTCGGTTTCATGGCGGCGTTCCTTGTATTTGGACACGCCCGCCGCTTCCTCGATATGAATCCGCAAATCATCCGGCTTGGCTTCGACCATGCGGGAAATGGTGCCCTGCTCGATGATCGCATAACTGCGCGAACCTAAGCCGGTGCCCAAAAAGATGTCGGTGATGTCTTTACGGCGGCAACGCGAACCGTTCAGCATAAACACCGAGGTGCCGTCACGACTGACCTGCCGCTTGATCGCGATGGTATCGTATTGGGAATATTCGCCGCCCAACTTGCCTTCGGTGTTATTAAAAACCAGCTCGACCGAAGCCGTGCTCACCGGTTTACGACCCGATGAGCCGTTAAAAATTACGTCAGCCATACTGCCGCCACGCAAATGTTTGGCGGAACTTTCGCCCATCACCCAGCGCACCGCGTCGATAATATTGGATTTGCCGCAGCCATTCGGCCCGACGATGGCGGTCAGATTACCGCTAATCGGTATGACCGTGGTATCAACAAAGGATTTGAAACCCGAAAGCTTGATTTTTTCCAGTTTCATAGTACTGGTATGAATATCCTGGCAGTTGAATTAAAATAGCCGCCTATTATTAACGATAATTAACTAAGTATCGAATTTTTTCGCCTAAGGCGCCTACTTTGAGCACACACCTCCTTTATAGATAAGCAAAAATGACCACACAACCAAGCAAAGATCTGGAAACTTTCGACAATCCAAAACCAGGCCGCGATTATACAATCCGCATCGACGTACCCGAATTCACCTGCCTGTGCCCAAAAACCGGCCAACCGGATTTCGCCACCATCCAGATCGAATACGTACCCGGCGCAGTGTGCGTCGAACTGAAAGCGCTTAAACTGTATATGTGGGCATTCCGGGATCAAGGCGCATTCCATGAAGCGGTCACCAACGAAATCCTCGATGACATCGTTAAAGCCATAGCGCCCAATTTTATGCGTATCCGCGCCGAATTCAACGTGCGCGGCGGCATCTACACCAGCGTCGTCGTAGAACACAGAAATCCCGATTGGCAAGCGCCGGAACCGGTTATCCTGCCGTAATGGATCATGGCTAAGACCTACTACACCACCGATCTTGCCGTCGCGTTAAAATACGACGGCAAGAATGCGCCCAAGGTTACCGCCAAGGGTTCAGGTCTTACCGCAGATCAAATTCTCGCCATCGCCAAAGAACACGGAATACCGCTGCAAACCGAGCCGGAACTGGCAAGAATTCTGGCTCAAATTCCGTTAGGCGATGAAATCCCCAATGAACTCTATGTTGCCGTCGCCGAAGTCATCGCATTTGCGTATTTCCTAAGCGGCAAAATACCCGACAGCCATAATCCATGAACATCAAAGAAGCCCTGACCACCCTGCCCCAATACATTTTGCCCCATCATGCCCTGTCCCAAATAATGAGCAAATTGACTCACTGCGAAAACAAGACCTGGAAAAACCTGTTTATCAAACAGATCATCAGGCATTACGGCGTCAATATGGATGAAGCTCTGGAGCCCAACATCAATGCCTACCTTAGCTTTAACGATTTTTTCACCCGCGAACTAAAACCCGGCGTTAGACCGCTCAGCGCCGAAACAAACGCGATCGCCTGCCCATGCGACGGCGCAGTCAGCCAGGCCGGAGATATTACCGACGGCCAAATCTTCCAGGCCAAAGGCAAAAGCTTTACCGCGACCGACTTGCTGGGCGGCGATGCAGCTCGCGCCGAACCGTTTAATAACGGCGTATTCGCCACCATTTACCTGTCGCCCAAAGACTATCACCGCCTGCACATGCCGTTGACCGGCACCTTAAGGGAAATGGTGCATATCCCCGGCCGCTTGTTCAGCGTGAATCCGGCGACCGTCAATTCCGTTCCGGGATTATTCGCCAGAAACGAGCGCGTCGCGGCCCTATTCGACACCGATTCAGGCCCGATGGCCTTGATACTGGTCGGCGCAATCTTCGTATCCAGCGTGGAAACCGTCTGGCACGGCGTCGTCACGCCGCCGAGCATTAGTGAAGTGCAAAGCTGGCAGTATGGCGACGATGCCCCTACTTTGAAAATCGGCGAAGAAATGGGGCGGTTTAATATGGGCTCTACGATTATCGTTTTATTCGGCAAGGATAAGGCGCAGTGGGATGCCGAGTTTAAGGCGGAAAAAACGGTTAAGTTGGGGGAGTTGATTGGCAGGACTGTTGGTTAATCCCATAGCCGAAATAATCACTATAGGGCGCAATAGCGGCTTTATCGCGTATTGCGCCGAATGATAATCTGCCAACCGTTACGAAGTGGGTGAAAAAAGATGGAACATAAAGTCTTCAATAGCCGTTCAAATGATGGGCTTAAGCATGATGTTGGTTTTTCCAAAAAATGCTAAAATTAGTTTCCAATTACTTTTACATTTAGGAAGCACATGCCGAAAATTACGATTGAACATAAACCCAGCGACGAACGCCTGAAAGAATTAGGTGTGGCAAATTGGGATATTTGGGAAAAAGAAGTATCCGAGTTCCCGATCGACTTCGACGAAACAGAAACTGCATATATTCTGGAAGGCGAGATTTTGGTGACACCGGAAGGCGGTGAGCCGGTGCGTATTTTGCCTGGCGACCTGGTCGTTTTTCCGGCAGGCCTGAACAGCCACTGGCAAGTTGTTAAGCAATTACGCAAGCATTACAGCTACGACTAAGCAGACTAAAAAAGGCATCTTCGGATGCCTTTTTTCTACTTGCGATTAACACATCAGCTACAACACTGAGCCAATTTATCTGTGAATTGCGCCTACCGTGTTTACTCCAGCGTTTGGCGGTTGCACTTCACTATATTTGCAACCCCGCCAGCCGTAATAAGCGATGTAGCCATAGCAAAGCACCGGAATAAAAAACGCCTGCTGTATGCCGATCCGGTCAGCGAATAGCCCTTGCACGACAGGAAGAATAGCGCCGCCGACTATCGCGGCACACAAGATCCCGGACCCCTGCCCGGTGTGTTTGCCCAAGCCGCTAACCGCGAGTGAAAAGATGGTGGGAAACATGATCGAGTTAAATAGCCCGACAGAAAGAATCGTCCACATCGCAAGCTGTCCACTGCTAAAGATAGTCATTAATACCAACAGCGCCGCAGTTACCGCGCTAACCGTCAGCGCTTTGCCGGGTTGGATTTGTTGCATGACTCCCGCGCCGATAAATCGCCCGATCATGGCGCCGCCCCAATAAAACGACACATACTTTCCGGCATCTCGTTCGGCCAATCCGGCAATGGAAGGCTCACCCAGAAAATTGATCAGAAAACTGCCGATGGACACTTCCCCGCCGACATACACAAAAATGCCGATTGCCCCCAATACCAGATGTTTGTAGCTCCAGGCGCTACCATGAACATCATCAACACCTGAAACCTGCGTTTTGGCCGCTTCAATTTTGGGTAATTTGATCAGGGCAAAAACGACAGCCATAAAAAGCAAAGCCGCCGCCAGCAACAAATAAGGGATTTGCACCGCCGCCGCTTGAGCTGCTTGATAAGCCGATAACTGGTCGGCGTTAAGCAGCTGAATTTCATCCGCCGTTTTAACGGCAGTGGCAAGGATAAATAACGCGCCAAGATAAGGGGCGATAGTCGTACCCAGCGAATTGAATGCCTGAGTCAGGGTTAACCGGCTGGAGGCTGTTTCCGACTTGCCTAAAATGGTGACATACGGATTTGCGGCAACCTGCAACAAGGTAATGCCGGAGGCCAACACAAAGAACGCCGCCAAAAATAACGGATAGGAATGCAGACTTGCGGCCGGATAAAACAGCAAACAGCCCACACCTGCTATGGCTAATCCGGTAATGATGCCGCCTTTGTAATCGATTTTTTTAACCAAATAGCCGCTGGGAACGGATACGACAAAATAGGCGGTAAAAAAGCAAAACTGAACCAACATGGCTTGGGTGTAATTCAGTGTGAACACCGCTTTCAAATGCGGGATCAAAATATCATTCAAACAGGTTATAAATCCCCAGATAAAAAACAGCGAGGTTAAGAGGGTTAATGAGCCAAGATAAGGGTTTTTATCGGAACTATTTGTCGTGTCGGTTGCATTGCTCATAATTTATTTTGTCACAGTAAAACCAACTATTTCATTACCGACCATCACTTTAAAATCTCCCGGCTCCACAATCCGCTTAAGATCAACGCCGATAAACGACAAATCATGCGGCGTTAAGGTAAAGCTTACGCTTTCGGTTTGACCAGGATTCAACTCGACTTTTTTAAACGCTTTGAGTTGTTTGTTGGGACGGGTTACCGAAGCCGCCACATCATTAATGTAAAGCAATACAGTCTCCTTGCCTGTTAACGCGCCGGTGTTTTTGACCTTAACGCTGACATTGATATTTTCACCCATATTGATTTTTTCTTTTTCCGCCTTCAAGTCGCTGGTTTCAAACGTGGTATAGCTCAAACCATGCCCAAACGGATATAGCGGATTGTAGGTATTCTGCTCAAACGATTCCATCGGTTTGTAATCATACGGCGTAATGCCATTGGTGTTGCGCGGATAGGAAACAGGCAGTTTGCCGTTGGGGTTATAGTCGCCATATAAAATATCGGCAATGGCTTCACCGCCTTCCATGCCCGGCAAGAAGCCCAAAATAACGCCGGAAGCCCGTTCGGCAATCGAGGTGATGATGCGCGGACGACCGCCCAAGGTAAGCAGAACCACCGGTTTTCCGGTTGCAATCGCGGCATTAGCAAGCTCGATTTGCGCCTGGTCGAGGTTTAACGACTCAATATTGCCTACGGTTTCGGTATAAGGTTTTTCTCCTAAGCTGAGCAAAATGACATCGTAATTTTTGGCTTCCTCAATGACTTTTTGAACATCGATTGGCGCATCAAAAGCATCGCCTCCGATATAAGTCACTTTACCGGTGGATTTTTTCTGTATGGCTTCCAAGACCGTCAGTTTCTCCTGAGGATATAAATCCTCGGCATCGCCCTGCCAGGTAATCGTCCAACCGCCATTCATCACACTCAACAAATTGGCGGTAGGTCCGGTCACCAGAATATCGGCGTCTTTTTTAAGCGGCAGGATGTTGTGGTCGTTTTTTGCCAGAATAATCGACTCCCGTGCCGCCTGACGATTGGTCTCTATGGCTTCCGCCGTGGCAAAATTACCTTCCACCGGCAGTAAGGGTTTAGGCTCGAATAATCCGGCCTGATACTTGACCGTCAGTATCCTGGACACGGCTTCATCGATACGGGACATCGGCACCTCGCCTGACTTGACCAAATCAATCAGCAAATCATAAAAAGAAAAATCGAACGGCACCATACTCATGTCGATACCGGCCATCACCGCAATTTTGACCGCCTCTTTTTCACTGGCGGCCATCTTGTCGCGGGTATAAAGACGCTTGATATCCTCCCAGTCGGACACGGTAAAGCCTTTAAAGCCCAGTTCGTCGCGTAAAATCGTGGTCAGATAGTGATGGTTGGCGTGTCCGGGAATGCCGTCAACTTCCGCCGAATTAACCATCACCGTCGGCGATCCGGCTTTTATACCCGCTTCAAACGTCGGCAAAAAATATTCGCGGAGCATTCTTTCGCCTATCCAGGCCGGTGTCCGGTCTTTGCCGTTAAGCGGATAACTGTAACCCACATAATGCTTCAAACAAGTAGGCGCTTTATCGGCCGCAGAAAAATCATCGCCCTGATGACCTTTAATATAAGACGTGCCCATTACCGTCGCCAAATGCACATCTTCGCCAAAAGTTTCCCACAAGCGCGGCCAAAGCGGTTGGCGGCCGATATCCATCACCGTGGAAAAATTCCATTGCAGACCGGAAGCGCGCACTTCCCTTGCGGTGATTTCGCCTTCCTTGAACGCCAGTTCCGAATTGAACGTCGCCGCCATGTTAATGGCCTGAGGAAACAATACCGAATTTTGCGTGTAAGTCGCGCCATGAATCGCGTCTATCCCGTAAATAAGCGGAATTTTCAACCGGGTTGTTGCTGCCGCATCCTGCACCGTGCGCATTATTTTTCGCCAGGTCTCAACCGATTGCGCCTTGTTATCCGGCGCCAAAGGCGCATTAAGGATGGAGCCGACATGGTGTTTTAATACCGCATCCTCCAACTTGGCAGGATTGATCTGATCCTCAGCATTTTGTTCTTTAGGATCGCCGATAACCGAAAAATCGACCTGCGTCATCTGCCCTACTTTTTCTTCGAGTGTCATTTGAGACAGCAGATTTTTGACTTTATTTTCTATTTCTTGTGCATTCACAGAACGCCCCGACATGGCAGATAGGATGATAATTAAAATAATATGTTTTGTTTGCAATTGACTATTTCGCCTGTTAATTGGTTAAAATTCAGCTTGTCGGCTATTGTTTACCCATTGAGTTAGATTCGCCAGTTTTTTAAGTGGAGTAAGCATGGCGACTTTACCGGATTGTTCGGCAACTGCTTTTAAGTAGGCCGAAAATGAAGCCGAACCCTGAGGCCTGGCTGATTATCCTCCAAGCCAACAGAAGCAGCATGCAATTCCATAACCGCTTTAACCAGACTGAGTCCCAAGCCGCTTCCGGAGGTACTGCGGGCTGCATCCAGGCGAGAAAACCGTTCCAAGACCAAAGAGTACTTGTCGGCTGGAATACCGAGGCCGTTATCGCTAATTAGCACGACAAGCCCTTCTGGTTGCTGTCCAGCCTCTAAAGTAATTTGTCCGTTATCGTGAGTATATTTAATAGCATTATCCAGCAAGTTGCTGATGGCCTGAGCCAGCAGATGCCGATTACCCATTACGCTAAGGCCGTGCTGCACGTTGATGGTTAAGTGCTTGCCTTGTGATTCAGCCAGCTCCTGATAAAGCTCACCTAGCCCCTCAAGCAAGGTGGATAAGTCGACCGGTTGCCATTCACCCCGAAAGCTTCCAGCCTCTGTTTGCGCGATTTCCAGCAAAGCATTAAAAGTACGAATCAAGTCATCGGCATCTTCAATGGTTTCGCTCAGGACTTGCCGATATTCGATCGGATCGCGTGCTTCCAGCAAGGTGATTTCCAGTCGACTGCGTAACCGTGACAGCGGTTTGCGCAAGTCATGGGCGATATTATCAGTGACCTGACGCATGCCGGACAGCAATTGTTCAATGCGCATCAACATGCAATTAAGCTGTTCGGCGAGTTCATCAAACTCGTCGTTACGCTCGCTTAAAGGCACACGTCGGGAGAAGTCGCCCGAGGTAATCGCTTTGGCTGTGGTATTGATATTGTCGATTCGCGCTAACAGGGTTCGCCCGATAAACCAGCCCATGGTCAATGCCAAACTCACCGAGACCAGTAGAATCATGACGATGGTATAGAGAATAACCTCCTGTAATTCCTCTGCCTGTTCCAGACTCTGAGCCAGCAACAGCTTGCTGCCATCAGTCAATGTTTCTGCGATCATAGGCCAATAAGCGTCTTCTTTGCTTTGATCCGAAATGAGCTTGCCTTCAATCCAGACATTGGCGACTTCTCCGTAACGATTTAAGTTTGGCGGCCATTCTTCCAAATCGCCAGCCAGTTTTTTATGGTTTGGATCCAGCAGCAAGAAATGGCGACGGTATTTAACATCGATAGTCTGTTGTGCGTTGAGGGTATGAATGACGTTATC
>JAURVK010000151.1 GCA_030655535.1 Methylobacter sp. | reverse complement strand
CCCACACTATAAACTTAATGTCCAACAATAGCCCTGCCCTCGCCCCGACGATCACTGGCCGCAGTCAATTGATGGGTGGTTTTATTCCACTGCACGGCCTGCATATCGCCATAGTGGTAACGCGCTACTTTCAGTTGATGCCCCATTGCGGCAAGTCGGGTTTGCTCATCTGCCGTCAGTGCGCCTTGTTCATATTCAAGCACATCCGGCATAAATTGATGATGAAAACGCGGCACTTGCACCCATGAGTCCGGCTCATGGCCTTTGGCAAAATCCAGCGCGGCTAACAGCACCATCGAAATAATACGACTGCCGCCCGGCGTTCCCAACACCGCAACATGATGCCCGTCATCAAGAAAAGTGGGCGTCATACTGGACAGCATACGTTTGCCCGGCGCAATCGCGTTGGCGATACCGCCCATCAACCCATAACCGTTCATAGCGCCGGACAGGCTGGCAAAATCATCCATATGATCGTTCAGCAATACGCCGGTTCCAGGCGCGACCAAACCCGCACCGAAAGGAAAGTTAATGCTTAAAGTTGCAGCAACCCGATTGCCTTGTTCATCAATAATCGAAAAATGGGTAGTGTTGATGCCCTCAGCTTGCGGTTGAATTTCGCCCGACAACATGTCGCTGGGCAACGCTTTATCGGGCCGCAGACTGCTGCGCAATCCGGCCGCATAATCCTCATTCAACAAGCGCTTAACCGGCATGTCGATAAAGTCCGAATCGCCCAGATATAACGTCCGATCATGATAAGCACGGCGCATGGCCTCGACGATAAGATGCTTTCGGGTTGGCTCATCGGCCTGCGTTAAATCATAACCGGACAGAATATTCAGTGCTTCAATCAACACGATACCGCCGGATGACGACGGCGCGGCGCTGGTGATTTTTATGCCGCGATAATTCCCCGTTACCGGCTCCCGCTCGATAATCTGATAAGACGCCAGATCCTGTTTTGTCCAGATGCCGCCAGCCTTGTTGACGCCCGCCACCAGTTTATCGGCTACTTCGCCGCCATAAAACCCATCCCGTCCCGAATCGGCCAATTGCCTTAAGGTATAGGCCAAATCCTTTTGCCTCAGTATTGAATAAGCCTCGGGAATATCGCCGCCGTCAGTCAAAAATATCCGCACAGTCTGCGGGTGTTTTTTTATCAGCCCGGCCCTGAACTTGAGTAGTTTCCGGTGTCTTTCGCCGATGGCAAAACCGCTTTGTGCGGCTCTTATCGCAGGTTGCAGACTTTTCGCCAACGGCAAGCGCCCGTATTTTTCCGACAAATGCACCAGAGCCGCTGGCAATCCGGGGATCGCAGCAGCTAACGCACCATCCAATGATAAACGGGGAACCACCTTGCCGGCCTTATCCAAAAACATAGCCTGATGAGCCGCCAACGGTGCTTTCTCACGTCCATCGATCATGGTTTCAAAACCGTCCTGTTCCCTGTGCAACAGCCAGTAACCGCCACCGCCCAGCCCGGAACCTGAGGGTTCAACCACCGCCAATGTTGCGCTGACCGCCACGGCTGCATCAAAAACATTGCCGCCTTTATCCAGAACCTCAAAACCGGCTGCCGTCGCCAGAGGATGCGCACTGGCAATTGCAGCACGCGTTCCATCCGCATAAACCTGCGCAATCCCAAAAACGACTGTTATAAGGAGTGCGGCATAATATTTCTTAAACATCTTTTCCTCAGATTAAATTCAGTTGGTGTCATTAAACCACATTTGCAAGATCGCGTTAGCTTGATGCTCAACTGATTTTTTAGGATGCTCAATAAAGCTACACCATCAGCTAGAGTACTAGGTATTTGTACCAATATTTTTTCTCATTTTTCTATTTAGAATACAGAGCGATGTCTTTGTTTGATACACAACGCAAAGGGCAATTCTTAACCATCATAAAGAGGTGAAAAATGGCTGTAACTACTAAAGCTGTAACGACTAAAAAAGCTAAAGAACAAGAAGTTTCAATTCCTGAGGAAGACTGCTCAACGATATGTCTTCCCGATCGTGACTCCAAGATTGCTGAAATAGCCTATCACAAGGCCGAAAACAGGGATTTTGCACCAGGCCATGAACTTGAAGACTGGCTTGAGGCCGAACAGGAATTTTTGCTGTAACGATACCCCCGGATATAAGTCGCGATGTCCTGTTAGGCTGATATTTTATAATTAATTTACTGGAGAAACTTATGTCAACTAAAGAAATGGAAAAAACAAAAAAAAGTTCTGAACTATTACCCAAAACATCGCTAGGAGGTCTGATGTCGTTCGATGAATTTGATGATTTTTTTGATGATTTTCTCTCACGCAGATGGCCTCGTTTGCTGGATTGGAATGTATCTACCCTGACGGAAATCGGCGTTCCAAAAGTCGACATTCTCGATCACGACAATGATATAGAAGTTCAGGCGGCATTACCGGGCGTTAAAAAAGAAGATCTGAATGTATCCATTAACAACCAGACCATTACCATCCGCTCTTCCACCAAGGAAGAAAAAAAGGAAGAGGAAAAAGGCAAATATTTTCGCCGTGAAATATCGCGTGGCGAGTTTCAGCGCACCCTGTCCTTACCCGACAATGTCGATGGCGACAAGGCAAAAGCATCGTTCAAAGATGGCATATTAAAAGTAACCATTCCCAAAAGCGAAAAGGGCAAACGCAAAAGCATTGAAATCAATTAGTCCCGCAAACCGGAAACGCCTGTTTCAATACAAGCTAAAACAGGCGTTTCCGGCCTCTTCCGAAACATTGAAAGCGGATGAATACTGACAACAAGGCTTAAAACGGCTTTGCCGCACCGGCATTTGCTCCTGGAGAAAACCAATGAAAAATGAAACCATTGCCGCTTTAGCCGCTGTACTCGTGATTATTCTGGGAATACAAGCTTATATGACGTTTCGACTGAATGACCGGCTTAATAAGCTGGCTGAGCCGTATAGTCACACTGGAGATGTTCAAACCAAAACATCGAATCCTCCCAAGTCGGCTATGGATGACGAACTCTTTAAAGGAGGCACCTGGGATCCTTATGCGGAAATCCAGCACATGCAAAATCAAATGGAACGGATGTTCGATGATTCATTTTCGCGATTTCATATGAAAACCCCGTTAGGCAGTTTAAGCGCAGCGCCTGACGTGGATTTACAGGAAAAGCCGGATCGTTATATTGTGACGGTGAATGCGCCCGGTGCCGATGAATCATCAATGGATGTAAAGCTGGAAGATCGGGTCTTGCGCATTTCGATTAAAACCGAGCATGCAAAGGATGAAACCGATGCTGAAAATGGTAAATACCAATACCGGGAGCGTTTCGTCGGTCAATTCCAACGGGCATTAACCCTACCTGGCCCTACCAACGCGGCCAAAATGACAAGCGAATACCACAAAGGTGTGCTGACCATTACGATTCCCAAGGCATAGTTTTTAATCACCCTGATAACTTCACTTGATATAGCAGGCTTCACGATGATGCGAATTTTTCTTTTTCTGGCGACCAACGTCGCAATAATGGTTGTGATCAGTATTGTCTTTAGCCTGTTGGGCTTAACCGGTACTTTAGATGCACAGGGTATCAATATCGACCTTAACGCACTGCTGGTCATGTCGGCAATCATCGGCATGACCGGCTCGGTCATTTCCTTAGCCATGTCGAAGTGGTCGGCAAAACAGGCCATGGGCGTTCAGCTTATCGAACAACCACGAAACCAAACCGAGCAATGGCTATTGACTATTGTGGCTAAACAAGCCCAACAGGCGGGCATCGGCATGCCGGAAGTCGGTATTTTTCAGGCACCGGAAGCCAACGCCTTTGCTACCGGCATGAACCGGAACAGCGCATTGGTAGCGGTCAGCACCGGTTTGCTGCAACGCATGAGTAACGATGAGCTTGAAGCCGTGATCGGCCATGAAATCACTCATGTTGCGAATGGCGATATGGTGACAATGGCTTTGATGCAGGGCGTGGTAAACACCTTCGTTTACTTTTTTGCCGGCATCATCGGTTATGTTGTCGACCGCGTCATCCTCCAAAACGAACGGGGACATGGCATGGGTTATTTTCTCGCCCAGATGGTTGCGCAAATTGCCTTGGGGTTTCTCGCCTCAATACTGGTCATGTGGTTCTCCCGTTACCGGGAATTTAAAGCCGATGCAGGCGGCGCCAAGCTGTCCGGTCGGGGAAAAATGATCGGCGCACTTCGAGCCTTGCAACGTGAATACGAACCGCAAGACCTGCCCGGACAACTGGCGGCTTTCGGCATTAACGGCAGGGGTGGCATCAGCAAGCTGTTTATGAGCCATCCGCCCTTGGAAGAGCGTATTGCGGCGTTACAAAATATCAGTTGAAATAAACAACATGATTCCAGTCAATGCTAAGCCATGCCGTAAAGCCGGTTAATCGGCATCAATGGATTTCAGAAGCGGCTTATTACAAAGCACTAGCCAGAAAATTTGAGCCCGGCAAAGGATTAGCCGACTGGTTAGAGGCTGAACTAGACTATTCCAATATGCTGATAGCCCTGTACATTTCTATTCTGGAAGAAGACGGGGCGATGACAATTTTAAGCTTGCAACAGTTGGCAGGGTTTATCGGCATTCAAAATTCGGAGGATATTTTTTCAGAAATAGAACTGGTCTGGGCAATTCAAAATGCTACCGGACATAGCCCTTGCTTCCGTTCTGAAATCAATAGGCTTTGCGAAGAAATGGAATGCAAATGGAGAGCCGAGTGCCGAAAATTGATTTCAGCATGGTATTGATGAATAGAAACCGAGGTTTCCCCATTTTTGAGTCCGTACAGCGTTCGAAACGTTTTACTACTCAGTTTCCACTAGCAAACTTTGTGGAAAGTTTCTAACCTGACGCATCACGCTGCTTGCGGTTAAAGTCGGCAATATTCGCTCTGAAAACCCTGCCTCGGCTAAAGCTTCTATAACCCAAGTATTACAATTATTGAACAAATGATAACTCCCTTTAGCGTCATAAAATGTACTGTATGCATACAGACCTCGACCCAATCCGATTAAAGCGCCCTGGCTGTCCCTTGCGAAAGAACTATCGATATACCGTAACATGGACTTTAAACGGTCTCGCGGAATCCGAATACCTTCCATGTCGCTATGCCGAAAATAAAACTCGGGGGTATGACGAAGCCCTGCGACATGCATGACTGAGCCGGTCGGAAAAAATAATGCTCTGATTGCCAAAAACACCGAAAAAGAATCGGCCTGATAAAAAGCCTGGTCGCCCCAACCGAATTCGATAAAGCTTATATCTTCAAAATCGAACAGTAATCCCCGAATAATTTCAGTCACCGAGTCGGCATCGATAACGATGCCGGTATGCATACCGTGATCGACAATATAAATGGTTGTTTCTTCAGCTTGAGCATTTTCAACCGGAGCCAAAGAGCAGCCGCTATGCATGAAACTAAAAACCAGAAGGATAAGCAGTTTTATTGGCATGAAAAAAAGTATTTACTCCTATTTTACTGAAAAAACGTTCAAATTTCAGATTCGTCAAAGTATCAGGTTTCCAAGTTTGGTAGCGCCCGCAGCTAGACTGCCTTCGCTTATAGGCTTAGGGATTGTCTTTACGACTTTTCAGATTCTATAAGTTGTTGCAATACTTCGATGCCTTTTTTTCGTTGTATCCTGATAATTTCCAATTCAGTTTGATATTGCTTAATTAAGCAATCATCATCTGCCTGTAACAAGGTATAGGCGATTTTCCGCTCTTTTTCCTTAAGTTTAATCAGTACCTTTTTTAACCCCTGAATATGTTGTCTTTTTTTGTGACTGTCCGTGTCAAAAAAGGCCTGTAATTGGTGTAAAAACTTTTCTGTTTTCATGACTATTTACTACGCCACCAAGCTTCCAGTTGCCGTCTATATCTGGCATGGACTCGCTTGGCTAAATGATTCAGCTCTACTTCCCGTTCCGCTGGATATCTATATTTGAAATTAAAGCAGGTTATTTTTTTATACAGGAACAACCATGCCTGTATTGTTAATTCATGTATAGTCATAACATCATCCTTTGTCGTCAGTCGACGACAAAATCATGTTGAAATGGCTTACGATTTCCTACTATTTTCTTGGTGTCATAACTTGGCCAGCGTTTTTAAAGTGGTGTTAAAGTCATCCACTTCAATACCCAGCCTATCAGCCAGTGCTGCTTTACAGCTTGAATCTAACTCATTACACCATAGCAGAACTGCGAATCTGTTTTTACCCACTAATATACTTTGCCTGTCTTGGATGTATTCCTCATCAAAACCAAGTTCTTTAAAGATAATAAGGATTTCTTCCCCCAAGTCATCCATTAGCCAATCCGTTTTTCTCTTGATCCATAATTTTTTTTCATCCTTCTTAATGGGTTTTTCTTTTGTTTTTTTCGATGAATCAGCAGTCTTTTTTTCATCTTTCATGGTTCTGCTCCTATTGTCGCAGTAGGTATTGTTTGATTGGCGTTAGTGCCAATAATGAGTTTAAAGGAGTACTTGATTTTATTTAACTGCGGTTTATAGGGATTTCTCCACTCTCAAGCATGAGTTTTTGATGGAGAGATTATTAATCCTTAACCGGTTGTGGCTTTAATTTCCAGATCTCCCGATTGTATTCGCTGATCGTTCTATCGGTAGAGAATTTGCCGCTGTTTGCACAATTTAAAATGCTCATTTTTGCCCAATGATCTTTATCTTGATAGGCATCTTCAACGCGTTTTTGGGCATCTACAAAACTTCTAAAATCGGCAATAGTCATCCAGGGGTCATGCGGATTTTTTATGGAGTTGATCAGCTCATCAAATATGCCCGGTTCAAATTGATTAAAATGACCGGACTCCAGAAGCTGCATGACTTGCTGCAAGTCTTCATCCTGGTCGATAACGGCGATCGGATCATAATGGTCTCGTCTTGCTTCAATTTCTTCTTCCGTCAAACCAAACAGAAAAAAGTTTTCATCACCCACTTCCTCGCGAATTTCTATGTTGGCGCCATCCAGTGTGCCGATGGTAATCGCCCCGTTCATCATCAGCTTCATATTACCGGTGCCTGACGCTTCCTTGCCGGCGGTGGATATTTGTGCGGATAAGTCAGCGCCCGGGCATATTTTTTCCATCGCTGAAACGCGATAATCCGGCAAAAACAGCAAGGTTAATTTGTCGCCTACGTCTGGATCCGAATTAATAACCTGGGATACATTGTTGATCAGTTTGATGGTTTTTTTCGCCATCCGATAGCCGGGAGCCGCTTTGCCGCCGATTAATACGCATCGTGGCGCCCGGCCGTCTGTGTCGCCTTTTTTAAGGCAGTTATAAAGATGAATCACATGCAATACGTTGAGCAGTTGACGCTTGTATTCGTGAATGCGCTTAACCTGCACATCGAATAAGGCTTCAACACTCATATGGAGTTCCGTGTTGTGTGTGCTTTTTTTATAGTCGATCAAGCGCTGTTTTGCTGCCTGTTTGATAGCGCGCCAACGTTGCCGGAATTGAGCATCATCAGCGTAGGGCTCCAGCTTTTTTAACTGCGATAAGTCGGTAATCCAGCTGTCGCCGATGGTTTCTGTAATCAGGCTTGCCAGCTCCGGATTGCAAGCGGCTAACCAGCGCCTTGGCGTCACGCCATTGGTTTTATTGTTAAATTTATGCGGCCATAAAGCATAAAAATCGCTGAATAAGCCTTGTTGCAATAACCGGGAATGCAGCCTTGCAACCCCGTTCACGGAAAAACTGCCCACTATGGCAAGATGGGCCATTCTGGCCTGTTGCTCAGCACCTTCCTCGATGATCGACATTCTGCGTAAACGATCGTTATCGGCGGGCCAGCGCATCGAAACTTCAGCCATAAAACGGGCATTGATTTCAAAAATAATGTCCACCAGGCGCGGCAATAACAGTTGCATCAAGCTAACCGGCCATTTTTCCAGTGCCTCGGGTAACAAGGTGTGGTTAGTATAGGCCATGGTATTTTTGGTGATTGCCCAGGCTTCATCCCAACTTAAACCGTGATTATCCATCAGCAGGCGCATCAATTCGGCAATGGCGATGCTCGGATGAGTGTCGTTTAACTGGAAACAGCTTTTTTCAGTAAAACGATCGAAATTATTGCCGTGCATACTTGTCCAGCGGGCAATAACATCCTGCAAACTGGCGGAAGCCAGGAAATATTGTTGCCGTAATCTCAGTTCTTTACCATTTTCATTGGCATCATTGGGATACAGCACCATGGTGATGTTTTCAGCAGAAATTTTTGCCGCGACGGCTTCTGCATAATCGCCGGCATTAAACTCATCCAGGTTAAACTCTTCGGTAGCCACCGCCTTCCACAACCGCAATGAATTGACGGTTCCATTCTGATAGCCGGGTATCGGCGTATCAAAAGGCACTGCCAGCACATTACTGGTGGCTATCCAGCAATGCCGTTGCTTGCCGTTTTCATCGGTTTGAACTTCGGTACGGCCGCCAAATTTAATGCAATGCGAATATTCCAGACGCTCAATTTCCCAAACGTTACCGTGACGTAGCCAATGATCGGGTTTTTCAACCTGTTCACCATTAACAATAGTCTGGGTAAACATGCCGTATTCATACCGTAAACCGTAACCGATAACCGGCAGTTGCAAGGTCGCGCAACTGTCTATAAAACAAGCTGCAAGACGACCCAGGCCGCCATTGCCAAGCCCTGCATCCTGCTCGCTGCTGATCAACTCTTCGATGACAATGCCGAGATCATACATGGCCTGAGTCACAGTGTCGGTCACACCCAGATTAAGCATGGCATTGCTCAAAGTCCGCCCCATAAGAAATTCCATAGACAGATAATAACCCCGTCTGCAGTCATTGTTTTTATAGGTTTGGTGGGTGACCTTCCAAAGTTCCATCAAACGGTCGCGAATTGCCAGTGATAGGGCTTCGCCTGCGTAATAAGGCGATCGGCAGTTTTCGTCCCTGCCCAGCAAGTGAACATAATATTCCTTAAAATCATCAATAAAATCCAGTTTTTTTCTACCCTGTTCGGGAAGTTTAGTGATGGATGATTTGGGTTTGCTGATAACAAATTTATTAGTGGGCATGATCTGATCCTGAAAGAGAATTTAAGCTGCTTACCAGTGCAAGGCTCTCAAGCGGGAGAATTTTTTCCGTTGATGTTCGTGCATGCGAACCATAACGTTCACCAGCGCTTCTATAGCATCAAGGATATAGGGGCCTTTATTCAACATGACGCATTCCGCCCTGACCGCCATGGCCGCATCGGTAAATTCAGGCCTTGACCGAGTTCCCTTTTTTGCGATGGATTCAAGTACCTGGGTTGCCCAGATAACAGGGACATGTGCAGCTTCACATAACCACAGGAGTTCTTCCTGAATTTCAGCGAGTCTGGCACTGCCTAATTCTACGGCTAAATCACCTCTGGCAATCATGATGCCGAGGTTATGCCTGCCGATAGTCCCCAATATGATATCGGGAAGATTTTTTACCGCGCGGTTGGTTTCGATTTTAGCGATAATGGGCAGTTCCGATACATTTCGTTTTGCCAGTTCGAACATTAAATCCTCCATTCCTGCCAGCGTCTCTACAAATGAAAAGCCGACCAAATCGGCATGAGCACAAACAAAGTCAAGATCGGTTAAATCTTTCGGAGTGAGAGGGGACAAATTAAACTCGGCTTCCGGAAAATTAATTCCCTTGTCACTTTGTATACGAACGCCACTGGCTTTTGCCACTGTTATGCGTAACAACGCACCCTGCTCGGTCACTGCTTCGACGACCGCCCCCAGTTTCCCATCATCAATCCACACCGGTTGACCTATTTCAAGTTTTTCTATTAGCGATGAAAGCGTACAACCAATTTGAGCAGGATGAATCAAGACCTGTTCGGCATATTCAACAGGTTTACCGTCGATATCGCCGGTCGTTAACAACAATAATTGATTTTTAAAGACACGAATATCCAGAGGCTCGCCTGCAAATTCCCCCAAAGCGAACGATTCCCGGGTATCTGTTTGTTGAGTCGTTGTAAGCGTTAATGTGCAACCTGAAACAAGATAAGCCGATTTTTCGCAACTCACCAGCCAATCCGTATCAGAAAGCGCTTTTTCCACTTTCAAGTAACGCTGCTTGTTCCGGTTGTCAATAAAACCCAGGGCCATTCCTGGCGCAAGTTTCTTATGCAGCGGCTTTGGGATGGACACTCTGAATAATGAATTATCAACAGAGGGGCTTTCAGAGGAGTCGGTTGTCAAAATCAGATGCCCTGGAGCTACGACCTTGCCGGTCCGGTCTTTTTGTACAAGGATGTGATGAATCGAAGGTCCCAGAGCAATGGGGCCGGTGCGAATCTTGTGCCCTGCAAGATCCATAAGAATACGGCAGGGACGGCCCATTTCCGTTTCTGCGCGATTGACATTTCTTATCATTCCCTGCCAGATAACAGGATCATCGTGTGCACAATTGATACGGGCACAAATCATGCCCTTTTCAAGTAATGAACTTACCAGCGTGTAATCCCAGGAGGCTTCGGTGGCCAAGGTCACCATAACATGCGCTCTAACGTGTTCATGAAAGGGTCCGAATAATTCAATAGTATGCTGCTCCAGCAGCTGCTGCCCCCGACTAAAGCCGTATTCGCTGGGGGTCTTTTCACCCGGCAGATAGTGTTTGTCTGTTGCCCGTTTTAATACGTCTATCAACGAATCCAAAGTCGATAATACCGATGCTTCAGCTCTACCCAGCGAAGATAAACCGGCCTGAGCCAGGCGATCCTGCAAATGGCGCAGATCGAACTGTCGCATGGCAAGATAGTGCGCAAGATTACAGGCGCTTTTAGAAAAATAACCGGAATGATAGTTGCGGTGATATTTTTGCAGGCGCTGATTTGCATTGATTTCAATTTCTTGGCGCAACTCGGCAACCTCTGCAAGGATTTGTTTCAGGACATCTTCGTAGGGATCTTGATCGAATGTATGCGCACAACCCTACCACTTTGTGCTCTCAGGTCTGGTTCGTTTAAGCGCATCAATCACATCCGGTGCCAACGGTAGTAGTTCATCGATTCGACTGTTTGGACAGGTCGGTAGTTTCTCCAAGGTGTCGTTTAACCATGCTGCGGAATTCAAGCCATTCAGCTTAGCAGTACCCAATA
>JAURVK010000147.1 GCA_030655535.1 Methylobacter sp. | reverse complement strand
TGACTTATCACGATTTAAAGATGCCAAGCATTTTGCCTCGTGGTTGGGATTGTGTCCTGGAACGAAAATATCCGGGGGTAAGAAAATCTCGGCAGCAACGAGCCGCACCGCCAACCGTGCGGCGCAAGCGCTGAAAATGGCGGCGGTAAATTTACGCGCCGGCCAATCGGCTTTAGGCGCGTACTACCGACGACTGTGTGGCCGCATGGACAAAGCCAAAGCCGTCGCCGCATGTGCCCATAAACTGGCACGGCTGATTTATGCGATGCTCGCCAAAGGGGAAGAATATGCGGATCAAGGTCAGGAATATTATGAAGAAAAATATCGCCAACGGGTCATTAAAAATTTAACCAAACGTGCTGAGCAGGTCGGCTTTCGGTTAACTCCTATGCCAGAAGGTATTTAAAAATGCTTTTTATAACAGTTGGTTGAAATGAGCTTCTTGAGAGGCATGAACATCAACGAGCGAGTTTGAATAAGGCGTCTACAGACGTTAAGCGCATTCGCCGATGTCTTCAAGCCAAAGCTGCGGCGATTGCTCGATAAAGCGCCGCATCAGCGCGATACAACCGGCATCGTTCATTTCGATGATCTTCACTCCGGCAGCTTTGAGCCAATCCAAGTGGCCTTTAAAATTGACCGATTCGCCGACCACTACTGTGCCGATATTAAATTGCCGGATCAAACCCGAGCAATACCAGCAAGGTGCCAAGGTTGTCACTAAAATCTTGTCGCGATAATCGGTTTGACGACCGGCGTTACGAAAGGCATCGGTTTCACCGTGGACGGACGGATCGCCGTCCTGCACCCGGCGATTGCGCCCGCGTCCGAGCAGGTTGCCGGCAGCGTCGAACAGCGCCGCGCCGACCGGTACGCCGCCTTCATCGAGGCCGGTTTGCGCTTCAGCAAACGCCATGGACAGCATGTTTGCATAGTTCATTTGGATATGTCGTTTATTTTGGGCTGGAACAGAAAGTGGAGCAAGGCGCATAAAAGTGATGCGCCTTGTTCGTTTGCTTGCCTATTAATGGATCGATTTTTGATAATTGACGGTAAAGTCATTCAAAGTAGATAGCGCGGCAGGCAGGTCTTCGGTTTTTTCAAGGCTAAATGCATTAACGCCGACCCGCGATAAATAAAATACCTGATCCGACATGAAATGGCCGGTTGCCCTGATTTCGCCTTGATAGTTGTAGCGGCCTCTGAGCAGCCAGGCATGAGAAAAAATGCGGCCATCGGCAAAGGCGGGAAAATCCAGCTCGATTAACGGGATGTCTTTTAAATCGGCAGCGATGTCTTCAACCGAATCGGCGGGGCCGATTCTGACGCCGATCTTTCCGTTAGACTTAAGCAATTGTTGTTTGTCTTTTTTCCAGCGGGCTAATGAAACGCTGATGTCGCCGTCTTTTAGTTCAGCATCATCGGCAACATAACTCCAGCTGTCGTCAATAATCTGTTTGTCTTTAATTATTTGCATAGACTTGCTCTTTGAATGGGTTGATTCCAACGCGTTTTACCATGTTCAGAAAGGACTCGTCATCCAGGCGCTGTTTGATATAGACATCCAGTATGGTGGTGATGGCTTTGGTGACTTGGTCTTTGGCAACCGCAGGTCCAAGGCGTTCGCCGATAGCGGCCTCGTTTTCCGAGGAGCCGCCCAGGGTCAGTTGATACCATTCAGCGCCTTTTTTATCGACGCCCAGTATCCCGATATGTCCTACGCTTTGGTGTGCGCAGCCGTTCATGCAGCCGGACATGTTGATTTTTATATCGCCTATATCGTGAATGTAGTCCAGATCGTCAAGCGCTTCATTGATCTCTTTGGCTATGCCGATAGATCCTGCATTGGCAAGCGAGCAAAAATCGAGGCCGGGGCAACAAATCATATCGGTTGCGGTGCCGATATTGGCTGTGGCCAATTTCAGTGTATCGAGCTGTTGCCACAGCGGGAATAGATCGGCCTGTTTGACGTCGGCAAGAATCAGGTTTTGTCGGTGCGTACTCCTGATTTCACCGAAGCTGTAAAGGTCTGCCAAGTCGGCAACCGCGTCTAGTTGCGTATCGGTCATGTCGCCCGGAGGTGAGTCCGGCGCTTTTAGCGATAGGAATACCGCACGGTAGCCGGGTACTTTGTGATCGGCGGTATTGTATTTAACCCAGGTGGCAAACGCCTGATTTTCGAGTTGATACTGTGCAAAGCGGGTGTCTTGTGCGGCATCTGTCTCGTAGGCAGGCGGGGCAAATTGAGCTTTTACGGTGGTTATATAATCGGAGTCTAGCTCCAGGTTATCCCGAATTAGCAGCCATTCTTTTTCAACCAGTTCGGAGAATTTCTCCATGCCGGATTCTTTGACCAGGATTTTAATGCGCGCCTTGTATTTATTGTCGCGGCGGCCGAACAGATTGTAAATCCGCAGTATGGCTTCCAGATAAGACAATAAATGTTTCTTTTCCAGATAGGGTTTGATGACTTGCCCTATGATCGGGGTGCGTCCCAAGCCTCCACCGACCAGCACTCTAAAGCCGATGTCTCCAGCATCATTGTTAACCAGATGCAGGCCGATGTCATGAAATTGGGTGGCTGCGCGATCAAGCTTTGCGCCGCTGACGGCAATTTTGAATTTGCGCGGCAAGTAGGCGAACTCGGGATGCAGGGTAGTCCATTGGCGGATAATTTCGCAATAAGGGCGAGGATCTTCAATTTCATCGATACAAACACCGGCCAAATGATCCGATGAAGTATTCCTAAGGCAATTGCCGCTGGTTTGAATGGCGTGCATTTGAACGCTGGCCAATTCTTCAAGGATATCGGGTATTTTTTCCAGTTGAGGCCAGTTAAACTGGACGTTTTGCCGGGTTGTAAAATGACAGTAATTTTTGTCGTAAGTGCGGGCAATATGCGCCAGCTTTCGAAACTGTTTTGAATTGAGCAAGCCGTAAGGGCCGGCTATCCGCAACATCGGGGCGTGAGTTTGAATATAGACGCCATTCATTAAGCGCAATGCGCGAAATTGGTCGTCCGAGATTTCGCCTTTTAAAAAGCTTTCCGTTTGCCTTCTAAATTGGGCTACCCGTTGTTCAATGAGTGTCTGGTCGTTGTCGTTATACTGATACATAAATGAGCGCTTAAAGTCTGTCCCGGCGAGTAATTGCGACCAATAATCATATACTGTGGGTCATAAAATGACAAAGGTTATTGTATGGTGCTAATATTGACGGCTGAATTTTTGGTGTTTTGGTTATTTTTTTAATAAAAGCAAGGGGGTTATTTTGGTTCGGTCATTGTTTGTCTTGTTGTCTCTATTGCTGTTGCCTGAAATGGCGATGGCGGGCGGTTTTGAAAGTCTCGGTCTGACGGGAACGGAGCGGGGTATTTATACGGTTCTGATCTTTATTATTGCCTATGGCTTTGTTATGACGGAAGAATTTACCAATCTGAGTAAATCCAAGCCGGTTATTTTGGCCGCCGGTATTATTTGGGCAAATGCTGCGGTGTTAGCGGCTCAAGCGGGTGTTTCCGTCGAGGATATGCATGAGGCTTTCGAATACAATTTGAAAGAATATGCGGAGTTAATGTTATTCCTGCTGGTTGCGATGACTTATATCAATTCAATGGCTGAACGTAACGTGTTTGAGGCTTTGCGTTCCTGGTTGGTAAGAAAGCAACTGGGTTATCGCAAGTTGTTTTTGATTACCGGTGTTATTACCTTCTTTTTGTCTGCGGTGGCGGATAACTTGACGGCGGCTTTGTTGGTCGGCGCAGTAGTGATGGCCGTGGGCGCGGAGAATCCGAAGTTTATCAGTATCGGTTTAGTTAATTTAGTGGTTGCAGCTAATGCGGGTGGGGCGTTCTGTCCATTTGGCGACATTACAACCTTAATGGTTTGGCAGGCTGAATATGCCGAGTTTTTTGATTTCTTTAAGTTGTTTATTCCATCGGTTGTGAATTACGCGATACCTGCCGCGATAATGTATTTTGCCGTGCCCGATGAGCAGCCTAAAATCTCTACTGAAACTGCGGTGTTGTTAAAGCCGGGTGCAATTCAAGTTTGTGTGTTGTTTTTGCTGACTATCGTTACAGCGGTAAGTTTTAAACAAGTCCTGCATCTGCCGCCATTTATGGGCATGATGGTCGGTCTTTCTGTGCTGATGCTTTACGGCTATCGTTTAAAGACGGTTTTTTGCGTTGAAGGCGATGACCATTTCGATATTTTCGACAAAGTGCGTCATGCCGAATGGGACACCTTGTTGTTTTTCTTTGGCGTGGTATTTGCGGTGGGCGGTTTAGGTTATATCGGCTATCTGGAGCTGCTGTCCGGTGCGATGTACGATGGCTTGGGTGCGACAACGGCGAATATCTTAGTGGGTGTAATTTCGGCGATTGTCGATAACATTCCTGTTATGTTTGCAGTGCTGAATATGAATCTGGACATGGATTTATATCAGTGGTTATTGGTGACATTAACAGCGGGTGTTGGTGGTTCAATGCTGTCAGTGGGTTCGGCTGCGGGTGTGGCATTAATGGGGCAGTCTGACCATAAATATACATTTTTCAGCCATTTGAAATGGACGCCGGCAATTGCAGGCGGTTACGCAGCGAGTATTCTCACTCATTATCTGGTTAATGGTTGATGATTTGAACATGCACCGCACTTTCTGTGCGGTGTTCTTTCAGTTGCGACTCATTCTTTCTCGTTCATGGGATTGTGCTTGCGGCATAATCTACGGGGATGTGGTGGGTTCGCATATCACAGTAGCGCCAAAAGCAGACGATATATCTGTAAGTTTGTCAGGTAAGGCTAATGGCTAAAGATAAAAGATGGCGGTCAGCCTTTTCAATATATGCTCAGCCGCGAGTGCGGAGTATGATCTTTCTTGGTTTTTCCGCAGGTCTTCCTTTTTTATTGGTTTTTTCGACATTATCAGCCTGGTTGCGGGATGAAGGCGTGGAAAGATCGGTTATAGGATTTTTCAGCTGGGTCGGGGTTACCTATTCAATAAAGGTTTTCTGGGCTCCCGTTATTGACAGACTGCCGCTGCCATTGCTAACTAAATGGATGGGTAAAAGGCGTAGCTGGATGTTGCTTGCGCAGCTGGGGATTGTTGTCGGCCTGATGGGTATGGGAAGTTCGGATTCGCATACTCAATTGCAACGGATTGCCCTGTTATCTGTTTGGGTGGCGTTTTGTTCGGCTACCCAGGATGTTGTTATCGATGCTTATCGAATTGAATCTGTAAATCCAGAATATCAGGGCGCTATGGCGGCGACCTACGTGCTGGGGTATCGGATTGCTTTATTGATGGCAGGAGCGGGTGCTTTTTATATCGCGGATTATGCCAGTTGGAAAGCGGCTTATTTTGTCATGGCATCGGCTATGGTTGTAGGGCTGATAGCGACGCTTTGTCTTAAAGAGCCGGAGCATGAGCCTGTTGATGTGACGAAGTTACGCGAGAATGCAGCTGTTAAGTGTCAAAATATTTGGCAGCGGTTTTTGACAGGTTTTATGGGCGCAGTATTGAGTCCGTTTGTGGAGTTTTTTAATCGTAACGGTAAAGTTGGCTTATTGATTTTGATGCTTATTGCCGTTTATAAAATGAGCGACATCACCATGGGGGTTATGGCGAATCCGTTTTACCTTGATTTGGGTTTTAGTAAAAAAGATATTGCCGATATTAGCAAGGTCTTTGGTTTTTTTATGACTATTGTTGGTGCGGCGGTGGGTGGAGTGCTGGTTGTTAGGTATGGAATTATGCGTCCTCTACTGCTTGGAGCGGTAATGGTGGCGGGTACTAATCTACTGTTTGCCGTTTTGGCAGTCAGTGAGCCCAGTCTTTTATTGCTGTCCGGCGTTATAAGCGCAGATAATTTAAGTGGGGGTATAGCGACATCGGTATTCATCGCCTATCTATCCAGTTTAACCAGTACTGCGTACACCGCAACGCAATATGCGCTGTTCAGTTCGCTGATGACTTTACCTGCTCAGTTATTGGGAGGATTTTCCGGAGTGGTTGTAGATAGTTACGGCTACATTGTTTTTTTTATTTATGCGTCAACAGTCGGATTGCCGGCAATAGTGCTGGTACTTTTATTGATGCGCTATCAAGATCGGCTTAAAACAGATAGGCATAATCCATAATAAGTGGGGCGTGATCGGAAAAACGCTCATCTTTATAGATGGATGCCGCTGTTACTTTATCTTTAAGAGCATTGCTGATTATTTGATAATCAATGCGCCAGCCGACGTTTTTTGCCCAAGATTGGCCTCTGTTTGACCGCCAAGTGTATTGTTCGGCTTCTTGATTAATAGGTCTGAACGCGTCAATCCAATGATCATTTGTCAATAATTGATCCAGCCACGCCCTTTCTCCAGGTAAAAATCCCGAGTTCTTTCGGTTTCCACGCCAGTTTTTTAAGTCAATTTCTTTGTGGGCAATGTTCCAATCGCCACATATTATATAGTTGCGGCACATTTTGTGCGCACTCTTGTAAATAAGGAGTGAATTTCTCCATAAATGTAAACTTGAAGGCTTGTCGTTCATCTCCAGATGAGCCGGAAGGTAAATAAAGCGAGATAACGCTTAAATCACCAAATTGAGCCTCAATAAAGCGACCTTCTGCGTCGACATCTCGCCAGCCTATGCCGCTAATAATTTGGTCGGGTTGTTTTTTACAATATAGCGCTACTCCGCTATAGCCCTTTTTTACTGCATCATGGTAAAAACAATGGTAATTGGAGGGGCAAAATGGGTCGGAATGAAGTTGATGTAACTGAGCTTTTGTTTCTTGTATGCAAATAATGTCAGCGTTTTGTTACTGCATCCAAGTAAAGAAACCTTTGCATTGTGCGGAGCGAATGCCATTTGCATTTAAAGTAATAATGCGCATAAATATAAATTGAGTTGCGAACTTTTAATGAAATACGTATTATACGGGGTTCTTTAATAAAGTATGTAGCCCGTTTCGGGTAATGTGAAAGTGATATGAAACCAGAAATTCATCCAGAATATAAGCAAATTACTGTGACCTGCGGTTGCGGTAATAAATTTGAGACAGGTTCTGTATTGGGTAAGGATTTGCAGGTTGAGGTTTGTTCTTCATGCCATCCTTTTTATACAGGAAAACAGCGTGTTGTTGATACGGCGGGTCGTGTTGATAAATTCCGTAAAAGATACGGAAAGTAAATTTTTGTGGGTTTTTGCTTGGATAGTTGATCCCGGCATACTACAAGAACGTTAGTTAAGCTGAAAAAAATATAGTAAATAAAGAAATTGGGTTTGCGTGAGTAAGTGAAAAAAACGTATTAATCATTTTTATTTTGCGAGACACCCATAAAGCAAAAAGCCAGTACAACATGTTGTACTGGCTTTTTGCTTTATGGGTGTCTGCTTTGGATGGCTCGCTTTAAGATGCATGTAGGTCGTTAGTGCGATCAATGGGATTGTTAGGGTGCGATGGATTAGGATTATGTGATTTCCTAAATAGAATCCAAGCCGGACAACCCTTCAACGGACCAGTTGGCAAAATCAAGAGGGCCTTCGTCGTTGTCGCCGTTTTTATAGTTAATGCGGCAGGCATATTTTTTGGTGATTGTGCTTGCAGTGGGGCTGGTGATATCAATTTCGGCATTAATAACATATTGATAATTGCCCAGGCTCCAGGCATTAATAGGCTTATCGGCAAAACTTATAGATACCTCGGATCCCAGCGTAGACTTGATGTAGTTATTGCAATGCATAAAAGCGATTTCTGTTAACGGGGTGGAGATAGGTAATTGGCTTCCTTGGTCTTTGCTGTCAACAAGGAATAAATCGGATTGGATTACCTTGTAAACGAAAGGCATGATGACCTTGTGTTGAAATAAAACCAGAGCCACCAAGCTGGCGATAAAAATTAAGGCGGAGTATTTCTTCATGGGATTTAAGTTGGCTAGGTTGGAAAAATTAAAATTAATTTTAGCAGGAATCAGTGTCTTAAGTGTATAGGAATTTAGCAGGAAAAGCTTGGGCTCAAAGAAATGTATTGAGTGCTAGTTTTTGACTTGACAAGGCTAATCGAACTGGTAGACTGACAGCTCACTAAATTGACTTGGTGTTACTTGGTACTTAAGTTTTTTAAGTATGGGTGAGAAAATGGAGTTGTAACTATAGCCCCTGGCCATAACCAGCTGGGGATTTTATAATTTTAGGAGGTAGAAATGGCAGCTACAACTGAATCAGTGCGAGCTGATGCTGCGGAAGCACCGCTTTTAAATAAAAGAAATATGTTCCTTGGGGCAGCGCTGTATGTGGTGTTCTATGGTTGGGTTCGTTGGTATGAAGGAGTCTATGGCTGGTCAGCTGGTCTGGATTCATTTGCACCTGAATTCGAAACATATTGGATGAACTTTCTTTATATCGAGTTTGTTTTAGAAGTTATTACTGCAGGTATCTTGTGGGGTTACATCTGGAAATCTCGTGATCGTAAAGTAATGTCAATCACGCCAAGAGAAGAGTTAAGAAGACACATGACTCATTGGACTTGGTTGGTAATGTACGGTATCGCCATTTATTACGGCGCTAGCTACTTTACAGAGCAAGATGGAACATGGCATCAAACTATCGTTCGTGATACTGACTTTACACCAAGTCACATCATCGAATTCTACTTGAGCTATCCTATCTACATCATTACTGGTGGTGCTTGTTTCTTATATGCAAAAACAAGACTTCCTACTTACCAGCAAGGTCTGCATCTTCAGTATATGGTTGCAGTACTTGGTCCTTTCATGATTTTGCCAAATGTTGGTCTGAATGAATGGGGTCATACTTTCTGGTTTATGGAAGAGTTGTTTGTGGCTCCTTTACATTATGGCTTCGTATTCTTCGGATGGGCAGCTTTAGGTGTAATGGGTGTTGTGAACACAGAAGTTATAGCTATCGCTAAACTTCTGAAAAAAGACTTAGCTTAATATAAGTCTTTGGCTGTAATTACTATCTCCCTCCGGTTGTTTCGCTTTTTTTCAGGGCGAAACAGCCAAGGCTGAAGATAGTCATTAATAAAAATAATTTAAATCCTTTAGGAGGTAAGCTAATGAGCGCATCTCAATCAGCTGTACGTTCACGCGCTGAAGCAGTTAAAGTTTCACGTACGTTCGACTGGCTAATTCTGTTTACAGTGTTCTTCGTTGTACTTGGTGGTTATCACATTCACTACATGCTAACCGGTGGTGACTGGGATTTCTGGACTGACTGGAAAGATAGACGTCTATGGGTAACCGTAGCACCAATCGTTTCAATCACTTTTCCGGCAGCTGTTCAATCTGTGTTGTGGTGGCGTTACCGTTTGCCTTTCGGTGCGGTAGTTTGTATTTTAGGTCTGCTCTTAGGTGAGTGGGTTAACAGATATATGAATTTCTGGGGTTGGACTTATTTCCCAGTAAACTTCTGCTTCCCTTCAAACTTGATGCCAGGTGCAATTGTACTTGACGTTGTGTTGATGCTGTCAGGTAGTATGACGGTAACAGCAGTATTGGGTGGTATGGCTTGGGGTCTTTTATTCTACCCTGGCAACTGGCCAATTATTGCTCCATTACATGTTCCTGTTGAATATAATGGCATGATGATGACACTGGCTGATTTACAAGGTTACCACTATGTAAGAACGGGTACACCTGAGTACATCAGAATGGTCGAAAAAGGTACATTAAGAACTTTCGGTAAAGACGTTGCTCCAGTATCAGCGTTCTTCTCGGCTTTCGTGAGTATTTTGATTTACTTCTTGTGGCATTTCTTCGGTAAATGGTTCGGTGGTACTTCATTCACCCAGAGCGCGTAAGCACTCGGTTGTAGGAAAACACACAAAAAGACTGTTGTTAGCAAGAAAAATAACATGTTGACAGCAGATACTCTGAAAACTATAGATTCTCTATTATAGAGGAGGATATATGAAATTAATTAAAGACAAGGTTGCTAAATTATCCTTTGTCGCACTGCTGGTAACTGTTACAGCAGCGATGTTTTACACACCAACTGCATCTGCTCATGGTGAAAAGTCGCAAGCCGCATTTATGCGTATGCGTACAATTCACTGGTTTGACCTGAACTGGTCAAAAGATACTGTGCCTGTGAATGATACGATGACAATTTCTGGTAAATTCCACGTTTTCGCGGGATGGCCTGAAACTGTTGATAAGCCAGAAGTGTCTTTCTTGAACATTGGTATTCCAGGACCTGTTTTTATTCGTCAAGGTTCATGGATCGGTGGTCAATTAGTTCCTCGTTCTGTTACTCTTGAACTGGGCGAGACTTATGAGTTTAAAGTATTGTTGAAAGCACGTCGTCCAGGCGATTGGCACATTCACACTATGATGAACGTTCAAGGTGGCGGTCCAATCATCGGTCCAGGTAAATGGGTAACTGTTACTGGTACAATGGGATCATTCGTTAATCCGGTTACTACGTTGCTAGGCGATACTATCGACTTAGAAACATATAACTTGGGTAACGTTTACTTCTGGCACGCTTTCTGGTATGCATTAGGTTTGGCTTGGTTGGGATATTGGATTCGTAAACCTATATTCGTTCCTCGTTACCTTGCAATTGAAGCCGGTAAAGCTGACTCTTTGATCAGTGCTACTGATAGAAAAGTTGCTATGGGTTTTGCAGCGGGTACTATTGCGATTGTTGCTTTCGGTATGAGCAGCACAAATGCAGCATATCCAGTAACAACTCCATTGCAAGCCGGTTTGATTCGTGGCATGAAGACTCTTGAAATGCCTGCAAGAACTGTTAACGTTAAAGTTGAAGATGCAACTTATCGTGTGCCGGGTCGTGCTATGCAAATGACATTGACTATCACTAACAATGGTGATTCAGCAGTGCGTTTGGGTGAGTTCAATACTGCTGGTGTTCGTTTCTTAGATCCTGCTGTACATGAAGATGAAACAGGCTATCCGGATGACTTGTTGGCTGAAGAAGGTTTGACTGTTAGCGATAACAGCCCAATCGCTCCAGGTACTTCAAGAACTGTGCAAGTAACTGCTTCTGACGCTGCTTGGGAAGTTTACCGTTTAGCTGACTTGATCTATGATCCAGACAGCCGTTTTGCTGGTTTGTTATTCTTCTTTGATGAAGCTGGCGACCGTCAAATGGTTACTGTAGACGCTCCATTAATTCCATCTTTCATTTAATGAAATAATTAACTGATAATTTCGGTTATCAGCTAAGGGATTGAGAGAACCCTCGCTACCAATAGGTAGCGGGGGTTTTTTTTTGATGAATTTTAAATCTAGATTATCAGAAATGAATTGTAAAAATCACTAGAAAAAAAGTAAAGTGGATCTCATTGTCCAGACAATATTTTATCGAGCTTAAGAGCGTATCGATTCCGTTACAACGGATTGAAACTGCCCTAATTCTTCTTTTGAATAAACCCGTTTATCACTAAAACGAACAACTATCTTTATTCCGCTTCCTGTCTGATAGCCGACATTCCGCACCCTTCATTTACACTTTTAGATTATTTTTAATTATAAACTTACGTGGATTCAACTCCGAAGTGCAATCCTAGTCATCATGTGGCTTCTTGCTCAGATTCAGCAAAAAATACTGCATGCGGTGTTTTGTAATTGAGTGTTTTTCGTGGACGATGATTGAGTTTGTGCATGACCGCGTCAACCTCATCATCAATTATGTTCTAAAAACTGCTGCCTTTGGTAAAGTACTGCCCGATCAATCCGTTGGTATTCTCGTTTAATCCGCGCTCTCAGGAATGATAAGGATGCGCGAAATAGACATCAGCGTTTAGCTGTCCTTTGATTTTTTCGTGTCCGGCAAACTCTTTGCCGTTATCCGCAGTTATGTCAAGGTCTAATCCAGGTAGGGCTGTAGCAGGATAATGGTCGCTTCAGTAACGGCTTCGGCGTGCTTGCTGTTCACTTTTTTAATCAGGGCGAACTTGGATACCCGATCCGCTATCGTGACTAAAGCGCCTTGGTGGTTTTTGCCTTTCTTGTTGCTTTGTCTAAGGTATTTAAACAAGGTGCCGCCATTGACACCAACCACAAGAATCACTGTTTCGGTCATCTTTAAAGCTTTGGCCGCTTGTTTCCTGCGTTTATCTGGCCTGTTTCGGGCGCTAACCTTTCTTGCCTTGGTTGCGCTTCAATTCCCGGCAAACGGTCGATCAGGCTATTTTTTTCTGGTTTTTTTCCGTTTTTTTTAATATCTCAATCTGGTATCTTTGTTCTTGGCTTAGCTGTTTGTAGTTTCTCATAGGCTTTATCGTCTTTGGTCGGATTGAAAAAAGCAGAGAACTATAGCAGCTAGCCTTCTGCGTATTCTGTCGGGTAAGAAAAAGGCATTACTGCCTTTTTCTCCCCTAAGAACCGTACTTGAGAGTTTCCCCTCATACGGCTCAAGCCTCTTTTAAGGCACCTTTCGGCACCCGGTTTCACCACTTTTCTCCGCATTAA
>JAURVK010000146.1 GCA_030655535.1 Methylobacter sp. | reverse complement strand
TGCGATCATATTCATACATGCCTACCTTAAAAATACCGACCACGGTAAACCGACGCATGCGCGGCACAATACCGGCCGGTGTCGAGTTGATCTGCGGACTGATAACGGTAATTTTTTCGCCCATGAAAACGCCCAGATAATTGGCCAACTCCACGCCTAAAACAATACCGTATTCGCCCGGAACCAGATCAGACAGCTTGCCGTCCTTCATTTTATCGGCGACCTCCGACACTCTGGATTCGTATTCCGGCAAGATCCCTGTCAACATAGTGCCGCTGACACGCCGATCGGCATTAATCATCACCTGTCCATTAATAAAAGGCGCGGTACCTTCTACATGCGGATAATTTTTTAATTTCCGCTCCAGTTCCTGCCAGTCGTCCAACTGGCCGTATTTTCCGGTGGCAGTCGCATGTGAGGTCATGCCGAGTATGCGCTCGCGTAATTCGGCTTCAAAGCCGTTCATCACCGACAACACGGTAATCAACGCAGTAACGCCCAAAGCTATGCCCAGAACGGACGTCAAGGTGATAAAAGAAATGAATTGAGTTCGACGCTTAGCCCGCGTATAACGCAAGCCGATATAAAAAATGAGAGGTTTAAACATGAAGCCTACAAGGTAAAATTAAAAAATCAGGATTTCCTGCACTGAGCGCAAAAACCGTATAAATAAAGACCGTGATCGGTTAACTCATAGCCCAGTTTTCCGGCAATTTCTTTTTGCCGGGCTTCAATAACTTCATCGGTAAATTCATCTACCTTGCCGCACTTCATACAGAGTATGTGATCATGATGAGTACCCGAATCCAGTTCAAAGACAGAGTTGCCGCCTTCAAAGTGATGGCGAGTCACCAGTCCTGCCGCTTCAAATTGAGTTAAAACGCGATACACCGTCGCCAAGCCGATTTCTTCATTCTCACTCAACAGGATTTTATAAACTTGTTCAGCGGTTAAATGACGCTCATCAACCTGCTTTTCTAAAATTTGCAGAATCTTGATCCGAGGTAAAGTCACCTTCAAACCTGCATTCCTTAAATCATGGGTTTCCAATATTAATCTCCGGTTATGCCTTGAATGCGGGCAGCTTTATATAGAACTGCGCGCATTGTAGCCTTTTTTTGGTAAGTTGCGCATGACAGTTTTATAGGATAATTCTTTAACATCCTGTATCATTTCAAATTTTATAATACATCCGCAGCCTCATGAGAAAGCCGCTTTTTGCTTTAACCCTACGTGGAAACCGCTACTCCAGCATCCTTGCAATTGCGGCAAGCCTGACACTCGCATCATGCACCACCATTCTGACCAATCTGCCCGGCGTCTATACCGTAGATGTCCAGCAAGGCAATATCGTCGATCAGGACATGATTGACCAACTCAGACCCGGCATGAACAAACGCCAAGTGCTATACATAATGGGCTCACCGATGTTGCTTGATTTTTTTCATCAGCAACGCTGGGACTATCTCTATTCGGCGCAACTGGGTGGAGGAAGTAGACAACAAAAAAGAATTTCATTGTACTTTGATAATGACCAACTGATCGGCGTACAAGGTGATTTCAAACCCAGCGCCGTTCCCGTAATCAAAGCATCGGATGAAACCACAGTCGATGTACCAAAGCGTGATATTGAAAAAACCCTGTGGGAAATGATCACCGGCCTGTTTGGCTACGATAGCATTGATGACGAGCGTGCGACAGATAGGTCGGATAAAAAACCGTCGCCGGGGCCATCATCGGATCAACTGCCGCTTTAGCGGTTTGTAGTGTTTAGATAATAGGATTGATGGGCTTCATTCTTCAAGTCCATCCTTGCTTATCTGATTTCAAGGGTACGCATCGTGTACCATTTTCAAATATTGCCCAATCCACAGCACCCTACGAGACTGACAAAGGGCGTCCATCAATCGCGAACGACAGACTTCCTTGATTCGGTTAAACAAATGTCAGGCTTGTATGCTCGATATGAATGACAACTTAAGCAGCTATTTCAATATATTGAACAATACTTGCTGGTTGTGGCACAGGCAAACCATCTTCAATCAGCCCTTCGATATGAAACTCAATTGCTTCACGAATTTCGCGCTCAGTTTCTTCTACGGTAGAGCCAGTAGCAACACAGCCTGGCAAATCAGGCACATAGGCTGAGTAGTTATTTTCCGCTTTTTCGACAACGATTGCGTAACGCATAGGTTACTCCTTTAGTTTTGCTTGTTTGAGTATGCTATTTAAAGTGCCGTGTGCTAAATCATCGCCGGGTTTTCCCGGTACTGTTACACGACCGCTTTTGATTGGATGCTTGAATTGACGATGACTCCCTCGCGTTGCGGCAAGATACCACCATCTTCTTTCAGCATGATTAGAATTTCATTTACTTTCATGCAAATAAAATTGCAGATTACAACAACGCTTTCAAAAATGCCTAAAAATTTATAGCCGGTTTCTGTATATATACTCAATAACAACAAACAATCAAAAACGCTTCAAAGCCCGCTGCCGCCTTGCCTCTTTAGGATCATGAAGCAAAGGCCGATAAATCTCTATCCTATCGGCCTCTCTAACAGGCTGATCCGGTTTGCAGACTACACCAAAAATACCCGCCTTAAGCTCGGACAAGGCAATCTCAGGGAAACGCTCCAGCAAGCCAGAGGCTTTTATCGCAGCTTCAACAGTCGCGCCTTCCTCCATTGCCACCGTGACTATTACCTGTTGTTCGGGTTTGGCGTAGGCCACTTCAATTTCAACCATAAACTTCTTTAGCCCGTGCGGTAAACGAACTCACCATGGTGTTGCATATCTGGTTAAAGACTGCGCCGAAAGCCAGGCTTGCCAGTTTGCCCGACATTTCAAATTCCAGATCCAGGGAAATTTTGCTGGCATCTTCACGTAGCGGTATAAAATCCCATGTTCCTTCCAAAGAGGAAAACGGGCCATTCAACAGGGAGACTGTCATCCTCCGTCCGTTATCGATCTTATTTCGGGTCGAAAAGGATTTTTTAAAACCGCCTTTGGAAATGACCAGCTCGGCTTCAACTATGTCATCTTCGCGCTTGATGATTCGGCTGCCGCTGCACCAGGGCAAAAACTTCGGATAGGCTTCTATGTCGTTAACCAGGTCAAACATCTGCTGTGCTGAAAATTTGACCAAGGCACTTTTTTGAACAACGGTCATGCTTAAAGAACCCCGACCACATGCAGGAATATCAAAAACACGGCAGCAGGAGCTACATAACAAATTAAAATCTTCCACACTTGATAGCTGAGCGGGTTTGGCATACCCAGCTCATGTTCGGTGTGTTGCTGCGTCATAATCCAACCGGCGAACACTGCGATACAAAAACCGCCGATAGGCAGCAGCAAATTGGCGGTTAAATAGTCCAGCAATTGAAAAATGGTTCTATCGAAAACCTTGAACCCCGACCAGACGTTGAATGAAAAAACAGTGCCGAATCCCAGCAGCCATGTTATCGAACCTGACCAGATACAGGCTTGTTTCCTGCTCATATCCCTGTTTTCAACCAACCACGCAACCGCCGGTTCGATCAACGATATGGACGAAGACAAGGCCGCGAACACCAGCATCACAAAAAACAACAATCCGAATAACCAGCCGCCGGTCATGTTGCCGAATGCAATCGGCAAGGTTTGAAATATCAATCCGGGACCTGCGGCAGGTTCCAGACCACTGGCAAAAACAATCGGAAAAATAGCAATACCCGCCAATAAAGCAACGACAGTATCGGTGCCTGCAATCAAAAATACGGTTTTGGAAATCGACACATCTTTCGGTAAATATGAGCCGTAAATCATAATGGCGCCCATACCTATACTCAGGGTAAAAAAAGCATGTCCCATGGCGGTTAATACGCTATCACCGGTCAGTTTGCTAAAATCGGGCGTGAACAGGAATTCGATACCCTGATCATAGCTGCCGGTAGTCATTGCATAGGCCACCAGTAAAATCAGCATCACAAACAGGCTGGGCATTAAAAAACGCACGGCTTTCTCGATACCGGTCTTAACGCCATGCGCTACAATCGACATGGTTGCCAGCATGAACAGGCTATGCCAAAAAATCAACTGTATCGGACTGGCAATAAGACCGTCAAAGAGGCCTTTTATCTCTGAGGCATCGGCATCGAAAAAACTGCCGGTAAAGGCTTTTAACACATAAGCCGAAGCCCAGCCTGCAATAACACTGTAATAAGAAAGTATTAGAAAACCGGCAATAACGCCCATCCAGCCTAAATAATGCCAGTTTTTATCGGCCCCGGCTTCGTCGCTCAGGGTTATCATGGTGTTGATAGGGTTCTGTCTGCTGCGCCGCCCGAGCATGGTTTCCGCCATCATAATGGGAATGCCGATCAGTAACACGCACAACAAGTAGACGATGACAAATGCCCCGCCGCCATTTTCTCCGGTAATATAGGGAAACTTCCAAATATTACCCAAACCGACTGCGGAACCGGTTGCAGCCAGGATAAATGCGAAACGTGAAGACCATTGACCATGTATCGATTTTTTTGTACCCGTCATTTGTGCGCCTGTAAAAACGTAAAGGTTATAAATTCACCACCGATATTTCTTTCGTGGTGAGCTTTTCTGACTATTGCAGTAATATCGAGTAAAATAACAAAATTATTCCTTTACGTCAGTTTAAAAATCCTAATCCACACTTATGGCCGATAAAAAGTCCAAGAAAAACACCAAGCAGCAAAACGCCAATATTGCCGTTAATCGCCAGGCGACTCATGAGTATACGATTGAGGAGCGGTTTGAAGCGGGGATTGTTTTGGAAGGCTGGGAAGTTAAAAGCCTGAGGGACGGGCGCATCCAACTCAAGGAGAGTTATGTAGTGATACGGCGCGGCGAAGCCTGGTTGTCCGGCGCACATATTTCACCGCTGTTATCTGCATCGACCCATGTTAATCCCGATTCTATCCGCGCCAAAAAACTGTTGCTGCACCGGCACGAACTCAGCAAGCTGATCGGCTCGGTCGAACGCAAAGGCTACACATTGATTCCGCTGTCGATGTACTGGAAAAACGGCAGAGCCAAACTGGAAATCGGCCTGGCCAAAGGCAAGCAATTGCACGACAAACGCGCCACATCGAAAGACCGCGACTGGCAACGTGAAAAAGCGCGGATTATGAAGAAAGGCTAAAAAACAGGTGAAAGGTTCAAGACGCAAGGTTAAAGGATGTGTCTTAAACCTTTCACTTTGACCACTTACACCTTACACCTTGAACCTAAAATGTCCACACACCCTAACCTCCTGTCTATAAAAAACAGCCTGCTGATCGTCGTCGATTTGCAAACCAAATTATCAGCGGCCATGCCTGAGACCGAAGCCGAACTGATGACGGCCAACGCCCGCAGCCTTGTTGAAGCCGCCGGACTATTAAACATCCCGGTGTTGTTAACCGAGCAATATCCCCAAGGCTTGGGTTCTACCGATACGACCATCACCGACTTGTTGTCGGAAGACACCCTGATTTTCGATAAGACCGGTTTTTCCTGTTGTGCCGCTGAGGGCTTTACCGACACCGTAGCCAGCACCGATCGCAAGCAAGTCATATTAGTCGGCCAGGAAGCGCATGTTTGCGTATTGCAGACCGCATTGGAATTGCTGCATTTAGGTTATCAGGTGCATGTCGTCGAAGACGCCATTTGCTCGCGCAAGGCAGAACATAAATTCTATGCCTTGCAGCGCATGCAGCAACAAGGCGCGACCATTACCAATTATGAATCGGTATTGTTCGAATGGGTCAAGGATTCCACGCACCCTGAATTTAAAAGTATTTCCGGATTACTTCGTTAACCCTATTTCACCTTGAACCTTAGCCATGTCGCTTATATCGTTTATTGAAAAAGTAAAAAACAATGTCCCCGTCAGCTTTGATGAAACGATCACTGTCATTACCGAAAACTACCATTACCAGCCAACAGAATTTAGCAACGGCCTGAATGAGCAGATGTTGGTCAATCAGGCCGGTACTAACGAAGGCTCCTGCAAGATTTTCGCCTTTGCTCAAATTAACGGGCTCGATCAACAACAAACCTTAAACCTGTTCGGCGACTATTACCGGCTGGATGTTTTAAACGATCCGCACGGCACCGGCCACCAGAACATCAGGAATTTCATGCGTTACGGCTGGGCCGGTATTTGTTTTAAAGATATAGCGTTGATGGCTAAATAATATTCATAAAAATCTTACTACAGTCAATAGCTTGAATGCCGTGGGCGCGAATTTATTCGCGCGACAGATATTAAAAAGCGCGAATAAATTCGCCCACAGTACAATAAATTCAACCCAATGAATATCGATTATTTAATCATCGGTCAAGGACTTGCCGGAAGCTTGCTGGCCTGGGAACTGATACAGCGCGGTTGTAAAGTCGTCATTGTCGATAACGGACAAGAAAATGCCTCGCAGGTTGCCGCAGGACTAATCAATCCGATAACCGGCATGCGCTTTGTAAAATCCGCCGATGTCGATACGCTGTTGCCCACGGCAAAGCATTGCTATTTTCAGTTAGCCGATTTTTTTCAGCAGGAATTTTATGTAGAAAAACCGATGCTGCGGCTTTTCCGTAGCGATGGCGAACTTGCAAACGCTGATAAACGCCTGAACACCCCCGACTATCAAGCCTACCTGGGCGACATGCAGTTCCCGGGAAAAACCCTCGACAATCTTGCAACACCCTTCGGTTTTATGGAACAAAAACAGACCGGTTATTTATTAACCGAGCCGTTATTAAGCTGCTTGAAAACGTTTTTTATTGCCCAAGACAGTTACCGGCAGGCTGATTTCGATTACCGGGACATTCAGCTTGAACCGTCTTTACACTGGCAGGATATTTCTCCCAAGCAGATTATTTTCTGCGAAGGCTGTCAGGCAACACAAAATCCCTGGTTTTCCTACCTGCCGTTTCAACCGGTCAAAGGCGAAATCCTGACATTGGAACACCAAACCGAATTACCCGATAAGATCCTCAATTACGGCAACTGGCTGATCCCGTTAAACGATCATCGAATCAGGATAGGCGCAACGTTTGACAGGGAAAATCTGAACATCCAAGCCACCGAGCAAGGCAAAAATGACTTGTTAAATGCACTCAAGCAAATCTCACCCGGTTTGACACATACAACTTTGGTCAGCCATCAAGCCAATGTCCGGCCTTGTACTCAAGACAGACAGCCCTTTATCGGATACCACCCAAAGCACGATAACATAGCTATTTTTAACGGCTTCGGCGCCAAAGGCAGCTTGCAGATACCCTGGCACAGCCGACATTTCGCCGATGTTTTATTAAACGGCTTTCCCTTGTCCAAAACGTGTAACATTCAACGTTATCTGGAGTACAAGCTTTGCTTGTGCTTGCAGGCGAAGCTTCCGCTCCTGCTCACGCCCCTTACCTACATCCCTGCAGGCAAAGCCTGCACTCCAGCAGTCAGCATTTTTTCACATTTAAGAAGACATGAAACGCATTTCACTGCTTAACACAGCTCACGACCTGATCCGGGACATCCTTCAACCCGGCGATATTGCCATCGATGCGACGGTGGGCAACGGTCACGACACCGCATTCCTAGCCGAACAAGTCGCCCCATCCGGCCATGTTTACGGCTTCGACATACAACAGGCGGCTATCGATTCCACGCGGGAGAAATTCCGGCAAACCGGGCTGCAAGACTGCCTGACCCTGATCCATGCCAGTCATGCAACCATGGACGATAAAATCCCCGCGCATCTTCACGGAAAAATCAGCGCAATCATGTTTAATCTGGGTTATCTGCCGGGCGGCGATAAAAGCGTCATCACCCTAACCGATTCCACATTGAAAGCTCTAACTGTCGCCAGCCGGATTTTAGCAGGCAACGGCATCATCACCCTGCTAGCCTATCCCGGCCACCAAGGCGGCGATCTGGAAACCGACCAAGTCAAAAACTGGTGCGAGCTACTGGATACCCAGCAATTTGAAGTCGGCACTATTTACAGCACCGAACACAAAGACACAGCGCCCCGGCTTTTTGTGATTCGCAAACTGCGCTAAATCAACACAATCTGGTATCATTGCGCGCCTTATTACCTATTCTCCATCAAGGAAACACATGCCAGAATTCAATAACGTAACAATCGTCAAAAAAGCCAACGTCTACTTCGGCGGCAATGTCAGCAGCCGGACTGTCAAGTTTGCAGACGGTTCTTCAAAAACCCTGGGCTTCATGTTGCCCGGCGAATACACCTTCAACACCGCCGATCCTGAACTAATGGAAATCATCGACGGCGACCTGGATGTTTTATTGCCCGGCGCCGAATGGCAAAGCGTAAAAGGCGGCGAATCTTTCAATGTGCCTGCCAATGCGGCATTCACGATGAAAGTGAAAACCCCCAGCGATTATTGCTGTTCATTCCTCAAATAACGATGGAAAAAGTCGCCATCTTTGCCGATGTGCAGAATATCTATTACACCACCAAACAAAGCTACCAGCGGCATTTTAACTACGCTGCATTCTGGGCACAGGCGACCGCGGGCAGGCAAGTGCTCGCGGCCTTTGCTTATGCGATCGACAAGGGCGACAGCAAGCAGCAGGGATTTCAGCAGATACTCAGGAATATCGGTTTTGAAGTCAAATTAAAGCCTTACATCCAGCGTAGCGACGGTTCCGCAAAAGGCGATTGGGACGTAGGCATTACGCTGGATGCGATCGACTATGCCGCCAAGGCCGATGTGATTGTTTTATTATCCGGCGACGGCGACTTCGATCTGTTATTGGACAAGGCTCGAAACGTTTACGGCGTAACGACGGAAGTCTACGGCGTACCGGCGCTAACCGCACCGTCACTGATTAATTCGGCCGACCGTTTTATCGCCATAGACGATAAGCTGCTACTGTAAAACATTCGAAGGCTAAAATCTGTTAGAATAGCGCTTTATTTTTCAAAGCCGCAAAGAATCGCTCAATGGCGCTTAAGTCAACCATCTATAAAGCCGACTGTCAGATTGCCGACATGGACAAAGGCTATTATCAACCGCATAACCTGACCATTGCCCTGCACCCTTCGGAAACCGAAGAGCGCATGATGGCGCGCCTGCTGGCCTTTGTCATCAATGCCCATGAACACCTGCAGTTCACTAAAGGCCTAAGCACCGATGATGAACCGGAACTCTGGCAAAAAAGCCTGACCGACGACATTGAGCTGTGGATTGAAGTGGGCATGCCCGATGAAAAACGCATTCGCAAAGCCTCCAGTCGTGCCGATAAAGTCATCCTTTATACCTATGGCGGACGCAATACTATCTGGTGGAACCAGATTCGACCCAAGCTGGAACGTTTTAAAAACCTGACGGTCATCAACCTGCCCAAAGAGGCGACCGATCAACTCGCACCGATGGTAAAACGCACCATGCAGTTACAGATCAGCATCCAGGACGGACAGGTTTGGGTCAGCGACGATCAAAACACGGCCAATATAGTGCCCGAGGTCTGGCTTAGTTAACTACACCCCCCTTTCACCTTGAACCTTTTACCTTTACTATCTTTTTACCCTTAATTTTCGGAACAAAATCTTGATTTCTACAGCTAACATCACCATGCAGTTCGGGGCTAAACCCCTGTTTGAAAACGTCTCAGTCAAATTCGGCGACGGCAACCGTTACGGCCTGATAGGCGCAAACGGCTGCGGAAAATCGACCTTCATGAAAATATTGAGCGGTGATTTGGAACCGTCAGCGGGAAACGTCAGCATCAGCCCCAATGAGCGCTTGGGTAACTTGCGCCAGGATCAGTTCGCTTATGAAGACTACCGCGTGCTGGACGTGGTACTGATGGGACACGCCGAGATGTGGGCGGCCATGTCCGAGCGCGACGCCATCTACGCCAACATGGAGGCTACCGAGGACGATTACATGCACGCCGCCGAGCTTGAATCGGTGTTCGCCGAATTCAACGGCTATACCGCCGAATCCAGAGCCAGCGAACTATTGCTGGGTCTGGACATTCCGCTGGAACAGCATAACGGCCTGATGAGCTCGGTAGCGCCGGGCTGGAAGCTGCGGGTATTGCTCGCACAGGCTTTGTTTTCAAATCCCGACATCATGCTGCTTGATGAGCCGACCAACAACCTGGACATCAACACCATACGCTGGCTTGAAGACATACTGAACCAACGCGATTGCACGATGATTATCATCTCGCATGATCGCCATTTTTTAAACAGTGTCTGCACCCACATGGCCGATATGGACTACGGCGAGCTGCGCGTTTATCCAGGCAACTATGACGACTACATGATTGCGGTTACCGAGGTTCGTGAGCGTCTGCTCGCGGGGAACGCCAAGAAAAAAGTCCAGATTGCCGAACTGCAAACTTTCGTCAGCCGTTTCTCGGCGAATGCATCCAAGGCCAAACAGGCCACCTCGCGCGCCAAACAACTGGATAAAATCAAACTGGATGAAGTCAAACCCTCAAGCCGGGTTAATCCGTTTCTCCGCTTTGACCAGACTAAAAAGCTGCACCGCTTGGCGCTGGAAGTCGACAACTTAAGCAAAGGTTATGGCGAGCAACCGTTATTCAAAAATCTGAACCTGATGATTCCGGTCGGCGAGCGCGTTGCCGTGCTCGGCCCTAACGGTATCGGCAAGACAACCCTGCTGCGCACCCTGGTCGGCGATTTAACGCCGGATACCGGCGAGGTTAAATGGTCGGAAAACTCGGAAGTGGGGTATTTTGCTCAGGATCATGCCGAAGACTTCGCCGAAAACCTGACCCTGATCGAATGGATGAGTCAATGGCGCAAAGAATCGGACGACGACCAGGCCATACGCGGCACCTTGGGGCGATTATTGTTCAGCGCAGACGACATCAACAAATCCGTTAAAGTCATCTCCGGTGGGGAACAAGGCCGCATGTTGTTCGGCAAGCTGATCCTGCAAAAAAACAACATCATGGTAATGGACGAACCGACCAACCATTTAGACATGGAATCGATTGAATCGCTGAATACCGCGCTGGAAAACTATCCCGGCACCTTGATATTTGTCAGCCATGACCGGGAGTTTGTGTCATCGCTGGCGACCCGGATTATCGAATTAACCCCGACCGGGATTGTTGATTTTAATGGTAACTATGAGGATTATTTAAGTAGTCGGGCATAGAACAGTAGGTTGTAGTCAATAATCTTTGTATATCGTAGGGGCGATCCGGCAGGTCGCCCTTGCTTAACATCGTATATTGCAAAAAGGCGACCTCGGCAACTGCTCCTGCGTTGCTCTACCTCCTGCATAATCCACAGGGATGTGGTGAATGCAGATATTGCAGGAGCAAATATCTGTCCATGCAGTCGTGCCGGATCGCCCCTACCCTGCCAACCGATAAAATTAAGCCGTATTTAACGTATTGCCCATCAAATCGGCAACAGCCCTGTCTGCCACACCGACTACCTTGATATTGTTCTTAATCATGCCTGCATAATTTTCATGTAAATGACCATGAAAGATGTTTTTTACTCCCATCGCAACGGCCAGATCACCAATCACATCAAAGCCGTGCCGATGAGATCCCGGCGCTTCATGGGTCACCAAAATATCCGCTTTCAGCGACTTTAATGCTTCAAGCTCATCATACCAAATTGCCGCTTTATATTTCAATGACAAAGCCGTATGCCTACTATTGGCAGGCTGATTATGCAGATAATGCTGCTTGTCCCGCCATTTAGGCGGCTGCGGAGGATACCAGACTCGGCCCAAAAAAATACCGCCTAAACCGGCAATTCTCAATCCTGCTATTTCCGTGACTTTCAAGTGCAAACCGTTATCAGCCAACGCTGAATCAAACAGATGCTTATGTTTGCTGGGCGTTTCAAAATCATGATTCCCTGCAATCCACCAGATTTGGGTTAAGCCGACAATTTCCTGCAAACAGACTTCCAAGGGTATATCCAAGTCATAATCGCCCAGTAACACAACGGCTTCAGGCTTGTAGTCATGCACTGCCGCTATCAGCGGCTTGAAATTTCCATGCGGATCGCCTGCAAATAAAATCTTGTTCTGTGGGTTCAAATTGTTACTCCTGTTAACTGGAACTTGACCCTAATGCTAAAAATAACAACGTTTTATTTTCGTTGCTCCACGCGGGTTTAAAATTCCCCCCGATTATAGACAAAAGTCGTGTTGATTAATATCAGACAGTTAAATGCAAATGGAGTCGATTAGGATTTGCCGATCGAATTTTCTCGCTCCCATGTGCTTTATACACAAGTTTACACCGGCATGAATGTCGCTATTCAGTGTCATGAACGGTAACTTTCGAACCTCGTATGTTGTTTTAAAAGCGCCGGATGCCTGTGAAACCTTCACACCCCTGCCAAAATGACGAATATATATATGTCTCGTAGACAATTGAAAAAAAACGGACTTAATCGCATTGGAGAACAAAAACCGACAAAACGTCGGTGTTACGCAGAAAGCGGCGGTAAATAAGCTACCGAAATATCTCGGTAAAAACACTCCCTTTAGTAAGAGAGTGTTTCCAACTTATCAATTTTCTATAGACAGCTTAATCGGCCAAACGCTTGCTAATACGGTAGTAGGCATCTTTAAGTTCTTCGCCAACTATTTTGGCCTTGGCAATAAACTCTTCTGAAGTCTCCACCGAATCATCCGCTATTTCAGCGGCTTTGATTTTTAAACGGTGCCATTGTTTTTCGGCTTGTTCAAATTCTTGTTTGGCCTCCATAGAAGCCAGGTGCAGTTTTAAACTGATTTCATCGCGTTCTACTTGCAACTTACCTAATAAATCTTCAAAATCTTTTCTTATTGACATGACTCACCTCATTTTTATTGCGCATTGTTTAACTTAAAAAACCAATTGATATTGCATAATCGATTGCAGTATAGAGAAACAAATCCCTGCAATCAATACGTAATACCACCAATCCGACCGGACAACCAGCATACCAAACACCTTATATTACCTACGTTTCAGGTGTTTTTTTTGCTTTTTATTTAATAAAACTGCAATCATTAACTGGTATAGTATTGCGGGCACGATAGCGTCCTGATATCACCTTCCATAGACAGAAAATTTTATGACTCACGAACTTTTATTATTACGACATGCCAAATCGGATTGGTCGGTTGATATGGATGATTTTTCCCGTCCACTGAATAAACGCGGTCGGCGCGCCGCCAAGCGGGTGGGACGCTGGCTGCATGAGCAGCATTTGATACCCGACACCATACTCAGCTCTCCGGCTACGCGTGCCCTGACAACGGCGCAGCGGGTTTGCAGGCAGTTAGACATAGACGAGTCGGCCATTATCTGCGACCCGCGCATTTATGAAGCAGATGCCCTGACCTTGCTTGCTGTATTAAAAACCAGCTGCCAAAAACGGCGAGTGCTGCTGGTCGGCCATAATCCCGGCCTGGAAGACTTGTTATTAAAATTAATACCCCATTCGGTTCCGTTATCGGCTAACGGGAAATATCTGCCTACCGCCGCTTTAGCCCAACTCGCTTTCAAAGGCGATTGGACAGAACTGGCCGAAGGCGCCGCCACATTAGTCACGCTGATTCACCCGGATAGCCTGCCTGAATAATAAAAAAAGGAATATATTCATGTTACGACTATTTAATATCGACAAGAGCGGCCGACTCAAAGAACAAACACCACCTGAAGATCAACTCAAACAAGCAATCGCAAAAGCATCCTGGATCGATGCCCACGATGCCAGCGACAGCGAGCGCACACAACTACAAGCGTTTTTGCGCACGGCACTACCAGAATCGGATGATGTGGAGGAAATCGAATCTTCGGCGCGTTACTTTACCGACAACACCGGCATTCACGTACGCTCTTTGTTTCTTGCCCAAAGCGAGGGGCGGCACAGCACGGCGACCGTCGCCTTCATCTTGCAAAACGACCGCTTAATTACCCTGCGCGATGGTGCCTTGGCCGATTTCCGCCTGCTACGGATGCGCGCCCGGCGCGGGCAGATAGAGGCCCATTCTCCGCAGGAATTACTAGTAATGATGTTCGAGCAAAAAGTTGAAAATCTCGCCGATGCACTGGAGGACATTCATCGTAAACTGGAAGATGTCAGTTATCTGGTGCTGGAAGAAATAGACTCCGACCTTGAAAATGCCATTGATCAACTGGCCAAATTGGAGGACAGCAACGGCAAGATTCGACTATGCCTGATGGATACACAACGCTCCATATCCTTTCTGCAACGGCATTTGCGCAATCAACCCGAATTGCAGGAAACGGCGAGGGAAATCATGCGCGACGTAGACACCTTAATGTCGCATACCACTTTCCTGTTCGATAAAATCAACTTCCTGATGGACTCGACCCAAGGCTTTATCAACATTGCCCAGAACAAAATCATTAAAATTTTTTCCATTGCTGCCGTGGTATTTCTGCCTCCTACCCTGGTAGCCAGCATTTACGGCATGAACTTTCGTTATATGCCGGAACTCAGTTTGCGCCTGGGTTATCCCGGCGCACTGGGCTTAATGCTGTTGGCGGGGATTGCACCTTATTGGATTTTTAAACGAAAAGGCTGGCTGTGAGCTAGGCATTACCCTTAAACAGCGTCAGCCTACACGGCTGCCGCGTAACGATTGTGTTAAAATAATAAAAATAAGCCAGCTCTCTTTATATTCGGCACTATCACCCGGGAAAATTCGTCATGAGCAAGGAACCATTTTTTTATCTCAATCAAGAGCCTGACGCCCTGAACGGTTTTTCCCGTACCGTCGCGGAAATTGAATGGTTACTGCTGGTCTTGATGATGTTCTATCTGGTGGTGGGCCATACCGAGGAAAGCGTTAAAATTTTTTTATTAGGCAGCCTCTGCGCTTTCGCGGGCTTCGTTATGGCATTTCATTACCTCAACTTTTTTACCCAAGCCAACATTTGGAAACTAGCCGTAGAAACCTGGGTCATGATCTTATTGATCACCTGGTTCGTTTGGCATACCGGACGCCAAGACAGCCTGCTGCTCAACCTGTACTTTCTACCCATTATCACCAGCGCCCTGGCTTTGGGCAAGGTAACCACATTACTGGAAGTATTATTAATCGGCAGTTGTTATCTGTACTTGGGCAAAAATGGCATACCTAGCGACGAGGGCTTTTCCCTAAGCCAAATCAGCGTCCTGTTGACGTGGTTATTTCCTATGTTGCTGGTGGGTTACATCACCACCATGTTGTCTAACGACATCTACCACGCTTTCAGCCGTATCAAAACCACCGCGCAAACCGATGAATTAACCAATCTCTACAACCGCCGCGCCTTCATGGAACTATTGGAAAAACAATTGCAACAAGCCCGCCGCGGTGGACATACTTTCAGTCTATTACTGGGGGATTGCGATAACTTAAAAATCGTCAACGACCAATACGGTCACGAAGCAGGTAACCTGCTATTGCAAACCATCGCCGATAACTTTCGCCACTGTTTAAGAGGCTGCGACACCACAGCCCGCTACGGGGGCGACGAATTCACCGTATTACTGCCGGAAACCGCCGTAGAAGCGGCAGAACAGGTGGCAAAGCGCATCAAAGATACATTGGTTGCAAGCAGTTTCAACTACCGGAGCAACGCAATCACCACCAATATCAGTATCGGCATTGCCACCTATCCACAACACGGCGACACGGCGGATGCGTTGTTACATCATGCCGACCAAGCCATGTATGCCAACAAACGCGAAAGTAAAAATCAAGTTGCCGCACAGGTCGCGATCGGGTAAATCTTCTTTAAAATCCAGTAGGGGCTGCATCGCGCCCCTTTTCGATGCCCAAACCGTTGGCATTCGTAAATGGTGCGCGATGCGCGCCCTACTCCATGCGGAACAATTCCTTAACCAGTAGTTCAACGCCCCAAGTTACCATTAAACCCAAAACAAATATAACCAATGATGCTGTCATTATATTGAGATTGTTCAGTGTAAATTTGTTCATGACGGTTAACCCTTGGTAAATAATTCAAAGGGTTATTCTGATTAAGCCATGTTAACGTTTAATGACACTGCAATGACGTTTTCATGACACGACAATGCTATACTCATTTACTGCAAGGCTTCAATCGCCAACCGGCCTAATTGAGTATGGTGCAGGATTTTGGCAAAAAGTCGCATGGTTTGCTCCTCGCCCTTTACAAAAACGAACACCGGCGTACTGGTGTGAGTGCCGGTCGCCCAAACCACTTGCTGGCTGGCGGAGACAGCTTGCGCCAACAGGTTTTCACGATTTTCTTTTTGATAAACGAAAAATGCGCCGTTGACTTCCATTTTGGGCACTATTTTCTCGCCCAGTGACACATGTCCTGCCCGGTACAACGGATTAGCCTCGGTAGCCAGGATTTTTATCGCTTGCGCTTCGGTAATCTTAAATTCCGTGTAACGGTTGACCAGTTCAGTGAGTTTTAACGGCGTTTGCCGGTCTTTAGGCAGTTTATCAAACCGGCTGAAAATATCGTGATAACTCAGTTGCTGCGCGTAAATTTTGTCCAACACCTCGGGATTTCCAAAATTAAAGTTGGGTTGGAACAAGGTTCCATCCGCAAATGCGGCGCCCGGCAGACTGTGCGGTTTTGGAATGTCGGCGCCGGAATAGCTAAAGCCGAATCCGCCGGTTTCATGATCGGCAGTGACTATGATCAGCGTGTCCTGCCGATTTTCCGCCCAATCCAGCACAGCGTTCAAGGTGTCGTTAAATCGCAGCATTTCATGTAACAGCAGGCCGGTGTCATTGCGATGCGCGGCCCAATCGATTTGCCCTGATTCAATCATCAAGAAAAATCCCTGCTTGTTACGGCCTAGAATCTCCAAAGCTTGTTCCGACATTTCTTTTAAAGTCGGTTGCACATGCAGCGCATCGCCACGGTTTTGAGTTTCAACAATGCCGTTTTCCATGCCGGAATCGGCAAACAAGCCCAGCGTTTTACCGGTGGCCTGTTGCAGTTGCGCCTTGTTGAACGCCAGCGTGTAGCCTTGTTGTTGTGCGATATTTAACAGGTTTTTAGTGTCATTTCGCGATGATTTGATTTCAAAACCGTTACCCGTCATCTGCACCAGTTGCTGATGAAGCTCAGAATTTTTATCTCCGGCCTGCTCGGGCAGCCAATAACTTAAACCGCCCGAAAACATCACATCCGCCCCGGTTGCCAATAAATCTTCCGGAATGCTGTTTTCATGACTGCGATGTGTCTGATGTGCGGCAAAGGCGGCGGGGGTTGCATGGGTGATACGCGTATCCGAAACCAAGCCGGTCGACTTACCCATACGCCTGGCTTTTTCGATAATATTTTCCTGAAAGTTGCCGTCTTTATCCAGACCCAGCATTTCCGCACCGGCAAACTTTCCGGTTGCCAATTGTGTTGCCGATGCCGCAGAATCGGTCACCAGCGTATCAGCAGTATAAGTCATCGAAATACCCAGCCGCCCCTGTTCCATCATACGATCTAACGCGGTAATACGATTGGCGATAACGCTATGCGGAGCCTGTCTGGCATAAGACAACAACAACCCGACCTGCTGCGGCCCCATACCGTCGCCAATAATCATAATGACATTTTTGACTTGGGTGGTCTCAGGCTTGACGCTATCTACAGTCGTGCAACTTAGCAGCGCTGCGCTAATCAGACAATAAGCCCATCCTTTTTGTATTAGTATTTTCATAATTGTTTGTTTATTAAACCGGATTCGCATTGTAGCGGATGTAATTTATTGTTCCCACGCTCCGCTCAGGCGTCGCGATTTCAAAACAGCTTCACCTTTATTTAATACAAAAATCCCCGAAACACCGATTTACCTCAACGGTAATATGCGATAATTTGCTAATGCCTCCGTAGCGAAACTCTTTTAGTAGCTCCTTGTAATATTCCGGCGCTTTGGGATTATGCGACACTAACGAGATAATTATCGCAAAGTGCCCGGGGCCTACCCGCCAGATATGCAAGTCTGAAATACGGTTGTCTGCGTCGCTTTCTATTTTTTCCTTTATCGCCACTTTATATTTCAACGCTATGCTTTCATCCAGCAATACCGGACTGGTCTCTTTCATCAAAGAATACGACCATTGGATGATAATCAGCGCACCCACTATACCCATAACCGGATCCAGCCAGTTCCAGTTGTAATATTTACCCAATACCAGCGCGATAATGGCCAGCACCGAGGTCAACGCGTCGGCCAGAACATGCAGATAAGCCGCTTTAAGATTATGATCATGATGAGCGTGACCATGCACATGGTCATGATGAGAATCTTTAAGCAGCAACGCACTAATCAAATTAATCAACAAACCGAAGCCTGCAACGGCGATAGCTTCGTCGAAATGAATTATATGGGGATTAACTATACGTTGCCCCGACTCGATCATCATGATCAAAGCCACAATGCCCAGAGCGACGGAACTGGTATATCCCCCTAAAACGCCCACTTTTGCGGGACTGAACGCAAAGGTCTGATCATGCGCATGAACACGGGAGTAGCGATAAGCAATCAGAGTGATCATGAACGCGGCAACATGTGTGCCCATGTGCCAGCCATCGGCCAGCAGCGCCATCGACCCAAACAAGTTGCCGGCGGTTATTTCCAGAATCATGGTTAAAAAAGTGAGTACCAGAACCAACTTGGTTCGCCGCTCCCCTTTCCTATTAATGGCTGAAAAATCGTGTTCGTGTTTCAGAAGATCTAATGTGTGCGCATGCATTCCGAACCCTGTTTTTGTATTCGTTAAACCAACCCGTCCTGAACAAAATAGTGTGCCGCGCCTATTTCCTTGATCAGGCCCTAATGATGACGGGAATTCTATTTTATAGAATAACTACCGTTTTTGATAAAATTATTCGGCAGGGTGGTCTGATGCAAAATCAAACCGACAGGCATAAAAAAAGGGTTATCATTTCTGATAACCCTTCTAATAATGGCGTCCCCAGGGGGGTTCGAACCCCCGTTACCGCCGTGAAAGGGCGGTGTCCTAGGCCACTAGACGATGGGGACTAAACTGCTTTAGTCAGCCTATACTCAACTGTACATCAACTTACTATTTTATGCTTCGAACCGTCATAAAAAGCAAAACTATAAAAAAAGGCCTATGCTTATAGGCCTTAATATAATGGCGTCCCCAGGGGGGTTCGAACCCCCGTTACCGCCGTGAAAGGGCGGTGTCCTAGGCCACTAGACGATGGGGACTAGAACTGTTTAAATCAACTTTTTGGTGGAGCCAAGCGGGATCGAACCGCTGACCTCAACACTGCCAGTGTTGCGCTCTCCCAATTGAGCTATGGCCCCTAAGTTGAGAACCGGCATTTTACAGTAATTATCCATCCTGTCCAATACTAATTTACATTATTTATATGATTTATGGCCCGCCGTATTCTCGCCAAAGTCTTTTCTTTACCCAGCAATGACAAGGTAATATCTATCGCCGGAGAAACCGCTGAACCGCAAACGGCAACACGCAAAGGCTGAGCAACCTTGCCCAGACCCAGCGCCATGGTTTCGGCCAGACTCACGACAATCTGATGCAGCGCCTCGCCCTGCCATTCTGTCACCACAGCAAATTCATCATGCAATCGAGCTAAAACCTCTGCCGCGCCTGGGGTAAAATTCTTTTTAGCCGCTTTTTCATCATAGGCGTCAAAATCCTTGTAAAAATAAACGCTGGCAGCCGCTATTTCAACCAGTGTCTTGCAGCGTTCGCGTTGCGCCTTGACCATATCGACAAGACTCGGCCCATCGGTAGGATCGATACCCAGTTCGCCCATGTGCCAGCTTAAATGACGCGCCACATGAGCAGGATCGCTAGTCATAATGTAATGATGATTCAGCCATAACAGCTTTTCGGTATTGAATGTAGATGCCGACACATTGACATTTTCCAACGCAAAATGCTCGATCATCTCATCAACAGAAAAAATCTCCTGATCGCCATGCGACCAACCCAGGCGCACCAGATAATTCAACAAGGCTTCGGGCAAATAGCCGTCGTCACGAAATTGCATCACACTGACCGCGCCGTGGCGCTTCGACAGTCTGGCGCCATCAGAACCCAGAATCATCGGGAGATGCGCGTATTTGGGAAGTGTAGCACCCAGGGCTTTAAGGATATTCATCTGCCTGGGCGTGTTATTGATATGATCGTCGCCGCGTATCACATGCGTGACCTGCATATCCATATCATCAACCACCACCGTTAAATTATAAGTCGGCGTGCCATCGCCTCGGGCGATAATCAGATCATCCAATTCTTTATTGCCGACCACAATGTCGCCTTTAATCAAGTCGGGAATGGTTACCACGCCGTCGACAGGATTTTTAAAACGGATGACGGCTTCCCGATCATTCTTAGGCCCATCAGAATCCCTGCATTTGCCGTTATAGCGCGGCTTTTCCTTATTAGCCATTTGCTCGGTACGCAACTGCTCCAGTTCGTCTTTACTGCAATAGCAGTAATAGGCATCGCCTTGATCCAGCAACTGCTGAATAATCTCTTTATACCGATCGAAATGATGAGTCTGATAAAAAGGCCCCTCATCATATTCCAGCCCCAACCAGGTCATGCCTTCCAAAATGGCATCGACCGATTCCTGCGTGGACCGCTCCAGATCGGTATCTTCGATCCGTAAAATAAACCTTCCTCCGTGTTTACGCGCATAAAGCCAGGAAAACAAGGCAGTGCGGGCGCCGCCTACATGCAGATAACCCGTTGGACTCGGGGCAAAACGTGTTTTTATACTCATTTGATATTATTTCGTCAGTAAAATTCTGTTAGCGTATTCTTTCGGGATTTGCTTGGAAGCCGTCAAGCGCATCGCTTGATAATTAAAGACAATCGCTCCCTTGGCGGCGGCATTCTTGCCCAAAATAGCCAATGAAGGGCCATGCCCTTGGGCGGCGGCTTTTTCGTACCATGCTGTCGCCATTTTAACATCGTTTTTCACACCGATGCCCCGGTCGTATAGCGCCGCCATAACCACTTCAGCCTCAATAAGGCCTTGATTTGCAGATTTTAACATCCATTCGGCGGCTTTTTGCTCATCTATTTCAACGCCGTTACGACCTAATAAATACATCGCCCCCAATTTAGCTTGAGCCATTGCATTGCCTTGCATTGCGGCTTGTCGGACATCATCCTGCAGTGATTGTTGTTCCGCTTGCACACCCGAACCAAGCAACAATAAAAAAGCTAACATGAATAATTTGAACATCAATGGAACTCCCTTCTTCTTTAATTGAAAAACCCGCATTATTTCACGCCGGGAAGCAAAGACAACATCCGCTAAAAATAAACTGCCGCTAAAATCAATGATAAGTTGCCAGTATTGACCGAAATTTAACCAATCAATTTTTTCAATAAGTATTTCCACTGATTTTATAAATAACTTGCTTCCTATATCCTGTAGCCGGTAACCATCCCAACTGATTGTTTTAGGCTTACCTGTTCAATTTAACGCCAATGGCTGCCGGATAACATTGTGTTATCTTAAACGATTTGGTAACCAGGAGATATTCCATGAAAAAAACATTTATCATTGCAATCGCTATTGCCAGCGCACTTATATCGGGTTGCGCTTCGCAACCGTTGAGCACTTTCAATGTATTTCACCCGGCAGAGCTAAACGGTTTGGTCGCATCAGGACAGTATGTACAAAAAACCGATAATTTCTTTGTCCTCAATGATTCCTCATCATCAATGGCCGAAACTTATCATGGCTCAGGCTATCCGGCCCAGCCCTCCCCTAGCAAACACTCCGTTGAAAAAGAAATCCTGAACAGAATAAACCTGACCCTTCCCGACCTAAAACTGACTTCAAGCATTCGCAGCTTTGGTTTCGGCCCCTGTCTGGACTGGGGATTCACCCGGCTTAACCAAGCGCCGACCCCCTACTCAAAATCATCATTCGGTAGCGGCATAGATACCTTGGTCTGCGCAAGCGGCGGCTCACCGATGATTAACGGAATTGAGGGAACAGCCAACGATTTATCAAGCACAACCGGCAACATCACCGTTTTGATCCTCAGCGATGGCTATGGACTGGACTCCGACCCTACTGCCGCAGTCCAATCCCTGAAGCAACAGTATGGCGACAGATTATGCGTTTATACTGTCTGGGTAGGCAATGAAAAAGACAATCAAGGTCAAATCGTATTAAATAACCTCTCCAACATTGGCGGTTGCGGATTTAGCACCACGGCTGATCGAATTTCCAGCACCGCCGACATGGCCAAATTTGTACAACGCGTTTTTCTAAAATCCGGCACACCACCGGTTGCCGACTGCTCAATGCTCGATGACGATGCCGACGGCGTTAATAATTGCGATGACAGATGCCCTGACACCTTAAAAGGCGCTCACGTTAACGCATTCGGCTGCTGGATTGTTGATATAAAATTCGACAACGATAAGAGTGACATCAAACCCTATTATTATGCTGAACTCGATAATGCCATTAGCGTCATCAAACATAATCCCGGCATAAATATTGAAGTACAAGGCCACACCAGCAACACCGGCACTGCGGCATACAACCAAGCATTATCCGAACGCCGCGCACTGGCTGTTAAAAACTATTTAAACCGTAAATGCTGCGTCCGTGCAGGCAAAGCATTGACTGCACGCGGATACGGCTTAACCCAACCTGTCGACACCAACGAAACCGAAACAGGTCGAACCAACAACCGCAGAGTGCAACTGGAAGTGCTTAAGTAAGGTTAACGGATACAGCCAAACCGGAAACGTTCCAGAGTTTCCATAGACGAAAAAGGGCGGGTTAATTACCCGCCCTTTTTTATACGCAACATCGACAATTTTTCGGGCAGCCTCTCAGGAGGGTCACAGATCAAAATCCACAAGCCTAACTCCAATAATTTCCTTGTCCGTCACTAATGCACTGCAAACGCCCCGCCCTAAAGCTATATCCCGCACCTGCCACATTGAAGCCTGACCGCAATCGACCGGAACCCTTAAAAATCCAGCCTGGTTTTCAGGATTAATAACACAATGATTTAAGCCTAAGCCGATACCGCGCCCGGTGGCTTTAACAAAAGCTTCTTTACGCGTCCAGAAGCGATAAAACCCGGCTGTTTTTTGAGCTTCCGGCAATTTGTTCCAATAGGCTATTTCTTCTTCGGCAAAACATTTATCGACCAGCGCAGCGAGACTGGCTCTTGATTTACAACACTCCACATCCACACCTAACTGACAGTTCCAGCCTACGGCAATTACCAAAGCATTTGCTGAATGGGACAGATTGAACGCCAACTCAGGATTATCGGCAAGATAGGGCTTGCCGTGTTCGGCTTTTTTTATGCTTATCTTTTCCGGCGGCATATTAAGCGTTTGGGCTAAAATATTTCTTAAGCGACCATGCACTTCTACATAGCGCTTGCGTAGCAAATCGTGTTTAAATTTTTCGGCTTGAACCTGCTCGACTGCATCGAGAACGCGCCAGTAGTTTTGGTAATGTTCATCATCGGCAACAATAGTGCCATGCCATATTTGGATAATGTCGGTATTCATAATCCTGATGTTTTCGCTGGCTTTCTCATTCCCACGCACCCTGTCACTGTGCCATTAA
>JAURVK010000143.1 GCA_030655535.1 Methylobacter sp. | reverse complement strand
AATTTAATCCGTTAAGGATTTTTTATGTGGTCACATCAACATTGTTTGTGTGATTTTTTTTAACTTTGATAAAGAAAAGGCTTGTTGTTGTTTCGACAGGCTTGGGAATAGAAAATGAGCGAAAGCTTTGCTGAATTATTTGAAGAAAGTCTAATCAAGACGGAAATGCGTCCTGGTGCCATGTTAATGGGTACGGTTGTCGATATCGAAAACGATATGGTCATCGTCAGTACGCATTCAAAATCAGAAGGTGTCATTCCAAAATGGCAGTTTCTCAATAACGATGGCGAATTAGAAGTTGCCATTGGCGATATAGTCGAGGTTGCTCTCGATTTATTTGAAGACGGCCTTGGAGCTACACTGCTTTCTCGTGATAAAGCGAAGAAAAACAAAGCTTGGTCGGAACTTGAAAATGCGTTTGAAAAAGAAGCAACCATTGTCGGTCGAATTACCGGCAAAGTTCGCGGTGGTTTCACCGTGTCTGTTGGCGCATTGCGTGCTTTCTTGCCTGGTTCGCTGGTTGACGTTCGTCCAATCAGAGACACGACTTTCCTGGAAAATCGTGACCTGGAATTCAAAGTTATCAAAATCGATCAAAAACGTAACAACGTGGTTCTGTCCCGTCGTGCTGTTGTGGAAAAAGAATACAGCGCAGAAAGAGAAGAATTGCTGAAAACACTGGAAGAAGGCGCAGTGGTTACCGGTGTGGTTAAAAACCTGACCGATTACGGTGCGTTTATCGATCTTGGCGGTATTGACGGTCTGTTACACATCACCGATATGGCATGGAGACGCGTGCGTCATCCGTCCGAGTGTGTAGAAATCGGCCAGGAAATTAAAGTTAAGGTCCTGAAGTACGATAAGGATAAAAACCGTGTTTCACTCGGCATGAAGCAAATGGGTGAAGATCCATGGCAAAACATCGCCCGTCGCTACCCAGCAGGCACACGCGTATTCGGCAAAGTCAACAATCTGACCGATTACGGTTGCTTTGTTGAAATTGAAGAAGGCGTAGAAGGTTTGGTTCACGTTTCCGAAATGGACTGGACCAACAAAAACGTCAATCCTTCCAAACTCGTTCAATTAGGCGATGAAGTCGAAGTGATGGTTCTGGAAATCGACGAAGAACGCCGTCGTATTTCTCTAGGCATGAAACAATGCAAAACCAACCCTTGGGATGAGTTCGCAGCAACACATAATAAAGGCGATAAAATCTCAGGAAAAATCAAATCGATTACTGATTTCGGTATTTTCATCGGTCTGGACGGCGGTATCGACGGTCTGGTTCATATGTCCGATATTTCCTGGGCGGATGAAGGCGAAGCTTCAGTTCGCGAGTTCAAAAAAGGCGACGAACTGGAAACCGTTATTTTAGCGGTTGATTCCGAACGCGAGCGTATTTCTTTAGGTATTAAACAACTTGAACAAGATCCATTTCAAAACTTCCTGGCTACACACGAAAAAGGTAGTTTGGTAAAAGGAACGGTTAAAGAAGTTGATGCTAAGGGTGCGGTTATCACTTTAGATGATAATGTTGAAGGCTATTTACGTGCTTCTGAAATCCAACGCGATCGCGTTGAGGATGCCAGAACCTTGTTAAAAGAAGGCGATGCACTTGAAGCTAAATTCATCGGCGTAGATAAGAAAAGCAAATCAATTTCTTTATCGATTAAAGCTAAAGATACTGATGAGGAGTCTCATACTATTAAAGATCATTCTCAGCAATCAATCGGTGCTCCTACCTTCGCTGACATCTTTAAGCAGATGGAAAAATAAAAATCATGGGGGGGTATGTATCAGTGCATGCCCCTTGTGTTTATTTGTTTTCTCAGGATAGAATGTGACAAAATCAGAATTAATTGAAGCTCTTGCCAAACATCAACCGCATCTGGCACAGAAAGATGTAGAGATAGCGGTAAAATGTATCATTGAACAAATGAATCAGGCGTTATCTTCCGGGGAAAGAATCGAGATTAGAGGTTTTGGTAGTTTTTCGCTACATTTACGTCCTCCTCGTATGGGGCGTAACCCTAAAACGGGTGAATCTGTAGCTTTATCAAAAAAACATGTTCCCCATTTCAAGCCCGGTAAGGAGCTTCGTGATAGGGTGGATGCCTCGCGAGATAAATGTAAGATAGTCGATTAATCGTTAGTGTGTTGAAGCTCTGTAAAACTTATGCAGAGCTTTAATGTTAAAGTTTTTAAGTAAAAAGCGTCACCCTTCTTTGTTTTTATATCCCCAAATTTGTTTAAGTTTTTGTTTGTTCAATGCCAGCCACTGAATGGCGATAATAGGTATTGCCGACTCTATCTCGCCGTTTTCCAGCATCAGATACGCCTCGTCAAAATCAACAGCGCGCACCAAAATATCCTCGTCCTCATGATCTAAGCCATGAATACCACCGACTTGAGTGCTATCGACTTTTCCGCAAAACAGGGTGATCCACTCGGATGAACCGCCCGGCGTGGTATAAAATTCATTGATGACCATCAATTGCTGAATTTCACAACCGGCCTCTTCCAGGGACTCCCGATAAGCGACTTCCTCGGCAATTTCATCTTCTTCGATTGCTCCGGCAACAATTTCCACGATCCAGGTTTTATCCGGATTTAAAATTGCACCGGTTCTGAATTGTTCGATCAGTACCACCTTATCGGTGTCGGGGTCATATAACAGAACCGCAACGCAGCTGCCGCGCACGAACAACTCGCGAGTTATTTCAGCACTCCATCCTCCGCCAAACAGCGTGTGTTTAAGGCGGTATTTCTCCACGCGGAAAAAGCCCTGATAAACAATCTCCTTGGTTAAAATTTCAAATTGTTTATCCATGATTGCCTTTGTACTCAACTTTATAAATGACACCGAGCTTATCATCGCTAATCAACAGGCTGCCATCCGGCATTTCCAGAATATCAACAGGACGGCCAAGCACTGTGCCGTTTTTAGTTAACCAGCCGGTGATAAATATTTCTTCTGAAACGGGTTTACCCTGATTGAATTTCACCAAGGCAACGCGATAGCCGTGCGGTTCGGATCGGTTCCATGAGCCGTGCTCTGCGACAAACAACTGATTTTTAAATTCATCAGGAAATTTCTTGCCCCGATAAAAACGCAGTCCTAGCGGTGCCACATGGGCCTTAAATTTCCACATCGGTGCGGTAAATTGTCGGCATTTTTTACCGGTAGAAAGCTCAGGATCAGGAATGTCACCGCCATGACAATAAGGAAAACCGAAATGTTCCCCGCTAATCGTCCACTGGTTAAGTTCATCGGGCGGCAGATCGTCACCCAAATAATCGCGGCCATTATCGCTAAAAAACAGGGCATCGGTTTCCGGTTGCCAGTCAAAGCCCACCGAACTTCTGATGCCTCGGGCAAGTATCTCAAAGCCGCTACCGTCGGAATTTAACCTGACCAGCGAGCTATAGATCGTTTTTTTAGGTTCGCAAACATTGCACGGTGCTCCGACAGCAGTATATAGCTTATTATCGGGGCCAAAGCGCAGGTACTTCCAGCCATGATGCTGTTCAGACGGAAATTGATCGTAAACCACAACGGGTTCAGGCGGATTAGCTAATTGCCGGATGATACGGTCGAAACGAATAATGCGCTTAACTTCTGCCACGTATAGCGAGTTGTCTTTGTAGGCAACGCCGTTAGGCATAGTCAAACCGCTGGCGATGATATAACGCTGATCCGCTACACCATCGCTATTGCTGTCTTGTACGGCATAAACTGCGCCTTCAGCTCCCGTGCCGACAAACACCACGCCGTTATCGCCCAAAGCCAAACTGCGGGCATTGGGCAGGTTATCGGCAAAAATAGACAGGGTAAATCCTGCCGGCACATGCAATTGCTTTAGCATTTCCTGATGACTGTTTTGCTGAGCAAAGGCTAAACAAGGGTTAATTAAAAACAAAGCAAGCAGTATTACTTTTATAATAAGCATCAGAATGTCCTCTACCAATAAATTTTAAGTTATATTAGCACTCTTAGGAGGGTTGGAATGTGTTATTCAATCCCCATATTGATCAAACCTTAACTTATCAAAAGGCTTAAGCATATGCAGCGTATTTTTCTTTTTCTTGCGACCAATGCGGCAATATTGGTTGTGGTCAGTATTGTTTTTAATGTGTTGGGCTTAAGCGGCACGCTGGATGCTCAGGGCATCGACCTTAATCTGAATGCTCTGTTAGTCATGTCGGCAATCATCGGTATGAGCGGCTCCGTTATTTCTTTGGCCATGTCTAAATGGTCCGCAAAAAGAGCGATGGGAGTACACGTTATTGAGCAACCTCAAAATCAAACCGAACAATGGCTGATCGACATCGTGGCTAAACAAGCCAGGCAGGCGGGTATCGGCATGCCGGAAGTCGGTATCTTTCAAACCCCTGACGCCAACGCGTTTGCTACCGGCATGAGCAAAAACAGCGCATTGGTAGCGGTCAGTAGCGGTCTGCTGCAAAACATGAACGCCGATGAAGTCGAAGCGGTTGTCGGTCATGAAATCAGTCATGTTGCCAACGGCGATATGGTGACGATGGCATTGATGCAGGGCGTAGTAAACACCTTTGTATTCTTTTTCGCCACCATTATTGGTCATGTTGTCGACCGGATGGTGTTTAAAACCGAACGCGGTCACGGACCGGCCTATTATATTACCCAGATGGCGGCTCAAGTTGTCCTGGGGATTTTGGCGTCCATGCTGGTCATGTGGTTCTCCCGTTACCGCGAATTCAAGGCAGATGCCGGTGGCGCAAATCTGGCCGGGCGCGAAAAAATGATCGGCGCTCTGCGCGCCTTACAGCGAGGACATGAAGTTGAAAACCTGCCGGGACAATTGGCGGCTTTCGGTATTAACGGCGGTGGCGTGAGCAAGTTGTTTATGAGCCATCCGCCATTGGAAGAGCGTATTGCAGCGTTACAAAACAGCCGTTAACTCAACTTACTGTAGGGGCGACTTTAGTCGCTTTAATACTGGGCGACTAAAGTCGCCCCTACATC
>JAURVK010000141.1 GCA_030655535.1 Methylobacter sp. | reverse complement strand
TAACGGCCAGACCTGAATAACACACCCGGCCTTATCCAAGGCCTGAAACCAGCGCGATTTTAATGAGGCACCGGCCATCTTTGCGGCAGTGATCAGCAGCAGCGTATCTTCCGGCAGGCGTTCACAATAAGCGATTAAAGCCTTAGAACCCTCGGCACCCGGCGTACCGGTGGGCAATCGTAAGTCGATAATTTTCTTATCGGCAAAAACAGATAAAGAACCTGCCGACTCGGTTAAGTCATGCCATAAAAACCCGGCATCCGCAACCAGAACCTCGCGGGTATCGTAACCTGCTTTTCGTGCCGCCGCCCTGACCGCATCAGCCATCTCGCCCAGCTGCAAAGGCTCATCGCCGCTAATAAAATAGATCGGCGCCAAACCTTTTTGCAAAGCTGCCGCTATCTGTTCAGACTTGAGCCGCATATTATCTTGCGCCCGCCTCTAATACGACCCTGGCACGATTAACGATGGTATTTACTGCCTGCCGATACATTTCATCACGGATCATGGCTTCTTCATTATCTTTGGCAATAACAAATTGCTGATCATTGTAATAATCACGTCTGATGTCAACCGTCTGCCGCTCCATCAACAAGGCATCCCCGGCATTGGCCAATTCATAGTCCAGGCGATAGTTAAGTTCAAACTCGTTAGACTTGCCTCGGGCACTCAAAGATAAGACGCGCCGATTAAACTCTTCGTTAAATATTTTGATAACAATACCCGCTCCCTCACGAGAACTGGCAAGCTGAGCGGAAGACGATTTCATGACCTGGCTAAATTGCTCACGTAGCAGCCCGGATCCGCCCTCTACATAGACATTTTTCATGTTTTCAGGCAATTGTAAAGCGCCCCGCAAATGATAGCCGCAAGCGCTCAATAACAAAGCTAAACCTAAGACGACTGCTTTTTTTGTTAACACTGGTTTCCCCTTAATGAATAGAACAAGATTCAAGGCTAAAGGCTAAAGGCTAAAGGCTAAAGGCTAAAAATTGAAAAAATTCTTAAACATCAATGCAAGCTTTTTTCGCCCTTCGCTTTTCGCCTAAACGACAATATTGACCAATTTTTTAGGCACGACTATCACCTTCCTGACCGGCTTGTCTTCAATAAAGCGCTTAACATGTTCATCATTCAGCGCCATTGCCTCTATTTCATCTTTAGACGCCTTAACCGACACCGACATCTTGCTGCGCAATTTACCGTTAACCTGTAGCACCAGCTCCAAAGTATCCTGCTCCAAAGCCGTAGTATCAACCTCCGGCCATGATGCACTAACTACGGCTTGCTGATGCCCCAAATCCAGCCACAATTGATGGCAGATATGCGGCACGATCGGCGACAGCATCAACACAATGGCTTCCAATGCTTCCTGCCGAATCGCCTTGGCATTATCGGAATCATCGACAAATTTGGCCAAGGTGTTGATCAGTTCCATATTCGCGGCAATAACGGTATTGAAGGTATAGCGCCTGCCAAAATCATCGGTAACTTTCTGGATAGTCAGATGCAGCGATCGCCGTACTGTCTGTTGCTGTTCGGTTAATGCCTGTCTATCGAGCGGCACTGTAAAACCGCCGGCTTCGCAATGCTGATAAGCCTGTTTCCACAGCCGTTTCAAAAACCGGAATGCGCCTTCTACGCCACTGTCGGACCATTCCAGCGATTGCTCGGGAGGCGCTGCAAACATGATGAACAGACGCACGGTATCGGCGCCGTATTGATCGATCAGGCCTTGCGGATCGACAGTATTGCCCTTGGATTTGGACATTTTGCTGCCGTCTTTTAACACCATGCCTTGGGTCAGCAGCTTTTTAAACGGCTCGTCGCAAACCAGCAAGCCTTCATCGCGCAATAATTTGGTATAAAACCGCGCATACAACAAATGCAAAATAGCGTGTTCGATACCGCCGATATAGTGATCGACCGGCAACCAGTATTTGGCGCTTTCATCGAGCATAGAATCCGGGTTATTGCCTGCAAAACGCGCGAAATACCAGGACGATTCCATAAAAGTATCGAAGGTATCGGTTTCCCGACGCGCAGCTTTGCCGCATGACGGACAAGCCACATGGGAGAAAGTCGGATGCCCGACCAGCGGCGATTGCGAGCCGTCCAGCACCACATCTTTAGGCAGCTCCACCGGCAAATCCTGCTCGGGAACCGGAACCGTGCCGCAGTCGTCGCAATAAATAACCGGAATCGGCGCACCCCAGTAACGCTGACGGGAAACGCCCCAGTCGCGCAGGCGGAAATTGGTTTTCCGTTGACCTTTACACTCTTTTTCCAGCGCTTCTGAAATGGCTGCAAAAGCCTGTTCGAAGGTCAAACCGTCAAACGCGCCTGAATTTTTTAACACGCCTTTTACGGTGTAAGCCTGTTCCGTACAATCATCGTCGTCGCCGTCTTCGGCAAAAATCACCTGTTTGATCGCGATACCGTACTTTTTAGCAAACTCGAAATCGCGTTGGTCATGAGCAGGAACAGACATCACCGCGCCGGTGCCGTAACCCATCAACACGAAATTGGCAATCCACACCGGAACGGGTTCGCCGGTGATCGGATGCAGCGCTTTAATACCGGAGTCGATCCCGCGTTTTTCCATGGTTTCCATGGCCGCTTCCGAGGTTTCCATCATCTTGCAATCAGCTATGAATGCGCCGATTTCAGCATTGGTTGCTGCCGCTTTTAGCGCCAGCGGATGTTCCGCCGACACGGCAAGATAGGTCACCCCCATCAAGGTGTCGGGACGGGTAGTGTAGATGCTGACAGGCTCAGACTCAGGCACAGGAAAACTCATCTCCACGCCTTCGGAACGGCCTATCCAGTTGGCCTGCATGGTTTTGACCTGTTCCGGCCAGCCATCCAATGCTTCCAGGGAACTGAGTAATTCATCAGCATAAGCGGTGATTTTCAAGAACCACTGGGCGATTTCTTTGCGTTCGACCTGGGTGTCGCAACGCCAGCAACAGCCATCGATGACTTGCTCATTTGCCAGAACGGTCATGTCATGCGGACACCAGTTGACCGGTGCGGTTTTTTTATAAACCAGACCTTTTTTCAACAATTTCAGAAAAAACCATTGCTCCCACTTATAATATTGCGGATCGCAAGTGGCTAACTCGCGCTTCCAATCATAGCCGAAACCCAGACGCTTGAGCTGGTCGCGCATATAGTCGATGTTGCTGTAGGTCCAGTCGGCCGGATGTACGCCGTGCTGCATCGCGGCATTTTCCGCCGGCAGGCCGAATGCGTCCCAACCCATAGGCTGCATAACATTTTTGCCCAACATACGCTGATAGCGACTGATGACGTCGCCAATGGTATAGTTACGGACATGCCCCATGTGTAATTTACCGCTGGGATAAGGGAACATGGCCAAGCAATAATACTTTTCCTGTGTAGACGATTCCGACACATTAAACACGCCTGAAGTTTCCCAGGCGGCCTGTACTTCTTGCTCAATTGCCAACGGCTTATAATTTTCTTGCATCCTTCTCGTCTTTTACCAGTCAAAAGCGTTAGAATACCGTACAGTTGCTTAAATCTAAAGCGTCATTTTCAGGAGTTGAACCTATGAATAAAAACAAACTTGTCACCGCCTATTCCGATTTTATGAAGCATCTCCATGAAACCATGGAAGATACGCTGCATTCTTTTGCCGAAGCGCTGGAAATATCAAAAGAAAAAACCAGCAAAGACAGTAACTTGACCAGCGATGAGCTGGACAAGGTTTCAGAATTTGTTAAACGCGATATTGAGCATGCGGCACAGGGTTTATCGGCTCAGGAAGATAAGGACTCGCTGTCCGAATGGTTTAAATTCGATATTGAGTTAATTGAAAACTTCACGCTGGATGCTTTTTTAAGTCTTGCCGATAAAACCCGCCTGGAACTGGCAAAACTTGAAAAATTAGCAAAAGCACACACTTATCACAGCGGCGACATTACCATACCGGGAACTTTTATCTGCGACGATTGCGGCAAGGAAATTGCGTTTAAAACACCCAGTGAAATCCCTGAATGTCCGCAATGCCATGGCAAAACATTTATCCGCATTTGATATTAGCGGCCCAAGCCTTATAATGCGAACTTTAACTATTTGATTTAACGGGGATAACATGCGCAGAGTCATTTTCAACCAGAAAGGCGGCGTCGGCAAATCTACTATTACGTGCAACTTAGCCGCCATTAGTGCTGTTGAAGGCAAGCGTACCTTAGTGATCGATCTCGATGTTCAGGGCAATTCAACACAATACCTGCTCGGCAATAAAATCAGCGATAGCGACAAAACTATTGCCCACTTCTTTAAAGACTGCCTGAGCCTGTCCCTATTTGGCGGCGGCTCATCGGGTTCCGGTCTTGAAAGTGCGATTCATGAGACCCCGTTCCCCAACCTGTTTATGATTCCATCCCACCCCGAGCTTGAACCCTTGCAAGGGCGTTTGGAATCACGGATGAAAATATTTAAATTAAAGGAAGCGCTGGAAAAACTGGAGGGCTTCGATGAGATTTATATGGATACCCCGCCTATCCTGAACTTTTACAGCCAGTCCGCGTTAATCGCGGCCGACAAATGTTTAATCCCTTTCGATTGCGACACCTTTGCCCGAGATGCCCTGTATTCGCTGATGCAGGTGGTGGCGGAGATTAAAGCCGACCATAATCAAAACCTTGAGATTGAAGGCATCATCGTCAACCAGTTTCAACGACAGGCCAACCTGCCCCGTCAATTAGTCGAAGAACTTATCGCCGAAGGACTGCCGGTGCTGGCTGCCATGATCTCGCCATCGGTCAAGGTCAGGGAATCGCACTCAGAATCGAAACCGCTGGTGCATTACGTGCCCAACCATAAATTGACCGACGAATACCGGGCGTTACATGCGGAGCTTCATGGCAGTTAATTTGTGGGCACACCGTCGTTCATCGTTATTCTCCCATGTTCCGCTGATACCCAAATCCCCAGACAAGGAATCAGGGTAAAGGTTTTTTAAGGACGTTGCAGATAGCTGGCGTGCAGGCTTTGCCTGCAAGCGCAAGCAAAGATTGCACTCCGGTTGCAATAAGGCCATGTTCAATAGGCAACGATGGACGCAGACTTACGCCAGAGCGGAGGCGGCCCGTGTATCCTTACCGGAGTCCCACAGGCACTTGTGTATAAAGAACGGATAGCTGGCGTGCAGGCTTTGCCTGCAAGCGCAAGCAAAGCTTGCACTCCGGTTGCAATAAGGCCATGTTCAATAGGTAACGATGGACGCAGGCTTACGCCAGAGCGGAGGCGGCCGTGTATCCTTACCGGAGTCGCGGAGCGTCTCTGGCAGCATATTGATCACCGCATAACCACATCACATCCCCAACACCATGAACACCCCCACACCAGCAAACCTTAAACCCTGGCTACTGCCCATCCTGTCCGGCATACTGATCGGCACCAGTTACATCCCCTTTCCGCCCTGGGCCTCTTTATTCTGTTTTGTACCTTTGTGGATTTTCTGGAACCGGCAAACCCGTTTGAAAAACGTTTTTGTTGGCGGCATGATCACCTCATTCGTGTTCACGCTGATCGGCTTTAACTGGGTCACTTACCTGTTACATGAATTTGCCCATCTGGACTGGCCGGTAGCGGTCGTCGGCATGGCGGTCTATGGTTTGATCGCCCACTTGTTTGTGCCGCTGGCCGGTGTACTGTGGTTTTGGGGGCAACAAAAATTTAACTGGTCAAAGCGGCTTTCGCTGGGACTGATGGCGCTGATCACCACGCTTTGCGAAGCCTACTCCCTGACCCTGTTCGACTGGAACTTCGGCTACTCCTGGTATGGTTCAAATATTCCCGTTTACCATTGGGCGGAAGTGATCGGTTTTAGCGGACTCAGCGCCGCGACCCTGCTGTGCAACCTGCCGCTTTATATTGCCTGGGAAAAACGCAAACAGAATACCGGCAAGATTATCTTAGCCACTGTCGTTACCGGTTTTATGCTGCTGAATGTCGGCGGTCTGTGGCTTAAAAACAGACTGCCGCAACCGGATGCATCGTTTAAAATGCTGATGGTTCAAGCCTATATCGAAAACGCAGAAAAAATGGCCGCAGAATTAGGCCAAGGCTTTGGCAACGAAATATTCAACCGTTATCTCACCCTGACCGATAACGCACTCAAAGCCCATCAAGACGCCAAAATCGACTTCGCACTATGGCCTGAAACCGCATTCCCGGCATTGCTGGGCGAGCAATTTAAATTCGACGACTATCCCGTAGCGCTGGCGCAGTTTCTCCATCAGCGACAACTGCCGCTGATTACCGGCGCTTATAGCGTCGACGAACCATCACGGTTGATTACCAATTCCTTGTTTGTATTGAATAAGGACGGCGAGATAATGCCGCCGCATTACAGCAAATCGATCTTGCTGGCTTTTGGCGAATACATCCCCGGCGAACAATTTTTCCCTGAAATCCGTAACTGGCTGCCGCCCACCGGCCACTTTGCCCGAGGCCACGGCCCGACCAATTTGCTGCACTGGAACGGCTATAAAATGGGCGCGCAAATATGCTACGAAAGCCTGTTCCCCGGATTTACACGCTCGCTGGCTGAACTCGGCGCACAGTTCATCGTCAATGTGACCAATGATTCCTGGTACGGCGCATGGCAGGAACCCTACCAGCACATGTATATGACCCTGGCACGCGGCGTAGAATTCCGCCGTCCGGTATTGCGCGTCACCAATACCGGCATTTCCACGGTATCGCTGGCATCCGGAGAAATTCTGGAACGCTCGCCGATACATCAAGCCTGGACTGGCTTATACGACGTGCCTTATCTGAAAAACCCGCCAGCCACCTTTTATCAGAACTGGTTCTGGCTGGTGCCGGGTTTATTGTGGGGGGCGTTGGTTTTATTGTTGGGCTTCGGGGTTGTAAAGCGCTTGGATAATAATTAAGCCTTGTGGGAGTGGACTCGCCGCAAGACGTCAATCCGCCGCGCAACTTCGGGCAGACTGCAATCGATGTTGTGGTTGATTGACGGCTTGCGTTGCGAAACCGTCCTACAAATTACGACCTTACTTGGTTTTCACCTTTATGGTGGCAACAGACACGGTTTTACCTTCCGAATGCAACATGACGCTCAGCAGTCCTGGAATATTTTCCCAGCGCATCACATGTTCATTACTAAAGGTCGCATCCTTTACAGGGAGTCCAAGCATTGCCAAAGTATCTTTGCTGTATGGCGCATTACCCAGACTTCCTTTTACGGTAGTTTCACTGACCTTTCCGTCGATAAATTCAATGCTGACGCTGACATCGCCGTCCTTGAATGAACAGTGCAAGGCGGATTTTGCCTTGACGCAGAAATCGGGGTCGCCAAGTAACGCTAATGCCTCGGCCTTGGTTTTGCCTTCAACCTTCCGACTGTAGACGGGACTGCGGAACGCCCCGTTTACGGTAATCCAGTCTGCCTTTCCGTCAATGAATACAATTTCAATTTCATCTTCCTGAAATGAGCAGTTCAGCGCTGATTCTGACTTGGCACAGAAAACAGGCTCGCCCAGTAGCGCCCCAACTTCCGCTTCGGTTTTCCCCACCAGCTTCGGAATATCGAATAACACCCCAGCAGCAGCCGACTGCTCTGTTGTTGGGTTTTGCGGAATGTTCTTGGCGTCCACCGTCATAACAATGAAAAACAGCACAAGAACCGCTATCGGGTACTTGATAAAAGAGGACATCAAGGACTACCTCCAACCATTCAAGAAAGCCCCAAAACATCCTGCATATCGTACAAACCGCTGTCCTTATCGGCCAACCAAACCGCCGCCCTGACTGCGCCATTGGCAAAGGTCATGCGGCTGGTGGCTTTATGGGTGATTTCCACCCGCTCGCCGTCGTCGGCAAACATGACGGTATGCTCGCCGACTATGTCGCCTGCTCTAATGGTTGAAAAACCGATGGTTTTTCTGTCCCGCTCGCCGGTATTGCCTTCTCTGCCGTAAATCGCACAGTCTTTTAAATCCCGACCTAAGGCATCGGCTATCACTTCGCCCATGCGCAATGCGGTGCCGGATGGCGCATCGACTTTATGCCGGTGATGGGCTTCGATCACTTCAATGTCGGTATAATCGCCCATGACTTTAGCGGCCAAAGCCAGCAATTTAAGCGACAGATTGACGCCGACGCTCATGTTGGGAGCCATGACTATCGCCACGTCTTTAGCCGCTTCGCTGATCAGGGCCTTTTGCGCATCGCTGTAACCGGTGGTGCCGATGACCAGCTTTTTTCCGGCCTGCCTGCAAGTCTCGATAAAGGCCATTGAGGCATCGGGACGGGTAAAATCGATCAATACGTCGAATTGATCGACAACAGATGCCAAATCATCGACAACTTTAATACCGACCACGCTGATGCCTGCCAATTCACCGGCGTCCCTACCTATCGCAAGACTCTCGGGACGGGACACGGCAACGGATAATTCGGCATTTTTAGCCGATGCCGCTGCTTTAATCAAGCAAAGCCCCATGCGACCGGACGCACCTACTACAGCAATACGCATCATGACTTATCCTGTTAATTTATCGAAAAAGCTTTTTACGCCGTCAGTCCATGAAGACTCTTGCGGACTATGATGCTTACCGCCGCCGGATAGGGATTCGCTGAGTTGCTCAACCAGGACTTTTTGTTCTTTGGTCAGATGCACAGGCGTTTCGATCTGTACCTTGCACAACAAATCGCCGACCGGTCCGCCTCTGACGGGTTTTACGCCTTTGCCGCGCAATCTGAACAATTTACCGGTTTGGGTTTCGGCAGGAATTTTCAACAGCACTTTGCCATTCAAGGTAGGCACTTCCAATTCGCCACCCAAGCAAGCGGCAGGAAAACTGATAGGCACTTCGCAATATAAATTCGCACCATCACGGGTAAAAATCTGATGCTCCTTTACCTGAACCTGAACATAAAGATCGCCTGCCGGGCCGCCGAATTCTCCTGCTTCGCCTTCTCCGGCCAAACGTATGCGATCACCGGTATCGACGCCTGCCGGAATTTTTGCGGACAACGTTTTATTTTCTTGAACTCGACCCTGACCATGGCACGAACCGCAAGGATCTTTTATCTGTTTGCCGGAACCATGGCAGGTTGGACAGGTTTGTTGAACCGAAAAGAAACCCTGTTGCATCCTGACTTGACCGTGACCGTGGCAAGTTGAACAAATGACAGGGCTGGAACCTTTTTTAGCGCCTGAGCCGTTACACACGCCACAGCTAACCAACACCGGCACACGAATTTTGGCATCGGTACCGAATACGGCTTCTTCCAACGATAATTCCAGATTGTAGCGTAGATCCGAGCCGCGTTGAACGTTGCTCCGTTGCTGTCTTCCGCCGCCAAAAATGTCGCCGAAAATATCACTGAAACTTTCGCCGCCGCCAAAACCGCCGGAACGTCCGCCGCCCATCGAAGGATCAATCCCCGCATGGCCGAACTGGTCATAAGCCGAGCGTTTTTTAGGATCCGATAAAACTTCGTAAGCTTCTTTAATCTGCTTAAACTTGGCCTCAGCTTCGATCGGATTGTCTTTATTCCTGTCCGGATGATGCTTCATCGCCTTGCTGCGATAGCTTTTCTTAATTTCTGCATCACTGGCGTTTCTGTCTACACCGAGAAGCTTGTAAAAATCTTCTTTTGCCATGGTTCAATAGTCTATTGTTGGATTTTGGTGATTATCGTCGTCTGATATTGCCCCGGATACCCCGTGAAGAGGAAGAGACGGTTATGTTTTACGGCAATGTTGCTAAACTCATAGCCTACGGGGCCTCCGATAGGAATCGGAAAGCCAGTAGACCAATCAGTAATCGATGTTTATTAAACCGCAAAAAGAACACGAAGGGACACGAAGTTTTTTCTTCGTGAGCTTCGTGTTCTTCGTGGTTTTATGCCTTAAGTTAATGTCTGTGGGGATAAAGCACACCCCAACTTACATTTTACTTCTTGTCGTCGTCTTTAACTTCTTCAAACTCGGCATCGACTACACCGTCATCGGCCGTCGCATGTTCCGAAGAGCCATGAGCGCCGGACGCTTCGCCTTCAGAAGCCGATTTTTGCGCGTAAACGCGTTCGGCCAGTTTACCGGATAACTCGGTTAAGTCATTGGTTTTGGCTTCAATGGCTTCTTTGTCATCGCCTTTAACCGCTGTTTTCAGTGCCTCAATCGCCTGTTCGATGCCGGCTTTTTCATCATCGGCTACTTGATCGCCCAGTTCTTTCAGCGATTTTTCGGTCGCGTGAATCATACCGTCCGCATGGTTGCGGGCATGAACCAATTCAGTCAGTTTACGGTCTTCATCGGCATGCGCTTCGGCATCTTTAATCATGCGTTCAACTTCATCATCCGACAATCCGCTCGATGCTTTGATAACGATGGATTGTTTTTTGCCGGTCGCCTTATCCTTGGCCGACACATTCAAAATACCGTTGGCATCGATGTCGAATGCGACTTCAATTTGCGGAACACCGCGCGATGCAGGTGGAATATCGGACAGATCAAAACGCCCCAACGATTTATTCGCCGCCGCTTTTTCACGCTCACCTTGCAATACATGAACAGTCACTGCCGTTTGATTGTCGTCCGCCGTAGAAAACACCTGCGAGGCATTGGTCGGAATCGTGGTGTTTTTCTCGATCAGTTTGGTCATGATACCGCCCATGGTCTCGATACCCAGAGATAACGGGATAACATCCAGCAACAACACATCTTTAACGTCGCCCGCCAAAACACCCGCCTGTATCGCCGCACCTAAAGCCACCGCTTCATCAGGGTTAACGTCTTTACGCGGTTCTTTGCCGAAAATGGCTTTTACCATCTCCTGCACTTTCGGCATACGGGTTTGACCGCCTACCAAAATCACGTCGTTAATATCCGATGCCGATAATTTCGCGTCTTTCAGCGCCATTTCGCAAGGGCCTTTAGTGCGGTTAATCAGCTCTTCAACCAGCGATTCCAGTTTGGCTCTAGTCAATTTAACATTCAAATGCTTGGGGCCTGAGGCATCGGCAGTAATGTAAGGCAGATTCACATCGGTTTGCTGGCTTGAAGACAACTCGATCTTGGCTTTTTCCGCCGCTTCTTTCAAACGTTGCAAGGCTAAGGGGTCGTTATGTACATCAACGCCGCTTTCTTTTTTAAATTCTGCGGCCAAAAATTCAATAATTCTTGAGTCGAAATCTTCACCGCCCAGGAAAGTATCGCCGTTGGTCGATAACACTTCGAATTGATGCTCGCCTTCTATCTCGGCGATTTCGATAATGGAAATGTCAAAAGTACCGCCGCCTAAATCATATACCGCAATTTTGGTGTCGCCTTTAGGCTTATCCATGCCAAAAGCCAGTGCAGACGCAGTCGGCTCATTGATAATACGTTTAACTTCAAGTCCTGCAATACGACCGGCATCTTTAGTCGCCTGACGTTGCGAGTCGTTAAAATAAGCCGGTACGGTAATGACCGCTTCGGTGACTTCTTCGCCTAAATAGGCTTCAGCATCTTTTTTCAGCTTCATCAAAATACGCGCTGAAATCTCGGGAGACGCCATTTTTTTGCCGTGTACTTCAACCCACGCATCGCCGTTTTCAGCTTCGACGATTTTATAAGGCACCATTTTGATGTCTTTTTGTACGACGTCGTCTTTAAAACGACGACCGATCAAACGCTTGATCGCAAATACAGTATTTTTGGGGTTGGTAACCGCCTGACGTTTTGCCGACTGCCCTACCAACACTTCATCGTCGCTGGTAAAAGCGATAATAGAAGGCGTCGTACGCGCACCTTCGCTATTTTCAATCACTCTTGCTACGCCGTTTTCCAGTACCGCAACGCACGAGTTTGTTGTTCCTAAATCTATGCCGATTATTTTAGCCATTGAGTTCTCCAGACTTGAATATATTTAAAAAGTAAAAGTTGTTACAAATATGAGGCTGCTTTATTTGATTTCAAGCCTGTTCATCGATACTAGGGCTATCCGTCGGCTTTTTTTCAGCGGCTTTGGCAACCAAAACCATGGCGGGACGGAGCAAGCGCCCGTTCAAGACATAACCTTTTTGGAAAACGTTAACCACCGTATTCGGCTCCGCGCCTTCTACGGCCTGCATCGCCATAGCCTGGTGCTGTTCGGCATTAAACGGCTGACCGATCGGATCAATCGCTTCAATTTTGAATTTTGCAAATACCGATTCGAACTGTTTAATCGTTAATTCGCTGCCTTCGCGAAATTTTTTCACGTCCTCGCTATCGCCGGTAGCAGCCTGCAAGCCCAACACCAAGCTGTCTAAGACTGACAATAATTCTTTGGCAAAACCGGTTAGTGCAAATTTGTGCGCATCTTCCAGATCCTTTTGGGTTCTTCTTTTCAGGTTTTCCATTTCCGCCTGTGCGCGAACCGCTTTGTCCCAGTTTTCCTGCGCTTTTTGCTCAGCCTGAGTCAAAGCCTGCTGTAATTCCTCAATCGTCATCTCGTGCTCGGCTAATTCGGTATGCGGCGGTTCTGCAACCGTTTCGCCTTCGGTTTTAACCTGAGATTCAGGCGCTTCCTGATCAGTACTCATTATTTATAGCTCCTTAATGTTTAAAATCAATATAACGCAGCACCAAATTACAATGGAACGCAGATGCCAAAAGTAGGCGCCTCTAGGCGACGCAAATAGATAAATACGATGAACGCGGATAATTCAAGAAAAATCTTATTTGATCTTAATTATCAGCGTCATCAGCGTTCCATTTTTCAAAACTGCTGAGTAGTTTCGCTGTTTTATAGTGGGGCCGTTGATTTTGGATTCAAGGCGGCACCCAACAATTTTGCCGTCACATCGACAAAAGGGATGATTTTCTCGTAGGCCATACGCGTCGGCCCGATAACGCCCAGCACTCCGACGACTTGATCACCGACCGAATACGATGAAGTTACTAGACTGCAATGATCAAAAGCCCGATAACCGGATTCTTCGCCGATAAAGATTTGCACGCCATCGGCTTTCATACACTGATCCAGCAAATGAATAACGCCCTGCTTTTGACTGAACGCTTCAAACAGTTGCTTTAGTCGATCCATATCCGATAACTCGGAAAAATCCATCAAATTGGTTTCGCCGGTCAGCACATAATCGTCTTTGTCATTGTCCTGATCGAAAGCCAGTTGGGCCATTTTTACGGCATCCAGCATTTCCTGGGTCATGTCGGGCTTTCCTGCCAGATTTGTCATGCGTTCCCGGTCTTCCTGCAACTCTTTTAAAACAGCTTTACGCACCGCATCCAGACTGCGGCCGGAATAACACACATTTAAATAATTGGCTGCCTGCTGTAATTCGGCAGGACTGAAAACTTTGGAGGTATGAATGATTTTATTATGAACTTCCTGCTCATTGGTGACAAAAATGACCAACACACGGGTGTTAGATAAAGACAGGAACTCGATATGCCGCAAACACACCTGTTCTCTTTTAGGCAGGGTCACCACCCCGGCCATCTGCGTTAATTCTGCCAGTAAACGTGATGCGACGCCGATCATATCACTGCTGTCATCGCTTACCGACAAGCCTTGATATAAACGGGTTAAATCTTTCGCTTCCAACGGTTTAACCGTCAACAAGGTATCGACAAACAAGCGATAACCGCTGACCGTAGGCACCCGTCCCGCCGACGTATGCGGCGAATGCAACAGCCCCAAATCTTCCAGATCGGCCATGACATTGCGAATAGTTGCCGGGCTTAACTTTAAACCCGAATCTTTTGATAAAGCCCGCGAACCCACCGGCTGACCATCGCTAATATAACGCTCGACCAACGCTTTCAATAGCTGTAACGATCGCTCATTTAAAACTTGCGTATTACCCACACCAACCTCTGCATCTGACAAAGCACTCCTAAGATAGGACGAGTGCCAGCGAGGCAAAGTATCAGCTCACCGGGCTATTGTCAATAAACCTAAAAAACCGGCAACGCCACTCCATTACAGGCCATTGGAAATTGCAACATAGTTTTCAGCATGGGAAGCTAAGCCGTCCTTTTTATCTCAACAAATGCTTCACAGCATCTCTTTCTTCTTTTAATTCAGCCTCGCTAATCCGCATTCTGTGTAGGCTAAACTCGTTAACATCCAGACCTCTTACTATAGTAAATTCGCCGTTAACTACCGTTACCGGGAAAGAATAAACCAACCCGGATTCAATGCCGTAATCACCGTCCGACAATACCCCCATACTCACCCAGTCGCCTGGCTCGGTACCCAAAGCCCAGGTTTTCATCTGACCTATCGCTGCATTTGCAGCCGATGCAGCGCTGGATTGTCCTCTGGCTTTAATGATTTCCGTTCCCCGCTGCTGAACAATAGGAATAAATTCATCGACGTACCAATCATTGTCAACCAAAGACAAGGCATCCTGTCCTTTGACCTTGGCATGATGAATATCGGGATACTGCGTAGCCGAGTGATTACCCCAAACAGTCATGTTTTTTACATCAGCAGGCAAAACGCCGCATTTCTCCGCCAATTGACTTAACGCCCGATTATGATCCAGTCTCGACATGGCAGAAAAATTTTCCGGCTTTAAGTCCGGCGCATTACTCAACGCAATCAAGGCATTGGTGTTGGCCGGATTACCGGTCACCAAAACCTTTACCTTTCTGCTTGCGACTTCATTCAAGGCTTTACCTTGAACCGCAAAAATCTCTGCATTCACTTCCAACAGATCTTTGCGCTCCATGCCCGGCCCTCTTGGCCTTGCGCCAACCAAAAATGCATAATCGACATTCTTGAAGGCCACTTTGGGGTCGTCTGTGACTTCAATGCGATGCAGTAAGGGAAAAGCGCAATCTTTTAACTCCATAACTACGCCTTGCAAGGCATTCATTGCCGGGGTTATTTCAAGCAGATGCAATACGACCGGCTGGTCGGGGCCTAACAACGCGCCAGCAGCCAATCGAAACAGCAAAGAATAACTAATTTGGCCTGCGGCGCCTGTTACAGCAATGTGAACGGGTGTTTTCATCTGTTTTTCCTTTGATTTTTATAATTTTTTTCGATAAAGCTAGCAGGATAATCTGAAAATATTGCAATTAGCCTATTGCCGACTATTGCAGCGTAGCGGTGTACCGACAGCACCTGACAACCACAGCATCATTCCTTAATTTTACAGATAATAACGAAGATAAGCCTCTCCTAGCAAGCATATCAAAAAAACGCGCATCAGATTGCAAACGGCGTCTAAACAGGAAGCGGGCTAAATAAGGCAGCGTTTTGTTTATCGAGTATAATAAGTCGGTTTAATAATCGTATTCACGCACACCAGACTAACCTATCACGAGCAAGTTAATGAAAAAACTGTTATTCCAATTCGATACCGACACTCACCCTTCAGTTTTCGATACGGTTGTAGCCTATGATGGCGGTGCAGATCATGTCATCGGACACGGAGGATTAACGCCTGAAAACGTCTCGGCGCTGGTAGAAGGCACGATATTTACCCGCGCGCCCAAGGACAAGAAAAATACCGCCATTTTTGTCGGCGGCAGTGACATGATTGCCGGTCAGGCATTATTTATTGCCGTGCAAAAACACTTTTTCCCCGGCTTTCAGGTCTCGGTCATGCTCGACAGTAACGGCAGCAACACCACCGCCGCCGCCGCTATTGCAAAATTGGCGACCAGCGGAACCCTGTCAGGGAAAAAAGCGGTGGTACTGGCAGGCACCGGCCCGGTAGGACAACGTGCTGCGGCGATGCTGGCTATGGAAGGTGCGGACGTTTCCATAACCGGTCGTAAAATGGAACGTGCCGTACTAGCCTGCAACAACATGAAAGCACGCTTTGGCGTAAATCTGACCCCTGTTGAAGCATTCGATAATGATGATCGAGCTAAAGCCATTGAACACGCCAATATTGTTTTTGCAACCGGCGCCGCCGGTGTAGAACTGCTCTCTGCCGACCAATGGCAGCATAACAGCCACATCGAAATGATGGCCGATGCCAATGCAACTCCACCGCTTGGCATCGGCGGCACTGACGTGATGGACAAAGGCAACCTGCGCAACGGCAAAATCATTTGGGGCGCCATCGGTTTCGGCTCGCTAAAACTGGCCTTACACCGCGCCTGTATCGCAAAGCTATTTGAAGACAACAAGCAGGTTTTCGATGCCGAAAATATCTTTGCGCTAGCCAAAGAAATGGCATAAACAACGACCAAACCTGATATGAGCCCTTTACCCGATCCGGCGTTAATGAGACAAGATGCCGCCAGCATTTTTCAGGCAGGTATAAGCGCAGCTGACCCTTATCAGGCTGTTAAACGCTATCTTGTCCCGGAACTGCTTAGCGATTATTCAAAAGTTCATCTTATCGCTTTCGGCAAGGCTGCCTGCGCAATGGCCCAGGCGGCACAGGAAATCATTCCTGCAGGCAAGCTGGCGGGTAAAGGCATAGCTGTCACCAATTACGAAAATGTAACCCGTATCGATAATGTCGATGCGATCGGCGCAGCGCATCCGCTGCCTGATGCCGCAGGCCTTAAAGCAGCTCAAATCATTGCCGATCGGGTGCGTAATGCTAAAGAAAATGAACTGGTACTGGTACTGGTCAGCGGCGGCGGTTCGGCGCTGATTCCCTACCCGGCGGGCCAGATTACCTTGCAGGAAAAGATTGCCGCCACCGATTTGCTGCTGGCCTCAGGTGCTACCATCAACCAGATTAACTGTGTGCGCAAACATTTGTCGCAACTAAAAGGCGGAGGCTTGGCTAGACTAGCGGCTCCTGCCCATTTGCATGCGCTGATTTTATCCGATGTGTTGGGCGACGATTTAAGTTCCATTGCCAGCGGCCCCACCGTTGCCAACGACACCAGTTACGCCGATGCGATCGAAGTTTTTAAGGCCAAAGGCATTTGGGAGCAAGTGCCGATCAATGTCCGGCAGCATCTGGAACAGGGCAAACTGGGCAACATTGCCGAAACACCCAAGCCGGGCGACGATATTTTTAAAAATACCGGACATACCCTGATCGGCAGCAATGCCATCAGCGTCAATGCAATGCTGCAAGCCGCTCAGAATCTGGGCTACGAGACCGAACTGTACAGCAATTGTTTATGCGGCGAAGCCAGGGCTGTAGGGGCGACTTTAGTCGCCCAGTGTGTTGAAGGGCGACTGAAGTCGCCCCTACAATCGCCCCTACAAAACCAACCTATAGCCTTACTGGCAGGCGGCGAAACCACAGTCACCCTAAAAGGCAACGGACGCGGCGGCCGCAATCAGGAAATGGCGCTGGCTTTTGCAATTGCCGCAGAGCAACAAGGCTTAACCGGCAACTGGGTATTCCTGAGCGGCGGTACCGACGGACGCGACGGCCCCACCGATGCAGCCGGCGGCATCGTTGACAAAAATACGATAAAACGCATGGTTCAAGCAGGCGTAAACCCGGCCGAGCTGCTTGAAAATAACGATTCGTACACCGCTTTAAAATCGTCTGACGACTTAGTGATTACCGGCGCGACAGGCACCAATGTCGCCGATCTGCAAATATTGCTGATCCAGCCCGCACCTTAAATAAGAAATATTAATTCAGGAGAACACCATGTTTAAAAAATCAATGACTATCCAAGGCTTCGACGACGAATTATTCCAGGCTCTCGAAGAAGAACGCCAACGCCAGGAAGATCACATCGAACTGATCGCCTCTGAAAACTATTGCAGCCCACGAGTTATGGAAGCGCAAGGCTCGCAGCTGACCAACAAATACGCCGAAGGCTACCCCGGCAAACGATACTACGGCGGCTGCGAATTCGTCGATAAAGCCGAGCAATTAGCCATCGACCGCGCTAAAGAATTGTTCGGCGCCGATTACGCCAACGTACAACCGCATTCGGGCTCGCAAGCCAATATGGCGGTATTCATGGCCTTGATACAACCCGGCGACACTATCCTGGGCTTGAGCCTTGCCGATGGCGGCCATTTAACCCACGGCGCCAAACCCAACTTCTCGGGAAAAATCTACCACGCGGTGCAATACGGTCTGCACCCTGAAACCGGTGAAATCGATTATGCGCAAGTTGAAGCCCTGGCGCTGGAACACAAACCCAAAGTGCTGGTTGCCGGCTTTTCAGCCTACTCGCGCATCTGGGATTGGCAACGCTTCCGCGACATCGCCGACAAAGTAGGCGCTTACCTGTTTGTCGACATGGCGCATGTCGCAGGCCTGGTTGCCGCAGGTTTATATCCCAACCCGGTGCCTATTGCCGACGTAGTCACCAGCACCACGCACAAATCCTTGCGCGGCCCACGCGGCGGCCTGATCTTGTGCAAAAGCAACCCGGAACTGGAAAAAAAATTCGACTCCAACATCTTCCCAGGCATTCAGGGCGGTCCGTTGATGCATGTGATCGCGGCCAAAGCCGTTGCGTTTAAAGAGGCCATGCAACCCGAGTTTCGCGTTTATCAGCAACAGGTTATCAAAAACGCCCAAGCCATGGCCGCAGTGTTCATGAAACGCGGCTTCGACGTGGTTTCCGGCGGCACCGACGACCATTTAATGTTGGTTTCGCTGATTGCCAAAGGCATCACCGGCAAAGCGGCAGATGCGGCATTAAGCAAAGCGCATATTACCGTTAACAAAAACGCCGTGCCTAACGACCCGCAATCGCCGTTTGTGACCAGCGGCATTCGTGTCGGCACGCCTGCGCCGACCACACGCGGCTTTAAGGAAGCGGAAATGATTGAGATAGCGCACATGATGTGCGATGTGATGGAGAATATGGACGACGACAGCGTCATTGCAACGGTACGCGACAAGGTCGGCAATCTGTGTGCGCGGTTTCCGGTTTATAGTTGACCGGTCTAGGGTGACGTTAAGAAATCCTATGTTTTTTGGATATAACAAACCGAAGCGTTGATTTTGTATCTCACCCCAAGCTACCTCATGGTAACAATAGAATTATGCAAATTTTCGATCTTCTGACATTACTGAATCCTCATTCCGCGTTTACTCCGCCGAATATTAAGATTCATCTCGCCACATGGAATGGCAACGGTGGCAATCCCGCAAAAACTTTGAGCGCAAGTTTGTCGTTTCATTTATCAGCCTTCCTGGTGCAAATCGGTGGTTGTTTGCAGGAGTTCATCTTTCCAGTGGGGCAAAATGGATTGAAAAAGACGAATACTATTACTATGACCTTGTTGAAGATCAGAGCTGTTCGGAAATGAACGGACGCATCGTAGCTTCGTTTTCTCGAACCGGACGGCAGTCTTACCTTAATGCGGAGAATTGGATTAAGCAAATTACACTTAGCGAAATCTTAGGAGAACGTCTTGCAATTGGCGAGTTTCCTGGATTCAAAGCAATCAATCTTACAAAAGCAGAACTGGACCTAATTGTTCGACAATCCTCAGAATCATGGCGCACGGCACTATCGAATGTGGCAGGGATATATTTGATCTCCGATACAGAATCAGGAAAACTCTATGTCGGAAGTGCTTCTGGCGAAGGTGGGATATGGCAGCGTTGGGCGAGTTATGCGGCAAATGGTCATGGAGGAAATGTCGAACTACGCAATCTTCTAAATACTATGAGTGAAATAAAGCGCTCCAAACATTTTCGATACTCGATTCTAGAGATTGCAGATATTCATGCAAGCAGAGAAGATATTCTTCGCAGAGAATCCCATTGGAAAGATGTTCTGCTATCTCGTTCCCATGGACTAAATGCAAATTGAAAAACATACACGCACTTGGCGTTGAGCTCGTGAACATACACATGCAAAGATTGTAACAGGGGTATTAGATGACACATTCTATTCAAGAAATAACCGCAGAAACCAGCTCACTTCCTGAACCTATGCTGCAAGAAACATTGACATCCAAACATGAGTCTTTTTTGTTAAGCGAACAAACATTAGCCTCCGACTGGAATCGGCCTGAAGAGGATGAGGCATGGGCGAGTTATCAGTAGTAGCCGCACCTACAAATATTAACAACCAAAATTCAACCAACCTTTTTTAAAAAACAAACAATGTCAGACATAGAAATCGCCCAACGAGCCAACATGAAGCCGATCATCGGCTTGGTTAAAGAACAATACGGCATCGACGCCGAACACCTTGACCCTTACGGCCATTACAAAGCCAAAATGTCGCTGGAATACGTCAACAGCCTGTCCGATAAAGAAGACGGCAAGCTGATCCTGGTGACCGCGATCAGCCCTACTCCGGCCGGCGAAGGCAAGACCACGACCACCGTGGGCTTAGGCGACGCGATGAACCGCATCGGCAAAAAAACCATGATGTGCCTGCGCGAACCTTCCTTAGGCCCGTGCTTTGGCGTAAAAGGCGGCGCAGCAGGCGGCGGTTACTCGCAAGTGGTGCCGATGGAAGACATCAACCTGCATTTTACCGGCGATTTTCATGCTATCGGCGTGGCGCATAACCTGCTGTCGGCGTTGATCGACAACCACATCAATCACGGCAACGAGCTGGACATCGATCCACGGCGCATCCAATGGAAACGTGTTGTCGATATGAACGACCGCGCGTTGCGCCATATCGTGGTCGGCATGGGCGGCCCCGCCAACGGCTATTTACGTGAAGACGGTTACGACATTGTGGTGGCTTCAGAAGTCATGGCGATTTTATGCCTGGCGACCAGCCGTGCGGATCTTAAAGAACGTCTGGGGCGCATCGTGATCGGCTATAAATCCGATAGAGTAACGCCGGTTTATGCCAACGATCTGAATGCCCAAGGCTCGATGGCGGCGTTGTTAAAAGATGCGATAAAGCCCAATCTGGTGCAAACCCTGGAAAACAATATCGCGATTATTCATGGCGGGCCGTTTGCCAATATCGCCCACGGCTGCAACACCGTAACCGCTACCAAAACCGCGCTGAAACTGGCCGATTATGTAGTGACCGAAGCGGGTTTCGGAGCCGATTTGGGCGCTGAAAAATTTATCGACATTAAATGCCGCATGGCCGGAATCAAACCGTCTGCCGTGGTGCTGGTTGCTACGGTCAGGGCGCTTAAATTCCACGGCGGCGTGGCTAAAGAAGCATTAAATC
>JAURVK010000140.1 GCA_030655535.1 Methylobacter sp. | reverse complement strand
GGATGGTTTCAACCGTAACTTCAGCCTGTTTTGCCAAATTGCCAATCGTCAGTTTCATTTTTGTACCTGCATGTGTTGTTTCGGAAAACAACTGATTAATGTGCGGCGATTGAGTGCAGCACACTCAGACCTATGCCATTTTCCACCGCATAACGGGCAGAACAAAGCCACATTAATTATGTAAACATCATAGAAGTCACGCATTGACGACAGGGTGAAATTCTGGGTTCAAATGATCCATACTTGGCATTACAGTCCCAATAAACGCAGCGATCACGTCTTTGAATAAGTTCCGCTGTACGCTATAGCAATTGTTAATCACTGCCGCGAAGCTGAGTTTTTGCAATTGGACGAAACCGCAAATTGCGGCAAAAAGATGATTTTTTATCGCCCCTTTACTGCGGACTTGAAAGCGTTCAATGTTGCATACCTGCTTAATCGCCCGGTGATATTGTTCAATCTGCCAATGACGGTCGTGTTGTTCGGCGAAGGCTTTGCGATCAGAAGATGCGGTTTGCTCATCGCTGGGTAGGGCGCTTATATAATGGCGCAGCTGGTCTTTTAACTGCGTCCGAAATACTTTTACACTCCCAAAGTTTTTCAGCCAAACGACTAAGCCGTCCTCTGGAATATCCAAGTGTTGAACCTGCACCCATGAACCTTTCTCGACGGAGACTAAGCGGTTACTTTCCAGCGCAAAGAGCAATCCTATCTGATGATTTTTAATCATTTTAAGATTGTTCACGCAGCTGTACCAACTGTCTCCTGTCACAAAAGCGGGTTCAAGACCCCAAGCCAACACCTCGGCCAGCATGTCCAAAAAATAGTCGTTTTTGGTTTTTCCTTCTGATTTGTCGACGACCCGAAAGTTAACGGGTTGGTGTTTCCCTTGAATATCGGTGTAATACAAGGTGACGAGGTTGATGCCTTTAACGGCGCGGTGATGCTTGCCCGACCAAAAAATGACCGACCAGCGCCATATACTGGCTATAAGGCTTGTCCAACACACTATCGTCCACGCTTAAAGTGCCACCCTTTAAATTTAAACTCGGCCTGGCTTCGTCGTATAAATCCCGTCCCGTATAAGCTTCCCGGGGCAAAAATCGATTAACACTATCGTGTGAAATGGACATCACTTCTCCTAAGCGCCGACAGCTCGCCTGTTTGGCCTCGCTCAATAGAAATCCTATGTACATCGGCAAGGTGCAGAGGGCTGTTGAGGGGCGAGCTATTTCTCTTATCAAAGTTTGGCCTTCCGGTGGCTGCGGTTATTTTAATCAGCATAGTTTAACATTGCCTGTCAATGCGTAACTTCTATCATCTGCTCTATCTGGGGATTTTAGTTCTAAAATTCAATAGCGTTTAAAGCACTCGTGAGCTCCCCGGAATCCAGTAAGAGCCTTTTTTTTGTCATGACGCAACAGAAAAATGTAAGGAATGCGGATCGTTTGCGACTGATTAGGTAGGCAGGCTTTGCGGCATGTGTTGTTAAGGTTTTCCTAACATTCTTAATCACTTTTGGAGTACTTACTATGAACAAAAAAACCTTATCTTTAACCTTGGGCAGCGCGATTGCAACTTCTTTGTTAAGCATGGCGCCAGCCATTCAGGCCGGTGAAAACCCGTTTGCTATGTCCAGCGTCAATACCTCGCAACAACTGGCGGCAGCCGACGAAAAAATGAACGAAGGCGGTTGCAGCGGCAAAATGAAGGAAGGCAAGTGCGGTGAAGGCAAATGCGGCGCCAACAAAATGAAAGAAAGCGGCTGTAGCGGCGCTGCTACGTCGGAAGAAAAAATGAACGAAGGCGGGTGCAGCGGCAAGATGAAAGAAGGCGGCTGTAGCGGTAAGATGTAATATCCCTAAAGCCGCCTGTTATATTGACAGGCGGCTTTTTTAAAAGCATGGCTTCCGACTTAGACCGGGACAGTTGATGTCAATGTGGGAGCGATGCCCTCATCGCGACGAGGGCATCGCTCCCACATTGACATAACATCAGTGCTATCAAATTTTAAATGGCTGTCCCGGCCTTAAATAGAAAGCCAAGGAAATTATTGCGGTCGCGGTATCGACCGTCAACGGTTGCGGCTATTGCATTAACGCACATACCGCCGTACTCAAGAAAATGGGACTTGGAGATACTGAAATAACCGAGCTGATGGCCGTGGTCGATTTATTCAGCGGCTTTAACAAGTTACTGGACGGTTTGCGGGTCGAGTCCGATATTTTCCCTAACTAAGCGGGTTCAATAGGCTAAACATGATGAAAACTTTTACTGTTAACGGGGCAGGGCTGGGGTTGCGACGAGAGCTTTTACCGGCGCTGGAAGCGGGCGTTCCCGAGGTCATTAAATTTTTTGAAGTATCGCCCGAAAACTGGATAGATATTGGCGGCAGATTGGGCAAGGTTTTTCGCGCTTATTCCGAACGCCATAGCTTTGTGGCGCATGGTCTTTCGTTATCGCTGGGCGGCCCTGAGCCATTGGATATCGCTTTTTTGCAGCGCATGAAAGCTTTTCTCGATGAACATAACTTCGCGCTGTACACCGAACACCTCAGTTTTTGCAGTGATGACCGTCATCACTACGATCTTTATCCTATCCCGTTTACCGGGGAAGCGGTGCAGCATGTTGCCGGGCGAATTCGGCTTGCGCAAGAAATCCTCGAACGCCCGATTGCGCTGGAAAACGCCTCTTATTACGTCACCCCGCCGCTTGCGGAAATGGACGAATTGAGCTTTATTAATGCGGTGTTGGCAGAAGCCGATTGCGCCTTTCATTTGGACGTGAACAACATTTACGTCAACAGCCTCAATCACAACTACGATGCGGCCGCCTTTTTAAAAGGTTTGCCGGGCGAACGCATTGTTTACGGGCATGTTGCAGGACATGATCATGATAACTCGGGAATGATTATCGACACCCACGGGCAAGCGGCTTGCGACCCCGTCTGGCAATTATACGCCATTACCGATCAGGGCTACGGGAATTACAAACTGCCGTTGATGTATGTACTGGTGTTGTGTTCGCTGATATTGAGCGGTAGCGGTCGTATAAGCGTCGATGCCTGGTTTAAATCACAACGACAGCCTGTCAATTGCTAACTTAGCCTTTCACAATATGTCCTGCATGGTTAAAAGACATGGATTCCAAATGAGTGAGCGGGTAATCGTAACAAGAAGTCTGTTTATCGCATTATTGATGGTTTTTACAACTCAGAACCTGCTTGCTGAATCCACGCTGATGATGGGGGAGTTCAGCCGCAACCGGCTAGACGGCTGGGAGCATAAAAGCTTTAAAGGCGAAACCCGTTATCGATTGCAAACCCTGGATGGCGTCATGGTGTTGAAAGCCGACAGCCGAGGCGCAGCTTCCGGCTTGTTTAAAGAGCAGCGCATTGATCTGGAACAAACGCCGTTTCTGAATTGGTCGTGGCGAGTTGCCAACCGCTTGAACGGGTTGAATGAACAAAGCAAGTCCGGTGACGACTACGCCGCCCGCATTTATGTGGTGGTCAAAGGCGGTCTGGCGTTTTGGCAAACCAGGGCGATTAATTATGTCTGGGCCGGCAACACGGCAAAAAACAGCGTTTGGCCCAATGCCTTTGCCGGCGATCATGCGATGATGCTGGCTCTACGCGGTCCGGAAGCGGCGCTGAACGTCTGGTATAGCGAAAAGCGCAATGTGAAGGCCGACTTGCAAAAGCTGTTCGGCGAAGATTTGCGAACTATCGATGCCGTGGCGCTGATGACCGATACGGATAATAGTGGCGGACAGGTTTCCGCCTTTTACGGCGACATCTGGTTTTCCAAGGATTAATAATGCACGACACTCGACTACTCTTAGCCAATGGCGACTTTCCAGCTATTTTCCGCAAACCGCTGGAAATACTGCAAGTTAATCTTGGCTATCTATGTAATCTGAGCTGCATATATTGTCATGTTAACGCCGGATCTAAGCGTACCGAGATGATGAGTCTGAAAACGTTGGAGCAGGTGCTGGCCTTGGCTCACGGGCTCATATTCGTTAACCGGTGGCGCCCCGGAAATGCACCCGCATTTCCAAGCCTGTTTATTGTATTGCGGACGGCCACGATTTACGCTTTTTTGAAAGCCCTCATCCCAGCCCTCTTCCGAAGGGAGAGGGGGGGAAAGTCGCAATCCGTGCCTGTATTGAGTATATATACGATGCAAAAAACCAGGGTCTGAGATTTATAAGCCGCTCTTTACCGTTGCAACTCTGATCAATTCATCCACTTCATTCGTTGCAGCAGCAGATTCTTCAGGGGGCGCAGAGTATTCGGCAACCCCTGTCGCTATTTTAACAACCAGGCCGGGCGCTTTAACGCGTTCTGAAATTTCATTTTTAATTTGTGCCGCGATTTCCTCGGCTTTTTTCAATGGAGAACCCGGCATCGCAATAAGAAAATCCTGTTCATCCATTCTCGCCGCAATATCAACGCCCGCCCTGATATCTTGTTTAAAACAATCGACCACGTTACGTAATATGGCGTCCATTTCAGAAGCGGGTAAATTATTTCTGGTTTTAAAATCCTTTAAGCTGATAAAAAGGATGGAAAAAGGAAAACCGTTGCGTTTGGAGTTCTCGACTTTTTCCATTAACCGCCCCAGCATCGTGTCTTTGGTCATTAACTGGGTTAGCGGATCCAAGGGGATGTGTTCTTTGTCCCATGTTTCCTGTGCCTCAAGCCTAAGCACGTTGATAATGCCTAATGAGCAGGCCAGTAATAATCCAAGTATCCAGGTGAAATACCACATAGCAACCTCCTAATAAGCCGTATGATCGTTTTGATGAATGTGTTCCAGCGTGACTTTGCCGCGCAACACACGGAACACCCAAGTGGTGTAGGCAACTACGATGGGTAAAAAAATCACCGTCACCCAGAACATGATTTTTAAAGTGGTAGGACTGGAGCTGGCATCCCACACGGTCAAGGAACTGTTCATGGCCGAACTTGACGGTATCAGGAACGGAAACATCGACACGCCCGCCGTTAAAATAACGGAAGCCAAGGTTAATGAACTGGTTATAAACGCCAGACCCGGCTGCTCAATTTTTGATAGCGCTAGGGTCGCCGCACCGGCAATAAAAGCCAGTCCGGGAACAGCCCACAACAGGGGGTAATTCGCGTAGTTATCCAGCCATAATCCCGGTTCTTTATAAACGGTTTTTGCCAGCGGGTTGGAAGGCGCATTAGGAAGAACTTCAGTGCTGATATGGTAACCGTCGATATTGGCAATCCAGATACCCGCCAAAGCAAAAACGGCTAGTGTTATTATTGCAAAAACAGTGGCCGCTTTTTTACAGCGCCGATGAATGTCGCCCTCGGTCTTGAGCTGTAAATAGACCGCACCGTGCATAATCAGCATCGCCAAGCTAAGCAGTCCCGCCGCCAACGCGAAAGGGTTTAACAATGCCCAGAATGAACCGGTATAAAAGATACGCATATCGTTATCGAAGTGGAACGGTACGCCTTGCAATAAATTGCCGAACGCCACGCCGAAAATCAATGCCGGTACGAATCCGCCGACAAACAAGGCGATATCCCAGTTGCTGCGCCATTTTCGGCTGGGCAATTTACTGCGGTAATCAAAGCCTATCGGTCGCAGAAATAACGCGAACAAGGTCAGCAACAAGGCGAAATAAAATCCTGAAAACGCCACGGAATAGGCGATAGGCCAGGCAGCAAACAAGGCGCCGCCTGCGGTGATAAACCAAACCTGATTGCCTTCCCAGGTCGCGCCGATGGAATTGATAATGACGCGGCGTTCGCTATCGTTTTTGCCTAAAAAGGGTAACAGGATGGCTACACCCAGGTCAAAACCGCCGGTCATAGCAAAGCCGATCAATAAAGCGCCTAATAAAGCCCACCAGATCACGCGCAGGGTTTCATAATCGAAAATCATAGTGATGCTCCTGTGGCGATTTCAAAATGGTAACGGCCTTTATGCAGGCTGCTGGGGCCTAACTTGATAAACTTGAGCATCAAGAACATTTCGATGATCAAAAATACCGTATATAAACCGATATAGCCTGCCAAGCTCAGGTATAAATCCAGTTCGGTTAAGGATGATGCGCTTAAGAATGTCGGTAAAATCTCCGCAATAGTCCACGGTTGACGGCCGAACTCTGCCACAAACCAACCCAATTCAGAGGCAATCCAGGGTAAAGGCATCATATAAAGACTTGCACGTAATAACCAATCCTGTCTGCATTTGCGAATCGAGCTGGCGATAACCGCAAAAATAAATATCGCCAGCATAATAAATCCGCACGCCACCATGATCCGAAAGGTCCAGAATAAAGGCACGACTCTGGGTATGGAATATTGCGCCGCCAGTTCTATTTGTTGATCGGTCGCATCGACCACGTTCTCCGTATAGCGTTTGAGCAATAGACCGTAACCCAGGTCCTGCTTGTAGTGGTCAAACTCGGCACGGACATTGGCATCCTTGCTACCCGCTCTTAATGTTTGCAACAGTGAATAGGCCTTCATGCCGTCACGAATACGCAAGCGATTTTTTTCCAGAATTTCCGATAAACCGGTAATCGGCTCATCGATAGAGCGCGTGCCGATCAAACCCAATACCCAGGGAATTTTTATGGCGTAATGCGTTTCCATGGCTTCCTGATCCGGTATGCCGACGACGGTAAATGCTGCGGGCGGCTCTACGGTATGCCATTCGGCCTCGATAGCGGCCAGTTTGGTTTTTTGTACCTCGCCATCGGTATAGCCGCTTTCATCGCCCAAAACAATGACCGACAGTATGGCTGCCAGGCCAAAGCCTGCGGCGATGGTATAAGAACGCTGCGCAAAAGCCGCATCCCGGCCTTTCAGCATGTAATAAGCGCTGATGCCCAGCACGAAAGCAGAAGCCGTGGTGTAACCTGCGGCCACGGTGTGGACAAATTTAACCTGGGCGGCCGGGTTAAATAGCAGCGCACTAAAGCTGGAAATTTCCATGCGCATGGTTTCGTAATTAAACTCCGCTCCGACCGGATTTTGCATCCAACCGTTAGCCACCAGAATCCACAACGCGGATAAGTTGGAGCCCAAAGCAACCAGCCAGGTCACCAGCAAATGTTGTCCTTTGCCTAACTTATCCCAGCCGAAGAAAAACAGGCCGACAAAGGTGGATTCCAGAAAAAACGCCATCAAGCCTTCGATCGCAAGCGGTGCACCGAAAACATCGCCGACATAATGCGAGAAATAGGACCAGTTCATGCCGAATTGAAATTCCATGGTCAGACCGGTGGTCACGCCCAACGCAAAATTGATGCCGAACAGTTTCCCCCAAAACTGGGTCATATCTTTGTAAATTTCCTTGCCGGTCATCACATAGGTCGATTCCATAATCGCCAGTAAAAACGACAATCCCAATGTCAACGGAACAAACAGAAAATGATATAGCGAAGTTGCTGCAAACTGCCAGCGCGATAAATCAACCACGGCTTCTGAAATCATAAATTCCCCTATATAGATTGCAGTCCTGTAGATCAGAACTTGAGATGAATGGCATTGAAAACAAAGTAAACCAATCCTGTTTGCGATTAGAACAAATTACACTTTGAGAAACAACACATACTTTGAGCGTGCTTTATTCTAACAATTAGACTTGCATGCCAAAATAAAAGCGTGTTATCGTATATTAGTAATTACTAATATACAAATGTGCTTTTAAGTCTTTCGATACTGTCTGATCGGTTACGGTTTAATGACTTTTCTTTTTTATTACCTAGTAGATGTACTTATTCACTTTAATGAGATTTTAAATTAACCTCGACGATTAAGGCTCGTAATAATGATTATTAATCAGGAGAATATCATGGCTCGTATAGTAATTTTAGGTGCAGGCATTGGCGGCGTACCCATGGCTTACGAAATGAAGGAAACGGTAGGAAAAAATCATGATGTCATCGTGATTTCCGATAGCCCGACTTTTCATTTCGTCCCGTCAAATCCCTGGGTTCCGCCAAAATGGCGAACACCTGAAGAGTTGAAGATTGAATTAGCCCCGGTTTTTAAAAAGAAAGGCATAGAATTTATTCAAAAAGCCGCATCGAAAGTCGATCCGGTCAATAATCAGGTTCAACTGGAAGATGGCTCTGCCGTTGCTTACGACTTCCTGATTATTGCGACAGGGCCCCGCCTGGCATTCGATGAAGTTCCCGGCTTAGGCCCTGATGGTTATACCTCCTCAGTCTGTCATGTCGATCATGCCGAAGTTGCTATAAAAGATTGGGAAAAATTCATGGAAAATCCAGGGCCGATAGTCATCGGCGCGGTTCAGGGTGCCTCCTGTTACGGACCTGCGTATGAATATTTAATGATTCTCGAAGCGGAATTACGCAAAAGGAAAATACGCGATAAAGTGCCGATGACGTTTGTTACCGCAGAACCCTATATCGGGCATTTGGGTTTGGGTGGAGTAGGCGACACCAAAGGTATGCTGGAAAGCGCTTTGCGCGACAAGACCATCAAGTGGATAACCAATGCCAAGGTCGACAAAATCGAACCCGGCATGATGTTTGTCACCGAGGTCGATGATGAAGGCAAAGACAAGAAAAAACATGAGCTGCCGTTCAAGCATTCAATGATGTTACCCGCTTTTACCGGCGTTGATGCGGTGCGCAATGTCGGCATTGAAGGCCTGGTTAACCCGCGCGGCTTTGTTTTGGTGGACGAGCATCAGCGCAATCTTACCTTTAAAAATATCTATTCCATCGGCGTTTGCATTGCCATTCCGCCCGTTGAAGCGACGCCGGTACCGGTTGGTGCGCCGAAAACAGGCTATATGATCGAATCGATGGTGACCGCCACGGCGCATAATATCGCCGACGAGCTGGCCGGCAAGGAGCCGACCCACAGAGCGACATTGAATGCTTTATGTCTGGCCGATTTCGGCGATTCCGGGGTGGCTTTTCTGGCCAAACCGCAAATTCCGCCGCGTAATGTAACTTGGTCGGCCGAAGGTAAATGGGTGCATTGGGCTAAAATCGGTTTCGAGAAATATTTCATGCGTAAAATCAGAAAAGGCATCAGCGAGCCTTTTTATGAAAGGATGATGCTCAAATTAATAGGCATAGTCCGTTTGAAAGGAAACTAAGATGACTATTGATCGCGTAGTTTTTGCTGTTGCAGGCAGCTTTATTTTGATCAGCTTGTTGCTGGCGCATTATCATTCCGAATTGTGGCTGTGGTTCACCGCATTTGTCGGCGCTAATTTGTTGCAGTCGGCATTTACGGGATTTTGTCCGATGGCAATCATGCTTAAAAAGTTGGGTGTTAAACCGGGTAGCGCATTCTGATTGCGTATAGTGGGTGTACATCGCAATAAAATCGCTGTTATATTTTTCACCACGAAGAATAATCCTTCGTGGTGAAAAAGAGTTTAAAGACTTTTGCCGATTTCTTAACAGGTACGTGAAGATTATGCTTAAAGCAATAAAAAACAAACTGGCATTAAGTCTATTACCGATACTCATGCTATCGAACGTTTCAGCCGTAGCGGAAAATGTTCCTCAAAACTCTGCTGATCAAGCCGTACCGGAAAAATCGGCCCTCCAGTCCTTTACGCTGGATCAGGCTATTGATTACGCCTTAGCCAACAACCCTGATATGCAAATTGCCGCCGAGCGCCTCGGCCAGGCTGAAGCTCAGCTGGGTGTGGCCCTGTCTGCATTTTATCCGCAAGTAACCGCCAGGGTTGGCTACGATCATTCCAACAATCCCGCGCAAGTCTTTTCGATGATTGTGGCGCAAAGGGATTTTAATTCCAACTCGATCAATAACATTAATAATCCCGGTTATCGACAAAATTTCCGCCCCGAAATTATAGGAAAACTGTCACTGTTCCGTGGCGGTCAGGATTATCAGAACAGTAAAGCGGCGGAGCTGGGCATAGACGCGGCGGAGTTCGAACGCTCAACGGTGCGCAATGCCTTGATTGAAGCCGTAACTGCTTCATATTACGCCTATTTGGCCGCGCAGGAAGCGCATAAAGTCGCCCAGGATTCCATTGCCGCAATTACCAGCGAGCTGAAGCAAACGAAACTGCGGTACGAAGCAGGAACCGTACTTAAATCCGACGTTTTATCGCTGGAAGTGAAATCGGCTGAAGCGCAGGAAGCCGAAATCAGGGCAGCCAACGGCATCGAGCTATCCAAGATCGGCATCGCTACCTTGCTCGGCCTATCAGCGGATCACGCGTTTACTGTCGCGTCGTCATTTTCGATGTTGCCCGAACCCAAAATGACGGCATTGTTTAACGACTTGCTAGAGCTTGCGATGACGCAACGCCCGGAAGTTAAAGCGGCAGCCAGTCAGGTGGAAATTGCTCAGGCTAAGTTAAAAAACGAGCAAGGCGCTTATTTGCCCAGAGCCGATGCTTATGTGAGTTACGGACAAAACAGCCAATCTCCCGGATTTTCCGGCAGCAAAGACAATGTCACCGCCGGAGTCAGCGTCGAAATGGATTTGTTTTCCGGGTTGGAGACCAAAAACCGCGTCAGCGTTGCGGAACGAAAAGCCGCCGAAGCCCGTGAAACAGAACGCAAAACCAAGCTGGCCATCGAACAGGAAGTAAAAATTGCTTCCCTGAATCTGGAAGAAGCCCTGGCTCGTATGCGGGTCGCCGAAGCATCGGTGCGCGCTGCCGACGAAGCGTTAAGGCTGGTTAATGAACAACGGCGTGCGGAAACAGCGACGGTGACCCGTTATATCGAAGCTGAAGTTGCCAGGAATAAAGCCCACGCCAACACGATTGCCGCGCATTACGATGCCCTGAGTGCCGAAGCCGCATTGAAAAAAGCAGTCGGCGATTGGAAATAAACTTAATAGTTCCCACGCTCCGGCGTGGGAACTCAGTTTGCAACGCTCCAGCGTTGCGGGGCGCAGGAGAGGCTGTGAGAAGTATTATCCAAATCGAGCTGAAAAAATTATTTATCACAGAGAACACGAAGGACACGGAGAAAATAACAACATTAATTCAATGCATTAAAAACTTCGTGCTCTCCGTGTTTATTTATTAGATATATGCTAAAAACGCATCTTTCATAGTCTCAGGAGCGTCTGCCACGGCGTTCCCACGCCGGAGCGTGGGAACGATAAGATTTATTTCGTGTCTTTCGTGCTTTTCGTGGATTAAATGATTTTTTTAAGATAAAGGAAATCTTATGTCACAAATCGAACCTAAAAATATCAACAAAATCGTCACTATTTCCGGTGCCGTTTTAGCCTTGATTCTGTTGTTGCTTTATATGCAAGGCAGTTTTGTCAGCAAAGTACCTCCCGGACTAAGTCCACAGGTCGGCGATTCAAACACGCCAGGCAACACGGCTGTTGTCGAAAAAAAGCAGGTTGACGATATTCTTGCTTGGCCCGGCACGGTGAGGTCAAGAACCGTTGCCAATATCGCCCCCAAAATGACGGCCCGGATTATCGAGATCAAGGTCAATGCGGGCGACAAAGTCAAAAAAGGCGACGTCATCGCCCGACTTGACGAGCGTGATATTAAGGCTCAGGAAAATGCCGCGCTTGCCGCGCTTGCCGGAGCCAATGCCCAGGCAAATCGCGCCCAGGCTGACGCACAGCGTACCCGCAGCTTGTACAGCGTCGATGCGGCGACCCGCGAAAGTTTTGATGCCGTAGTCGCCAGGGCAAAAGAGGCGCAAGCCGGTGTCAATCAGGCGGCAAGCGCTGTCACTGAAATCAGATCCCGTCTGGCCGATACACTGTTGCTCGCTCCATTTGACGGCATTGTCGTTAAACGCCTTAAAGAGCCCGGCGACATGGGACTGCCCGGCGTACCCGTGGCGACTTTGCAAACGCCGCAGGGGTTAAGGCTTGAGGCCGAGGTCCCGAGCACTTGCGCCGGGCGTTACAGCATCGGCATGGACGTCACCGTGCGCATTGATACTCTGGGCCTAACCGCCAGCGCCCAAATTGACGAGATCAGTCCCGAAGTCGATCCGCAAACCCGCACCCGGCTGATTAAAATCGCGTTGCCTGCCATCGAAGGCCTGCAACCGGGGTATTTCGGCTGGCTGGAACAGGCCTGCGGTCAACATGAAGCCTTATTGATTCCTGCCAGCGCAGTGCTGCATATCGGGCAACTGGAAGTCGTCAAGATCTGGTCGGAAGGTCGGCAACTTATGCGCCATATCAGAACGGGCAAAACCTTCGGCGACCGGGTTGAAGTCATTTCCGGTTTGCATGTCGGCGAAACCGTCATCACTCATTTTCAGCAGGCGCAATAATGGACGGTCTGCAAAACCAAAGTCCCAAACGCGGATTGACGACCAAGATTGTCGAAATTTTTACCACTTCGCAGCTTTCCATCCTGTTCCTGATTATTTCGCTGTTGGCGGGAGCGGCCGCGCTGATTCTCACGCCTCGCGAAGAAGACCCGCAGATTGTCGTGCCGGTTATGGATGTGCTTGTTGAATATCCGGGCGCTTCCAGCGAAGAAGTTGAAAAACTGGTCGCCACGCCGCTGGAGGTTTTACTCAAACAGCTTGAAGGCGTGGAATATGTGTATTCCGTCTCCAAACCCGGTGCGGCGGTTGTTACCGTGCGTTATTTCGTCGGGCAGGATTTTGAAGACAGTCTGGTCAAGACTTGGGACAGGCTGATGTCCAACCAGAACCTGATTCCGCCGGGCGTCACCCACTGGAAAGTGTCGCCGGTTGAAATCGACAACGTGCCTATCGTGTTGCTGACGCTTTCTGCGCAGAACGATAGTTACGATTCGATGGCCTTGCGACGTATCGCCGACGAGTTGATTATTTCCCTGAGAAGTGTCGGCGATGTCGGCAAAAGCTGGGTCGTCGGCGGCGCACAGCGGCGGGTGTCGATTTATGCCAACCCTGCCGCACTGGCCGCGCACGGCGTAACCTTGCTTGAAATCACCCAGGCGCTGGCTGATGGCAACGTCAATCTGCAAGTCGGCAGTATTGAACGCGGCAACCGCGAAATCCTGCTGGAAGCCGGGCCGCATTTCGAGTCATCGGACGAAGTCGGCGCGACCGTCATCAAAAGCGTTGCGGGGCGGCCTGTTTACCTGCGCGATGTGGCGCGTATTGAAGACGGCCCGGCCGATGTCGATCATTACACCCGTATCGGCTTTGGTCCTGCGGTCGATGCTTTGCCGACGATAGGCAAGGCCACCGGCAACCAGCCGCAAGTCGGGCAGGAACGGCAGATGGTGACCATTGCCGTCGCCAAACGTAAAGGCAGCAATGCCGTACACGTCGCCGAAGCCGTTATCGCCACCGCAGAAAAAATGCACGGCACGCTGATTCCTGAAGCTGTTTTGCTGAGCATCAGCCGCGATTACGGCGAAACGGCCAACCACAAAGTCAACGAACTGGTTAAGCACTTGAGTTTCGCGATCGTGATTATCGTGGTATTGCTGGCTTTTTCGCTGGGACTGAAAGAGTCGTTTATCGTCTCCATCGCCGTGCCGATGACCTTGGCGTTGACCTTGTTGCTGGATTATCTCTCCGGTTACACCATCAACCGCGTCACCCTGTTTGCCTTGATCCTGTCATTGGGCTTGCTGGTCGACGACCCGATAGTCGATGTCGAAAACATCCACAGGCACTATAAACTACGCAAGGAATCGCCGCTGGAAGCATTGTTGACGGCGGTCGATGAAGTCAGGCCGCCGACCATTCTGGCGACTTTTACCGTGATCGTGTCATTCCTGCCGATGTTTTTTATTACCGGCATGATGGGGCCGTACATGGCGCCGATGGCGTTTAACGTGCCGATAGCGATGATTGTTTCCCTGATTGTCGCCTTTACCGTCACGCCGTGGGCGAGTTTCAAACTGCTGCAAAGCGAATACCACAAGCATAGCGATGAAGCGCCGTTAGAGCTTAAACAGACGTTTATCTATCGGGCTTATAACGCCGCACTCGGGCCGTTGCTTGCGAGCTCGGGACGGGCCAAATTATTCTTGCTGATCGTGTTGATAGCCTTTGTCGGCTCGACCCTGCTGGCCATTACCCGCGCCGTTCCGCTCAAGTTATTGCCGTTCGACAATAAAAACGAATTGCAAATCATGATCGATATGCCGCGCGGCTCGACGCTTGAACAAACCGATGAAGTCGCGCGCGCCCTGGGCAGCTATCTGTCCACCGTCAACGAAGTCACCGATTATCAAACCTATACGGGACTCGCCGCGCCGATGGACTTTAACGGCATGGTTCGCCACTATTATTTGCGCAGCGGCGGTTATGTGGGTGAAGTCAGGATCAATCTATTGCCTAAAGACCGGCGGGAGCAACAATCGCATGAAATCGCCTTGCGCATTCGGCCCGAAATAGAACGGCTCGGCAAACAATACGGCGCAAACCTTAAAATCGTAGAAATTCCTCCGGGGCCGCCGGTGCTTTCCGATCTGGTCGCTGAAGTCTACGGCCCGCCTGAAGCCAGTATCGACAGCCTGGTCGCCGTATCCAAGCGCGTCAGGGCCTATATGGAAAAAACCGAGGGTGTGGTCGATGTCGACGATTATTCCGAAGCGCAACATGACAAAGTCCATTTTCACTTGAACCGGGAGAAAGCCGCGTTGTCCGGCATCAGCGTCGCGCAAGTTGCACAAACCCTGCGCATTGCTGCCGCAGGCCAGACTGTCGGCATCGTCCATGTAGACAGCGAACGCCAACCGCTGGAAATTACCCTGCAATTGCCTCGCGCGCTTCGCTCGTCCGTTGCCGATTTATTGGCTTTGCGCGTGAAAACCGGGCAGGGCGATTTGATACCGTTAAGTGAAATAAGCAGCGCCAATAGTGAAACTGAAGATCAGCCTATTTTTCACAAGAACCTGCAACGGGTGAATTATGTGGTTGCCGGAATGGCGGGACGAAGCCCGGTGGAAGCGGTTTTCGATTTGAATGATGTTCTGGCTGAGCGCCCCTTGCCGGAAGGTTATACCGCCGAATTGGCAGGGGAGGGCGAATGGAAAATTACCGTCGATGTGTTTCGAGATCTTGGCTTGGCCTTTGCGGCCGCGTTGGTGATGATCTACGTTCTGCTGGTAGGGCAAACCGGATCGCTGAGCGTGCCGCTGGTGATGATGATTGCCATTCCGTTGACCGTTATCGGCATTATGCCGGGCTTTTGGTTGCTTAATCTGTTTGCTGCGCCTATCGCCGGTTACCCCAACCCGATTTATTTTACCGCCACCGCGATGATCGGCATGATTGCATTGGCGGGTATCGTGGTGCGCAACTCGATTATTCTGATCGATTTTATCGAGCGCATCCGCGTCCGTGCCGATGTATCTCTGGCGGAAGCCTTGATTGAAGCCGGTGCGGTACGCTTGCGGCCTATATTCCTGACAGCCGGAGCGGCCATGTTCGGCGCGTTTGTGATTATTTTCGATCCGATATTTTCAGGGCTGGCATGGAGCTTTATCTTCGGTATTTTTGCCTCGACCTTGTTTTCCTTGTTAGTGATTCCGGTAGTTTATTTTCTGATTAACAAAGAAGAGCCAGCGTAGGATGTGCTGACGACTGCATGGATGCAGGAGGTAGAGCAACGCAGGAGCAGTTGCCGAGGTACGAAGCGCATCAATCGCGAGAGATGCGCTTCACTTTGTTCAGCACATCCTACCCGCTTGTTTAATTCCCCTATCTTCATCAGGAGAGGGGTTAAGTTCTCAGCGATTTTAGGGTTTTTCGATACGCTGAATAGTTACTAACTTTTTAGTCTTCAGTCAGACGTATCGCTTCCCGCGCCGCTCGATCATGCCGTACAAAGCCATTCCGGCCAGCATCGCCGCAACAAATATCCAGGCTTTGGGTTGTCCTGCGGCTGCACTTACAACAGCAGGCCCGGGGCAAAATCCTGAAAGTCCCCAGCCGATTCCAAAAACCAGACTGCCTATTAACAAGCTTTTATCCAGTTTGGTTGCTGAGGACAACCGCATAGGGGCTCCCAAAAAACTGTGCCGACGTTTTTTAGCGATAGTGAAGGCTCCGGCTCCAATCAGGATAGCCCCTCCCATCACGAATGCGAGAGACGGGTCCCAAGCCCCGGCCAAGTCCAGAAAGCCAATGACCTTCGACGGGTCGGTCATGCCGGAGATGATGAGACCCAGACCAAACAACAGTCCAACGAGAAAAGCATTCATATTCAACATGATTAGAGCCCCAGCAAGTGGCGAGTCAGATAGACGGTGATAAAACCGCCCGTCATGAATGTCAGTGTTGCGGCAATGGAGCGAATCGATCCGCGAGAAATGCCGCAGACGCCATGGCCGCTGGTGCATCCTGACGCATAGCTGGTACCCAGGCCCACTAACAGGCCGGCAATGATCAATTGTATGGTTCCCGCCTCGATAGTCGCAGCGGGCAGGTCGAAAGCAAGTCGATAAACAAAAGGCGCAATTACCATGCCGAGCACAAACATCACGCGCCAGAGTTTGTCTCCTTTGCCGGCCTGAAGCAGGCCAGCCAAAATCCCGCTGATTCCGGCAATCCGGCCGTTCAATAACACAAACATTGCAGCGGCTATGCCGATCAATAAGCCGCCCGAAAGGCTGGCAATATAGGCGCTGTGGGTAAAGTCGGATAGATTCATGTTTTCTCTAGAATATTAAGCATTTCAAAAAATGTGTGTTTTTTAGTTTTTCAAAGTCTTTTGCTTCTGCTAAGCCCTCTCTTCGTTTTCGGTTATGCCGGGAAAGCTGAGCAATTCCATACGGGTGATGCCGCTATAGGCACATTGGCTTATGCTAACTTGCTTGGCTTGCATTAAGGCCATGACCTCAGCGCTTTTCTGATACATACCAATGATGATATTGGTATCGAGCAAATAGCTAATCCCATTCATTGCGCAACGCCTTTTGAATGGCCAACGGGTCACCTGTAAACGTCGGCAAACTGGGCAGTGTGGCAATTATGTCGGACATAAGCTCTTTCTTTCCGGTGTGGGTAGTTTGCAGGCTGCCAAGATAATCGGCGAGAGCTTGCTTGACCAATTGCGTTGCGTCTATATGTTCCCGCTGGATCAATTGATTGAGCAAGAGCGCTGTTTCGTCGTCTAGTTCTACTGTCATCATGGCTTCAACTCCATTTTTTCTAAAATGAGGATGCTGTATTGTAAAGCATTTATCGCATCAAAAAGGCTTAACAACTGCCAGAATTACAATACCGACCAAAAATAAAACCGGTACTTCATTCATCCAGCGGTAAAAAATATGGCTGCGCAGGTTGCGGTCATGTTTAAAATCCAGCAGCCACAGATAACAGAAATAGTGATAAATCAGCGTCAACATCAGCAGCAGCAGTTTTGCATGTAGCCAACCGGCATTGGCATAAACAGTCCAGTCGTAAGCAATCAGCATCCAGAAGCCGAATATCAACGTTGCGACCATGCCCGGCGTCATAATGCCGAAGAACAGTTTGCGCTCCATTATTTTAAAGTGTTCATTGCTGATTTCGTCACCGCTCATTGCATGGTAAACATACAGGCGCGGCAGGTAAAACAGGCCGGCAAACCAGGTGACCATAAATAGAAGGTGTAACGCTTTTAACCAGAGCATGAGCTAGCCTTTTAGTAGTGATTCGATATTTGTTTTCATTTTTGCCGAGTCGAAAAGCCCGGTTTCTTTTTTAACAACCGAACCGTCCGGGCCGATCAAAAAGGTACTGGGTGTAAACATGACGCCGCCAAAAGCTTCGGCGTGTTCGGAGTTTACATCCAGCGCCACATTGTAAGGCAGTTGTTTAGTCTTAGTCATATCGACGACATGATTCGGCGGGTCGTAATACATCGCAACGGCGATCATCTCCAGACCCGAGGCATGATACCGGGTATACAGATCGATTAAATCGGGGATTTCTTCGATACAAGAGGGGCAGTCGGTCGCCCAGAAAGTGACGATAACCGGCTTGCCGCGCAAATCTTTCAGGGCGATTTTTTTACCGGTGATGGTGGTCAAAGTAACGTCAGGCGCCGATGTGATGGTCTTGCTACAGCCCACACTAAGAACTATTGAAATGAGCGCCAGTAATAATAGGCCTGGAAGTCGGTGTTTGGCATTCATCAGCTATATGCGCCTTGGTTTTTTGAACAGGTAATAAATGATGGCTGTCAGCGTGGCCGCGACAGCGAATGCAATTTTATTGCCGGTTTTTATATAGTCAATCACGTTATTACCGTAGTGGTAATAAAGCGAGAAATAAGAAATCGTGGTGATTGTACAGGCTGTTAAATCGGCGAGTGCAAATTTCAGGAAATTCATTCGCCCTAATCCGGCAGTCAGGAATAAACCGTTTCTTACGCCGAAAGGAATGAAGCGTCCCACTAAAATGGTAATCAAGCCATATTTTTCATAGAAAAGATGGATTTTTTCGATTCTTTTGGCGGAAACCATGTTGGCGAAAAACCGGATTTCAAATAGTTTCGCGCCTAATATTCGTCCAAGCCAGTAGCAGACCAGATCGGAAAGATATGCGCCCAGATAAACGGCGATGAAAAGCTGCACCAGATAATCGGGGTAGATACTGGCTAAAACCGCCGAGACGAACAGCATGGCGTCTTCGGAAACGGGTATGTTAAGTCCGGCCAGCAGTAATGCGCCGAAAATAATATAGGGCGCATAAGGCACATTGGTTTGGATAAAATGAATCAGCTCTTCCATTGGCAATAATGTTTAATCGATTTCTTACGTAAACTCATGGATGGGATGGCCAACCGGCTATAAAACAGGGCACAGATACGGCGCTAATTGTCGGATTTGGTGCAGATTATTCGGCATGATCCATAAAGCCCTTCATTTTCATATCTAATTTTATGATAGGGTCAACTGTCAATGGCCAAGCTAAAAATGCGCTATATTGCGGAAAGGTACGCTCGTTTGCAAGGGGTCTTATGACGTGCGGCGCGACAAGTTGACGGTGATCTTCATTGCGCATTATGAAATATAATTGTGTATTGTGATAATTAAAATCTGAGTCGGCGCTTAAATCTCCATATCAACCGTGCCGCCTATAGGAAAAAATCCCGAATCCACCGCGCAGGTTCACGATTTACTTTGTAAATTCACCTATTAATGTGAAACAGTGATAATCAGTTGACGAACCGAAGAATCAATGCCGCCCAAAATCCGTGTCGGACAAGCAATGATCGAAATGCCGAATCCTGTCCGACAGCCTCTTGGTTTAACTGATTTTTTTTAGAAAAATAAATATAAGCGCCGGATACCGCAAACCTTTATGGCTGATATTGGGTTAACGACAATACCCTCTGGGATATAACAGCCGTTAACCCGAGGCGGCTTTTTTAGATTTCTTTATGTCTGGCCGCCAAAGCGGGCAATGACTTGACCAGCTTCATGATGCCATAACCCAAAACCGCATAGAGCAGGGCAGAACTGACATAAGGCGGGTAATACTGGGCTACCCGCGCAAGATATTGTCCCCAGGATAAATCCGTATAACGGCCTGAAAGCAAATAAAAGCTGCCGTTTGAAATGGCAAATGCAGCCGATATTGCCAGCGTTACCACACCAAACTGCAGGGCCAGTTCAGCCGCTTTTAGCGATTTAAATGCCGAGCAGTAGCGGCCTGCAAACCACATGACCGCATAAGTAGGAATCAGGAAAACATAGGCGGGCGACACGCACCAGCTGCTGGTGCCGTTTGCGATGGCGATGTAATCGATTAATCCCGCCAGAGCCAGCAAGAAGACAAAGAAGGCTTTTTTGCGGTAAAAACCGGCAAAGAAAAAAACCGCAAGCGTTGCATCGGGCAGATGCAACATGTCGCCAAAGTGATGAAAGCGCGTCAGCGCCATCAGCGCAATCAGGGGGACAGGCAAATACTCGACTTGCAACCATTGTTTTATGTTCATGATGTTGTTTCCCTTGGGTTAGTTGTTATAGTGGATTGAAATAAAGAAGTTCCGGTCTGCGGTATTGTAGGTATTGATGGTTTGATACTGTTTATCCAGCAGATTGTTTAATTTTGCGCTCAGCATCCAGTTTTTACTTAAATGATAGGCCGAGCGTAAATCAATTGTTACGTAACCGGCAACCTTGGTTTTGTTCAGCGCATCGTCAAAACGGTCACTTTGAGCCAGCACATTAGCGCCCAAATCAAACTGCCCGAATGAGCGCGATAAATCATAAGATAAGGTTTTTTCCGCGCGGCGCGGCAGTCGCATATTGGTCTCTTTGTTTTTAGGGCTTAACAGGCTCATGTTCAGTTTGCTGTCCCAACCCATTGTTTGAGTTACGATTTCGGCTTCAATGCCGTCAATTTTCGCTTTGCCGAGGTTTTCCGCGCTGGATAGAAAGGTTGTAGGGTCCGTTACCGTCACGATCAAATTGTCGATATCGGTGTGATAACCGCGAATTTCCCATTGCATCCAATCATGATCGCCGGCCAGTCCCGCTTCGAATGACGTTGATTGTTCGGCTTCAAGTGAGGAATTTCCGAATCCCGGGAAATAAAGCTGATTAAATGTCGGCGCTTTAAACGCATTGCCAAAACTGGCAAACGGGCTGATGCCGTAGTCCCCGCTATAACGCCAACCGAAATTGCCGGTCACCTGATCGCCGAAGGCCTCGTTCTTATCCCCGCGTACCGATGCATTGACAAAGTGATCGTCCAGTATGCGGCTGTGCAATTCGGCAAAAATACCCGCATCATAACGGGAACTCTCTTTGTAGGCGGATGAGCTGTCCACTTCATCCAATCGGTAATCGGAGCCGATAACCAATTGGTGATCGTCAGACAAGGCGACCTCATTCAGCCAACCGGCGTTCCAGCGGGTACTGTTAAACCGGCTGGAAAATGCCCCATCAGGCGCAAAGTTGTCGCCATCGTCGCGGCTTTGTCCCAGACGCAGTATTGAACGCCAGTTATCGACAATGTTGATGCTGGCGGTAGTGCCAACGACCTGTTCTACAAATTCCGTCTTGTTTTGGAAGTTACCGTCATATTCGGTTTTTCCCTCAGCCCGCATAAAAAACGCCTCAACTTCGGCATTGTTGTCAAAACGGCGACCTAATCGGGCGTTCAGCGCCGTGTTCAGGTAACCGTCCTTGTCCGGCTGATTAACGCCGAAGCGTCCCGGGGTTGGCTGTCGGGAATTAAAGCCCTGAGAACCGAACTGCGATGAACCCAAGGTATACCAGCTGTTTTTCCATTTGCCGCTGACGGTGCCGGAAGCGCGGTATGTGTCATAGCTGCCGCCGCCTGCATCCAGGGTGACGCTGGGCTTATCCTCCCGTCCGCCTTTGCGGGTAAAAATCTGGATAACCCCGCCTATCGCCTCCGAACCGTATAGGCTCGATTGAGGCCCGCGAATGATTTCCACTCGCTCGACCTGATCGAGTGGGATAAATTCAAAGGGCGAGGTGCCAGCGGTAACAGAGCCGACTTTAATACCGTCAATCAGCACCAATACGTGATCGGCATTGGTTCCGCGCATGAACACATTGGTAGTTTTTCCGAAGCCGCCATTTTGTGTGATGTCGATTCCAGTCGTGCCGCTTAACAGTTCCGGTAAGGTTTTAGCCTGCAGGCGATCAATATCCTTCCGGGTATGGACGGTGGCCGCAGCCGCCAGCTGGTTTTTAGCGGTCTTTGTTCGGGTTGCCGTAACAACCATTTCGGGAAGATTTTGCGGAGTTTCCTGCGCATATAACTGGGTATTAAAGCCCGTGAGTAATAATGAGCCGAAGATGAATTTTTGCATGTGTGTCCTCTCTGCGCCGCCCGCGCATGATGGTTGATTTACACAACAGAGGACAAAAGAAAACGAGAGATGACGCGGAGCTATACTGTCATTTTCGCTGACAGCCCTCCGCTGTACCGAATTACACTTTCGGGCCGGTCTCCGGGCTTATAAGTGGCGTTAGCCTGAATCATCACCTTCCCATGCGTGAACACAGTGGCATCTCGATGAAACTTTTACTTATATACCGTTGCGGGGGCAGCGTCGGATTCGGTCAAAACCTTACCGACTTCCCGTTTAACCATTGGGTCTGAAAAACCCTCTGGAACCTGAAAGCAGAAATGATTATAAGGGGTAGGGAGGATAAAGCAAATTTACGAGTCGGTAGGCTAACGTATAAAAGGGGGTTAAGCCAGTTCGCCCTGAGTCGTGAGCTTGTCGAATAATTGAGCGCAGACATCAGGCAGTTTAAAGCGTCAGTCCTGATTATTTTAAAGAATCAATACCAAGATTAGCCAGTTCATCCGCTCTGTCGTTATCTTTATCGCCTGAATGACCTTTTACCCATGTCCATTCAATATTGTGTCGTTGAATGGCTGCATCCAACCTGCGCCATAGATCTTCATTTTTAACCGGGGCTCTGGAGGCCGTTTTCCAGCCGCGTTTTTTCCAGTTGATCATCCATTCGGTAATGCCTTGCAGTACATATTTTGAGTCGGTATTGATTTGTACGGAACAGGGTTTGCTTAGGGTTTCCAATGCCTGGATTGCCGCCATCAACTCCATACGATTGTTGGTGGTATCGGGGTCGCCGCCAAAAAGTTCTTTAACGGTGTCCTTATAGCTGAGTATAACTCCCCAGCCGCCCGGCCCAGGGTTTCCTTTACAAGCACCATCGGTATAAATAATGACGGAATTAGTCATGTCTATTTTTCTGTGTTGTGGGTGAATTAAGTGAGTTTACCAAGATTGAACGGGGGGGTAGCGCTTTTACCGGTGTTAAGGGAATTAGGTTGTAACGGCGCTTGATAGCTTTAATCGCATAGGCGGTTGATGTGAGCGAGTGTCCTCGAGTTATGAATTTTCCATGAATCGATTTTACCGTATCCAAATTAAACTCCGAGGATACGATTACTTCAAAATTTAATAATTTTAGCCAGTCTAAAATCCTTGATCGGGAAATAAAGTGTCCTCCCCATGAATCAGCCATTTTTTTATCCCACAAATACTGGTATCTAACCCATAGACTCCAAGGATTGAAATTCAACACAATTAATATTCCTTCCGGTTTCAAAACACGTTCTACTTCCCGTATGGTCTGAAACCGGAAGGCATCAAACTCCAACAAGTGCGGTACTATGATCATGTCGATACAGTTGCTTTGCAAGGGTAGGCTGTATGATTTTGCACAAATTTTTCTCGCTTTATTGCAGCCCAGGTTTTTGGCATCGAGTATCGTAAAATTTTTGTATAAAGAGCAATCGATGAATTCATTTTCCCAGTCCAAACCGCCAATCTGCAAAATAGTCTGTTGACAGCTGACGGTAATAGATCGTTGTATATAATCGGCTTCAAGCTGTTGTAGCAGCTTGCCTCTTGGCGTTTGATACCAGGCAAATAAGAAATTGCGTTTCATGTGCTAACTCTACACTATCTGATGTTGATGATTTTCAATGAAAACAAGCTATAATAATAACATTCTAATAAAAAACTTCATTCTTAAAAGGCTTAGGTGATGCGCATTAACTTTAACCGGTTAGTTAAATTTTTACTACTATTGACCTTTTTAATGGCAACAGGCTGCTCTACAACCTCAAAAAAATCTTTTAACGATAAGCCGCCTGCCACCTCCGAAATGGATGACGGTTATGTGAGGCATGCTCTCCATTATGTGAGACATACTCTCCATCCGTTCGGCAAACAAAAGCACACAGTACCGGCAAAGTACAAGAATACGGTTTGGGAACGGTTACTATCGTTATATTCGCTACCCGATATTGAAAACGAACGAATTGATCGCGAGTTAAACTGGTACTTACAACACCCCGCTTATATTGCTAGAGTTCAGCAACGGGCTGAACCTTATCTGCATCTTATTCTCGACGAGGTCGAAGCAAAACATATCCCGGGCGAACTGGCTTTGTTACCTATTGTTGAGAGTGCCTTTGTGCCGGTAGCGTATTCGAAAAGCGATGCATCGGGACTCTGGCAATTTATACCGGCGACAGGTCGTCTGTATGGTCTTCAACAAAATGGTTGGTATGATGGCCGTCGCGATGTTTATGCCTCAACCAAAGCGGCAACCGCTTTTCTTAAACATCTGGGCGAGACTTTTGATGGCGATTGGTATCTTGCGCTGGCCTCCTATAATTTTGGCAAAGGCAATGTCAGAAAAGCTATCGAAAAAAATGAAAATCTCAATTTGGCAACCGATTACTGGTCATTAGATATTCCCAAGGAAACGGCAGACTATGTACCGCGGCTGCTGGCCATAGCCAAAATATTTGCCAATGCTGAAAAATATAATATCAATTTACAACATATCCCTAATAAACCCTACTGTGAACTTGTTGACGTTAGATCCCAGCTGGATTTAAACAAAGCCGCAGAACTGGCTAGCACACCTCTTAATGAGTTTTTAAAATTAAATCCGGCCTTTAACCATTCAAGTACCGCGCCGCAAGGGCCGCATCACTTGTTAATTCCCGTCGCCAAAGTACAATCTTTTAAGCAAAATTTGGCGCAATTACCCTACGAAGAACGGGTCGATATGAAACGCTATCACTACGAGACGATGGCACAAACTCGACGTGACGAACCCCAGAGTGTCTCAAACCAACACAGGGTTACAGCCGGGGAAACTCTCTTATCTATTGCCAGCAGGAATAACACAACTGTTCAATCAATTCGTCAGACCAACCATTTAACGAGTAATTCTATCAACTCCGGCATGCTTTTAAAGCTGCCGCGGTCACAAGAAACCGCTGATACAAAGCACACTGTCAAAATAGCTAAAAATAAATCGGGATCCACCCAAATTTATATTGTACAAAAAGGCGACACGTTCTGGAATATAGCGCAGAAATTTTCAGTTAGCACTAACGATATAGCGAGCTGGAACAAAACAACTGTAAAAACAACATTGCTTTCAGGTCAGAAGCTGACTATTAAAGCCGCTAATCAATATGTTCAAGCATCATCAGCAGGAATTCGTACGATTAAGTACACAGTAAAAAAAGGCGATTCACTGGCACAAATTTCTCGTAAATTCAATGTCTCAATCGCCGATCTGCGTAAATGGAATCCGCCTGAAATAAGCGACTCTCTTATTCCTGGAAAAATACTGAAAGTGGTTATCGAAGCTTGATATGCTGAATATATTGAAATGTGGGCTATCAACTTAAAGGCGGGGTAAATCCAAAACTCTGCTGTGGGACTCACAAAGTTTGACAATTACGGGAATCATCGAGAGTCTCCCTATCTGTGAACCGATTAAAGTTCAAAAGATAAGGAAACAAACGATGAATTCGCCAGAGAGTTTAAAACATACAAAATGGGAATGTAAGTACCACATAGTCTGGATTCCAAAATATAGGAAGAAAAGCCTTTATTAAGGAGTTGAGGAAATATTTGGGGTCGATGCTAAAAGATTTGGCATTGCAAAAAGAATGCAGGATTGGGGAAGGTCATTTGATGTCAGTCTATGTTCGTATTCTAATCTCGATTCCACCGAAATATTTTAGGCGGCACATAAATTAACCCGCTTTGAGGGGTTCACGTTTTCAAGCTTCCGGCTTTGCCGAGGGGTTTTTATTTTTATATTGTACGCTGTCTGTCAATGCGTAACTTCTAAAAGCCATAAAAATTCGATGGCGATATTGTTTGAAACCACCAAAGCTTTTGGTCGAAAATCCCGTTTCCAACTATCTACCTAGAAAAATCATTTGATCCACGAAAAACACAAAAAGCACGAAAATATTCGAAGAGATACCAAGGTGTAGATCGTCACCTAAAGGGCATGGCTATCTACATAAGTTATTTCCCGCTCTCACGCAAGAGCGTCACTGCTATTTAAGTTAAGACATGGACAGGGTTGCGGCGGCGACTTTAGTCGCCCAATCAGTTGGGCTATCACTGATTAACAAGCAAAACAGCTGCAATTTTTCCGGCATAGGTGCAAAACAACAACCGAACGGTTGTTTTGCACCTGAATGTTTCTTGTTATTCCCTGCTAAATAAGAAAAATAACAATTGAAAATCATGTTGTTATGGTAATTAAGTAAGGTTGGCATACTAATCGCCTATAGCTCGATATAAACTTTTTATCGTTACGAGGATTTTTATGATTGAGCCATCCCTGCCAGGGTTACCAAAAACCGGTTTAGCCGGTCTAAAAGAAAACTGGCGTAGCGATTTGCTGTCCGGTTTTCTGGTTTTTATGATTGCCTTGCCGCTGTGCTTAGGCATATCGATGGCTTCCGGTTTCCCGCCGTCAGCAGGCATTATCACGGCAATTAT